>JAJDNV010000041.1 GCA_022340545.1 Acidobacteriota bacterium | reverse complement strand
AGCCGGTGACGCAGAGCGGATGGCCAACATCGAGAAGCGTGCGCTCGAGCAGAACGCCGGCCACCGCGACTGGATCTGCGACGAGCGGCGCATGGGGCTCACCACCAGGGGGGCCGCGCTCTACATGCATTGCCTGCCCGCGGACATCGGGGCCGAGGTGAGCGCTCCGGTCATGGATCGCTATCGAAACGACGTCGCGCGCCAGGCCAACAAGAAGGTGTACGTGATCATGGCCGCGCTCGCCGCGGCCAAGGTGAAGGACCTGTCGCGCCGCCTGGGCTCGCTCGAGACCTGAGGGCGGCGCCACCGAACCCCGGAGGAGCCGGATGCCTTCCCTCGACGATCGCATCGCCGCGCTGGCGAAACGGGATCGGCCGTTGGCCGAGCGGATCCTCAAAGAGGCCATCCGCATTCCCGCCGACTCCGTGGATCGGCCGGTGGAGGAGGGGGGTGACCCGGACTGCGGCCTCAGCAACCACGAGGGGCCGCGGATGGAGTCCCTGCGACGGACCATCGTCGAGGTGAAGGCGGTGCGCCGACCCGAAGACGTGGGTTTCGACGAGTACGGCAATCTCGTCTGGTTGGTGGAGGACCCCTCGGACGGGATTCCCGCTGCCGAGAAGCGCGTCATCTACTGGGATGGCCACGCGGACACCGTGCGGGCGCTGCGGTCCCAGTGGCGCGAGAAGCTGGGCGGGATCGACGCCTACGACGGCCTCCTGGCCGGAGAGCCGGTCGAGCGCGAGGTGCTGCGTGACGAGCTCGGCTACGTCCCGCCCGACGACGAGTGGGCGAACCTCGTCTTCGGGCGCGGCTCGGCCGACCAGCTCGCGGGGGTGGTCGCGCAGATCGTCGCCAGCCGGATCCTGCTGGAGCTCGCCCCCGAGGGGGCGCTCCGGGGGGCGATCATTCGTTCCTATGCCACCGCCTCCGAGGAGGACAACGACGGCGGGGGACCGATGTACGTCATGAGCCGGGTCCTTCACGGTGCCCCGCCCGAGCTCGTCCCGGACGCCGTGGTCCTCACCGAGGGCACCGGCGACGCGAACATGGGGGCGCTCGGTATCTACCGCGGCCAGCGGGGCCGCATGCAGATCGAGCTGACGGTCACCGGCCGCTCCTGCCACGGCTCCATGCCCTGGGAGGGGCTGAACCCGCTCGAGCACGGCGGGGCGATCGTGGCCGAGGCGGCCCGGCGCTACGAGGCCCGTGAGGGCTTCCTCGACCATGCGTTCCTGGGCCACGGCACGCGCACCGCGTCCTGGTCGAAGCTAGAGACCCCCAGCGACTGCGCAGTGCCCGATCGGTTCACGGTGCGCTTCGACCGACGGCTCACGGTGGGGGAGTCGCCGGAGCAGGCGCGACGGGACATCGAGGCCCTCGACGCTGTCGCCGCCGCCCGCGCCGCTGGCCTCGGCGTCGAGGTGACGGTGCCTCGCTACTCCCAGAAGACGTGGCGCGGGTACCTGGCCGACAACCCCCAGATCTACCGGGGCTGGCTCACCCCGGAGGAGCACCCGGTGATCCGGGCCGCGGTGGAGACCTATCGTGGCGTCGTCACCCCCCACGTCAGCGAACCCGCGGGTGGGGCGCGTGGGGCGGCCCTGCGCCGCGAGCCCCGTGTCGACCGCTGGATCTTCTCGACCGACGGCGTGGGATATCCGATACCGGCCGAGGACGACTCCATCCGAGTGCCCCCGACCAAGGCCTGGATCGTGGCGGGAGAGGTGAAGCACCCCGCGATGTTCGGCATCGGCGCCGGGATCGAGCAGAACACCCACAAGATCGGGGAGTGCGTGGACGTCCGCGAGCTGCAGCACGCGATCGCGGTCCTGGCCCGCTTCCCGAGCGTCTTTGTCTCGCTAGTGGCCTGAACGGTCGGTTGAGTTCGTTCAGGCTACACGCTCACCACGTCGGTGGCGCCGGATGATTGCCTTTGGTCCCCAACCACTCGATGCCGATGTCGGCCCGGCGGCGGAGCAGCAGGATCAGCTGACCGGCGTGGTGCTGAAGGTGGCGAAGGTTGTTGAGCATGAACTCGCCGACGTTCAGCTCGTACCACCAGAACCCGCACCGCGCGGGGGCCCTTTCATCGGTCAGCTTCTCGAACGTCTCCTCGCACTTCCGTAAGCAGTGCCCGGCGTAGTCCACCAGCTGGTCCCTGGTGAAGGCCTTTTCCGGCGTGGTGACGATCCCGGCGAAATCCTGGTAGTCGCCCGGAAGGAAATGAGCATTGTCGAAGTGGTAGTCCCTCGCCTGGAACGCCTTCTCGTTGTCGGACAGGTAGAGATCGGTGAAGAACAGGGCGTGGTAGGCCAGGTGCCAGAAGGGCGAGCCGTCGGTCCGATCGTCCCACAGGTCGTCCGGGCAGGCCTCGATGGCCTGCTGCAGCATCTGCACGGCCGCCGCGAACTGCCGGCCGATCAGCGTCGGCCAGAGGTTCTCCATGATCGTGCCCTCCCGAGACGCCGGCATTCTACGCTGCGGAGAACGACGCGGACGAGCCCGAGCGGAGACCCTGGGGAGGAGATCAGTCGTCCTTGGAGGCGGGGGCCGACCGCGCCACTCGAAACCCGGAGTTGTTGCAGCGGTCGTTTCGGACCCAGGGGCTGCGGTGGAAGACGCGGGCCTCGAAGGCGTCACCGCCCCAGCGGCCGCCGCGCAGGATTCGCTCGTCGCCCGTCTCGACGTACGGGTCCGTTTGCGCTTCGTCCCCGTAGGGGCCGTAGCGATCGCTCACCCATTCCCACGCGTTGCCGCTCATGTCGTAGAGGCCCAGGGCGTTGGGACGGTGGCCGCCTACCGGCGTGGTGGCTCGCGGATTGTCGCCCCGCTCGAGATACGGGTAGTCACCGGCTCCGGCATCGAAGGTGATCTCCGATGACCGGGCGAGGTCCCGTCCGTTCCCGAAGCGGATCGGCCGGCCCCGCTCGCGCGCCGCGAACTCCCACTCCGCCTCCGTGGGCAGCCGGAAGCCCCCTACCCTGGAAACCTCAGAAGTCGCCGCCCCGTTCTCGTCCAGGAGGACCCCCGTGTGCGGGTCGTATGCCGGTGGCAGCCCCTCCCGCCGGCTCAGCCAGTTGCAGTAGTGGATGGCGTCGTTCCAGGAGACGGCCACCACGGGGTGATCCGGACCCTGCGCGAAGCCGGGGCTGCGCCAGCTCAGGTGCGGGTCGTAGCCCGCCCAACGACGCGCCTCGGGGTCCCAGGCCGCGGCCCCGCTCAGTTCCAGGATTCGAGTCTGGAATGCCGTCAGCTCCTCGGGGGAGGCCTCCCCGGACATCGCCTGCTTCATGATCTCGCGGTGGGCGTCCAGGTCCATCGGCCCCTCGGCCGATGTTCGATAGCCCGTATCCTCGACGAATGCCCTGAACCGGGCGACGGTCACCTCGTACTTGGAGATGGAGAAGTCGCCGAGGTTCACGGTGTGGACCGGCCGCTCCGTCTGCCCGCCCTCCCCGAGAACATCTCCCATCAAGAACGACCCGCCATCCACCCGCACCAGGTCGTTGGCGGGAGGGTCCTCAGCAGGCTTTCCGCCAGGGCAGGCGCCCGGCGCCGTCAGGGCCATGAGCCCGGTCAGGACCCAGACTCTCGAGTGAGGCCGCCCGCCCGCGTGGCGCTTCAACGCTCCGCTCACCGCAACCTCCGCGCCCCCGGGATCCCACCCCGGCGGCGGCGCTGCTACTCCTGACCAATGTACGTAGCCCGCGGCGGGCCATCACAGTGGCCGGCGTCGACGGGCGAGTCGACCTCTCTCCCGGTCGAGATGAGCGCGAACTGCCTCAGCCCGCGGGCCCGCGCGTTGGGGCGAGCTCGGTCATCCGACGCCAGAGCCGGGGGGCGGCCTCGCGGGCTCGGGCGAACACCGCCTCGGCGTCGACCGTCACCACCGAGCGATCGAGGACGACCCAGCGCCCCTCGACCATGACCGACCGCACGTGACTGCGGTCGATGCCGAAGAGCAGGTGCCCCGCGAGGTTGCCGTCGTGGAGCGGCGTGGGGGAGGGATAGTCCAGGACGACGAGGTCGGCGGGGGCACCGGCGTCGAGCGTGCCGAAGGGGCGCTCGAAGAGAGCGGCGGCGAGGCGGTGGCCGCCGGTCAGGAGGTGCAGGGTCGCCTCCATGGCGTCGTCGCGGCCGGCCTCGCGCATCCGCAGGAAGCAGACGCGGGCCTCGGCCAAGATGTCCCCATCCATGCCGTCCGTGCCCAGCGCCGCCTGACGGAACGCGTCGGTGGAGGCGTAGCCGACGTCGTTGTTCATGTTGGAGCGGGGGTTGTGGGCGAGCCAGCACCCCCGGGACTGCGCCACGTCCAGCTCGGACGCCTCGAGGTGCACGCCGTGGGCGAGGATCGTTGAGGGACGGAGAAGGCCGTGGCCCCCCAGTCGCTGAACGAGGCCCGTGTCGTATCGCTCCCAGCAGTCCTCCACGTCGGCGGTGTCCTCGGCCACGTGGATGTGGAAGGGGGCGCCCGTCTCATCGACGAGGGCGCCCAGCCGCTCCATCGTCTCCTCCGAGAGGGTGAAGCTCGCGTGGCCGCCGACCATCCCTCGGGTCAGGGGAGTGGGACCTCCGGCCAGAAAGCGGCGGCTCTCCTCCAGGCCGAGGTCGCGCCCCTCTGGACCGTTCCGATCGGTTACCTCGTAGCAGAGCACCGAGCGGAGCCCCACCTCCTCCACCGCACGCCGCAACGCGTCGAGCGAGCCGGGGATCGCGGAGGGTGAGGCGTGGTGATCCACCACGAGCGTGACCCCGGAGAGCGCGGCGTCGATCGCCCCGGCGAGGCCGGACAGGGCCACCGCCTCCTCGTCGAGGGCACGGTCGAGCCGCCACCAGACCCGCTCCAGGATCTCGAGGAACCCCCGGGGCGGCTCCTTCGGGCCCGGCATGCCTCGGGCCAGGGCGCTGTAGAGGTGGGTGTGAGCGTTGACGAGGCCCGGGAGGACGGGGGCGCCGGTGAGCTCGATGGTCTCCTCGTCGGGCCGGGCGGCGAGGCCGGGCGCACGCTCGGTGATCGTGCCACCTTCGATCCTCAGATCGCCCGACGCGACCCGGGGCGAGTCCGGCGGGTCGAGGGTGGCCAGGAGGGCGTTGCGCAGGAGCATGGTCTCAGCTCCTCGGTGAGAGAGGACGCTCCTCGAGGTGGGCGTCGAGCGCTGCGTCTTCGGGCGGCAGCTCGAACGGCGCGCCTGCGGCCCGGGTGGCGCTCTTCACGTCCTTCAGCCCGCTCCCCGTGACGACGGCCAACGCGGTTTCTCGCCGGCCGACGAGGCCCGCGGCCACCGCCTGCCGCAGGCCGGCCAACCCCGCCACCCCCGCCGGCTCACCAAAGACGCCCGCGAGCCGACCCGCCTCCCGCATTGCCTCCAGGATCTGCTCGTCCGAGACGGCGACGAAGGCCCCGCCCGAATCGCGGGCGGCGGCGAGGGCCTTGCGCCAGTTCCGGGGGTGGCCCACGCAGATGCTGTCGGCCAGTGTCTCCGCGGGCCCCGGGACGAGGTCTCGCCCCTCGTGAAACGCGTCCACCAGCGGACGCGCGCCTTCGGCCTGCACGCCCAGCATGCGCGGGAGCCGCGGGATGAAGCGGAGGGCGTGCATCTCCTGGAGCCCCTTCCAGATCCCGGCGAAGGTGCATCCGTCGCCCACCGAGACCACGACCCAGTCCGGCACCTCGTTGCCGCACTCCTCCGCGATCTCGAGGCCAGCGGTCTTCTTTCCCTCGACGAGCGAGGGGTTGACGGCGGCGTTGCGGTTGTACCAGCCGTGCCGGTCGCACGCGCGCTGGCAGAGCTCCCAGGTCTCGTCGTAGGTCCCCTTCACCCGCAGGACACGAGCCCCGAAGACCAGGAGCTGCGCCACCTTCGGCTCGGGGGCGAACTCGGGGACGAAGATCACACACGGCAGGCCCACGCTCGCCGCCGCCCCCGCGAGCGAGGTGGCGGCGTTGCCGGTCGAGGCGCAGGCGACGACGCGAGCGCGTCGCGCGAGGGCGCGAGTCACTCCGACCGCGCTCGCCCGGTCCTTGAACGATGCGGTGGGGTTGCGGCCCTCGTCCTTGAGAAGCAGTCGCCGCACCCCCGTCCACCGCGCCAGCGGCGGGGACGGGGCGAGCGGTGTCCCGCCCGGCGCCCACGGCGGTCGGCGTCCGCTCTCGGGAACAGGAAGAAGCTCGGCGTAGCGCCACACTGTGCGTGGCCGCTGGGCCAGCGCTCGCCGGGTGAGCGATCGCCGTACCCGGGTGACGTCGTACTCGATGTCCAGCACGCCCTCCGGCCCGCAGCGGGGACAGGGCCCGTCCAGCCCGCGCCGGGTCCGTCTCCCGCAGCGCACGCAGGTGAGGCCGGTCACGTAGGGGGCACCGCTCGTTCTCGGCATCGCGCCGGCTACCCCCGTCGCTCCCGGATGAGGCGGTCCGTCTCCTCGATCCGCTCCTGCTGGGCGACCCAGTACTCCGGGTCCTGCTGGGCCCGCAGCTCGGCCACGTCCTTGCCCTGCTGCTCCACCCAGGTGAAGTACTTCTGGTTGTGCCAGCGCTGCCGGGTCTCGTGGGTGCCCTCGAGGAGCCAGGTCGCGGGCTCCTGGAGACGGGACAGGCGGCGCCGGGCGACGTGGTCGTCCATGGGGCCCTGCTCCGCCTCCAGCCGGCGCAGCACCGACGGGTAGCGATCGAAGCCGTCCGTCGCCACCGTGACCAGGGCCTGGCCCGGACCGAAGCCGTAGTGGCGCGCGGTCCGAATGGCCGCGAGGATGTTGCAGACACTGCTGATGCCGAAGAGGTCCACCCAGCTCCGGGCCAGCTCCCCGTCGACTCCCTCGGCCTCGAGGACCTCCGTCCCTTCCTGGAGGAGCTGCAGCCCCTCGAGGCACTCGCCGTCGTCCACGCAGACGAGGAGGTCCGTGGCCCAGACGTTGTGGATCCAGGTCACGTGCTTGTCGCCGATGCCCTCGATCCGATGGGCCCCGAACCCCGCGTTGTAGAGGGTGGGGCACTGTCGAGGCTCGGCCGCCACCGTCACGACGTCCGGGAAGCGCCTCTTGATCGCCTCGGCGGCGGCGATCGTGCCCGCGGAGCCCGGCGCGGAGACGAACGCCGCCACCGGCGTGTCGATCGCCTCCGCGGCCTCCAGCGCCGCCGCCCCGGTGCAGTGGAAGTGGAAGCGGTAGTTGGCGAACTCCTCGAACTGGTTGAGGATCCTGTTCTCGGGCGTCGCCCGCAGCTCGCGGGCCTTGTCGTAGATCTCCTTGACGTTCGACTCCGACCCCGGGGTGGCGATGACGTCGGAGCCGTAGCCCCGGATCATCTCGAAGCGTTCGGCGCTCATCTCCTCCGGCAGCACCACCAGGGAGCGGTAGCCCATGCGCGGGCCCACCCAGGCCCCCCCGATTCCGAAGTTGCCGGTGGAAGGAAAGACGAGGGTGTGGGCGTCGGGGTCGCAGATTCCCTCGAGCTGCTTCTCGACCAGGATGGCGTAGGCGGGGCCGACCTTGTGCGAGCCGGTGGGGAAGCCGCGGGCGCAGATGACGACGATCGGCGCGGTGACGCCGGTGAGGGCCTCCGGGAGCACGGTGAAGGGGACGTCGCCGTCCGCCTTCCACGAGATGTTGAAGAGGTTCAGGGGGTCGAGGGGGCGGGCGCGGGCCGCCCGGGCCGACTCGCGGAGGGAATCCTCGAGGAGGGACGGGTCGCGCATCTCCGCGAACGTGGGGCCGAAGATCATGCGCGAAGGATGACCGACCGTGACCGGTGGTTCAAGGGGATGCCTGCTCGGCCTCCGGTTCATAGAACACAATGACCCGAGGGTCGGTGCTGCCAGTGTCGATCAACGGCGACCCCGAGGCGTCCTCAGCGAGCCTCCCCTCCGTGATCAGTGCGGCCGTCCGTGGGTCGTAGATGCGGTACCGCCGGGGTAGCTGGTCGACGTAGGGAGTCCAGGTGCTCCCACCCTGGCTCAGGTAGAGGACGAAGAGCTTGCCGGGCCGGTGGAGGGCCCGCCGCGGCGGGACCAGGCGCCAGTTCGGCTCCGCCCCGTGGGTGGCGTAGGCGTTCAGGATGCGGCCCACGTTGCCCACGTAGCGCGAGCCTTCGAACTCGAGGGCGTCGTACCAGGCCTTTCCTCTCGCGAGCGTCCAGTCCTGGTGTCCGGGCTCCCCGGGGTGCAGCACCCAGTTCCAGAGGCTTCCCGCACCATAGACCACGCCCATGGTTCCGCCCGCGCACAGGTTGCTCCACGCCTCGTGTCCCTGCCACCAGCCCGCCGCCCGGCCCGGGGCCCCCATGTTCTCGTAGCTGGGCTCTCCGTTCGCGGCGCCCTTGACCGGTTTCTGGCGGTAGACCGTCAGGGCCACCTCGGGCAGGTGCTCTCCGTTGTGCCCGGTCTGGGCCCACTGAAAGTCGAGCCAGGCGGCGTCCTGGAAGGAGTCGGTCTTGCCGTGGGGGGCATAGTGCATGCCGGTCGGCTGCTCGTAGTCGTCCCAATCCTCGATCGCCTCCCCGCCGGGTCCGATCCCCGGGGCGTCGCCGATGCCGTCGCCGCCCACGAGCCAGATGGCCGGGGCCGCGCCGTAGCGTGCTACAAGGTACCGGCAGAAGCGCGCGTACTCGTCGGGCGGAATCACGTTGCCGGCCGTCCGCAGCCCCTTCCAGCCATAGCCGTGGAACACGGGCTGGAAGACGGGCGCGATGCCGTGCTCGACGAGGACGGCGTGCAGGGTGTCGAAGTACTTGAAGTAGTCGACGTTCAGCTCACGGATGTGGCCGGTGGGCAGGTCCTCGAACGCCACCGCGAAGCCCCCGTCCGCCTCGCGATCCGGCGGCCCTTCGGCCCCCATGTCGGGCTGGATCGTCATCAGGAGAGCCGCGTTGAAGCCCTTGTCGCGCCGGTCCGCCGCGTAGCGGCGCACCTGCTCGGGGGTGGCCCGCCACGGCAACGCCCAGGCCGTGTCGCCGACAAGGATGACCGAGGTCCCGTCGCGGTGGATCATCTGACGCGCGCCGCGGGGAACGGTCCAGAACCCGTGACGCGAGAAGCGCGTGGTCCCGGTGGCCGGAGCGGCCTCCACCGCGCCGCGCCGTGCCGACGTCGTCTCCAGGCCCTCGGGCAGGCTCAGCTCCCACTCCCAGCGCCCCTCGCTCCGGGTGGACGCAAAGCGCACGGCGAAGCGGTCGCCGCCATCCCAGAACAGCGGTCGTCTGACGTGTTCCCCCGAGGAGTGTTGGAACAGGACGTGTCCGTCGACGCTAAGGTAAGGGTTCTCGGCCCGCGGCCTGATCTCGAAGGGGATCTCGATGGTCTCCCACTGGGGTGCGGTCTGCGGGCCAGCCTCGGACCCGGCGCCCAGCGCCACCAGCAGCGAAAGGAAGAGAGCTCTCATGACGGACTCCTTGTGCGCCGGCTTTGGCGGCGTCGAGCGTACCACGGGGTAGGGTTTTGACCGCTCGCACCGGCGCGCATACAGTCTGCGGGCGAAAGAGCGAGGGAGCCAGGATGGCTGACCAGAAGGTGCCTCAGAGGGCCCGCGTCGTGATCGTGGGCGGCGGTGTCATTGGGTGTTCGGTGGCCTACCACCTGGCCCACATGGGCTGGAAGGACGTGGTCCTGTTGGAGAGGGACCGGCTGACGTCCGGTACCACCTGGCACGCCGCCGGCCTGATGGTCACCTTCGGGTCCACGTCGGTGACGAACACCTGGATGCGGAAGTACACGCGCGACCTCTACGGCCGCCTGGAGGCCGAGACCGGACAGTCGA
>JAJDNV010000034.1 GCA_022340545.1 Acidobacteriota bacterium | reverse complement strand
ACTGGGTCTGGACCCAGTCCGGGGCCCGTCGACGGAGGCACGGGCGCGCGTCGCTCCGGCAGCTTCCGAATCCGAGTCGCAGCGTCCGGGCGGGGCGCCAGCTCCGCAACCAGCTCCTCGATCTCGCGTCTCGACCGGTGCGTGGCCCGCGTCAGGAGCCGATCCCGATTCTCGGGCGTCAGGTGCGGGGCCAGCCGACGGATGCCGCTCAGGTGAATCCGCCCGTCGCGGAGCATGGTCAGGAGCATCGGATGCTCCCGCGAGGCGCGGGCCGCGGTGATTCTGAGCCACGCCTCGGCCTCCGAGAGATGGAGCCTCTCGGTGCAGTAGACGAACATGCTGGACGTGGACTGCCGCGCGTACAGCCTCCGCGCGTCGACCTCGGCGATGTGGGCGACGAGGTCGGCCTCGCAGCGCCGCGACTGCTTGAGAAGGTGGGTCAGGCGCCGGAGCAACTCGTCGTCCGAGATGTCTTTCAGGCTTGGCTTGTGTCCCATGGCGGAGTATGGGCCGCGGGACTGCCACAGCAGGTCCACTGAGCGCGCCCTGCCGACCCGTGGCTGAACGCCTCAGGGGCTCGCGATGCTGCTGGAAACAGGCCAGGTGGCGGCCGTGTGTCCCTTCCTTGGGGACACGCGGGTGTACGGGGCCTGTCTCAAGCCTTTCCCTCCCCCTACGTGGGGAGGGTTAGGGTGGGGGGTCGATGAATGAAGAGGGTGGGGGGTCATTGAACAAGTCGTGGCTGCTCCTTGACCTAAGGGCAGGAATCAGTACAATTTGGAGGTTTGCGTCCAACCCCCATGTTGCTCATTGAGATACCTCGGATTCCGCCCGAAGGGCTCGACCTCGACGAGAGCCTCCAGACGGGCGAGGTCCATCTCGAGGGCGACGACGAGCTCGTCCTCGAATCCGGTCGGCTCCGCTGCCACCTCGAGATCGTGGATGGGACGACCGTCCACGTCGACGGGCACCTCGCCGGGGACCTGAAGGTCGAGTGCGGTCGCTGCCTCGAGCCGTATCCGGTGCCGGTCGATCAGAGGCTGGACCTGTTCTACCTGCCCCGCCTGACCAACCGGCCCGAGGAGGAGGAGGAAGAGGTCGAGCTCTCCGACCACGAGGTGGTGGTCGGGTACTACGAAGACGAGCGTCTCGACCTGGGCGAGGTGGTGAGGGAGCAGATCTTTCTGGCCCTCCCGCTGAAGCGCCTCTGCCGCGCCGACTGCAAGGGCATCTGCCCGACCTGTGGGCACAACCGCAACACCGAGGCGTGCGACTGCCCGCCCCCCGAGGAGCCGAGGGACCCGCGTCTCGAGCCCCTGCGCAAGCTCATCGGGCCCGATCGTCACTAGGAGCGACCCATGCCCAATCCCAAGCGCCGTCATTCCAAAGCCCGTACCGCCAAACGCCGGGCCCACGACCACCTGCCGAGCCCGGGTCTCAGCCTCTGTCCGAACTGCCACGAGCCCAAGCTGCCACACCGCGTCTGCCCGCGCTGCGGATACTACAAGGGCAAGGCGGTCACCGAGGCGGAGGAGGTCTAGTGTCCCAGCCCCGGGTCGCCGTGGACGCCATGGGTGGCGACCACGGTGCCACGGTGGTCGCGAGAGGAGCGGTGCTCGCCTGTCGCGAGCTCGGCGTGGGGGTGTCGCTCGCCGGTCCGCAGAAGGTCCTGCGCGCCGCCCTCGACGGGCTGCAGACCGACGGCCTCGACGTGGAGGTGCTCGACGCCCCCGACGTGGTGGACATGGGCGAGAAGGTCAGCCGGTCCACCCTGAAGAAACGCTCCTCCATCCAGGTCGCCCTCGAGCACGTGCGGGACGGAAAGGCCCAGGCCTTCTTCTCGGCCGGGAACACCGCCGCCTGCTGGACCATCGCCCGGATGGTGCTCGGCACCCTGGAGGAGGTGGATCGTCCCGCCCTCGCCGCGGTCCTTCCAAACCGCACGGGGCGGACCGTGTTCCTCGACGTCGGCGCAAACGCCCAGTGCAAGCCCCGCCACCTCGAGGAGTTCGCGGTGATGGGCAGCGCCTACAGCCGGGGGGTCTTCCACCGGGACACGCCCCGCGTGGGCCTGATGAGCATGGGGAAGGAGAAGACCAAGGGGAGCGAGCTGACCCGCGACGTCCACGAGGTGCTGAAGGGATCGAGCCTGAACTTCGTGGGCAACGTCGAGGGGCACGACCTCTTCACCGGCAAGGTGGACGTGGTCGTGACCGACGGATTCACCGGGAACGCCGTCCTGAAGTCCTGCGAGACCCTCGCCGAGTTCATGATCGATCTCATCCGCGAGGAGCTGAGGCGGGACCTCCGGAGCCGCGTCGGGGCCTGGCTGTCGACGCCGGCCTTCCGGGAGGTCCGCCGGCGCAGTGACTCGGCGGAGACCGGCGGGGCACCGCTCCTGGGCGTCAAGGGCTGCTGCGTCATCGGCCACGGCAAGTCCACCAGCCACGCGGTCATGCACGGCATCCGCACCGCCGCGGAGTTCTACACCAGCGGCGTCAACGAGGACATCGAGGCCGAGCTGCGCCCCCTCGCCGCGCGCAAGGAGGCGCGCAGCGCATGAGCGGAGGCCAGACGGCGGCCCTGGCGGACAAGGTGATGCTCGTGACGGGGGCCTCGCGCGGGATCGGGCGGGCCGTCGCCAGCACTCTCGCCGACCAGGGGGCGGTGGTGGTGCTCGCCGCCCGCGACACTGGCCGGCTGGACGCGGCGGTGGGGGAGATCACCACCGCCGGAGGTCGCGCCGAGGCCGTCGCCATCGACGTGGCCGACCGCGCCTCGGTGGAGGCGGCGCTCAAGCGTGTTCTCGACGCCCACGGCCGCATCGACGGCCTCGTCAACAACGCCGGGGTGACGCGGGACAACCTCGTGCTCCGGATGAAGGACGAGGACTGGCAGGCGGTGCTCTCCACGAACCTGACCGGCGTCTTTCTCTGCACCCAGGCCGCGCTCAAGCCGATGATCAAGCAGCGGAGCGGCCGTATCGTGAACATCACCTCGGTGGTCGGTCTCATCGGCAACGCCGGGCAGGCCAACTACGCGGCCAGCAAGGCGGGCGTCGTGGGCTTCACGAAGTCGGTGGCCCGCGAGGTGGCCTCGCGCGGCATCACCGTGAACGCGGTAGCGCCGGGGTTCGTCGAGACCGACATGACCGCGGCCATGACCGACAAGGCGCGGGAGGCCGTCCTCGCGGCCATCCCCATGGGTCGGGTGGGGCGCCCCGAGGACATCGCGGGAGCGGTGGCCTTTCTCGTCTCCGACGCCGCCGGCTACCTCACCGGGCAGGTCCTGGGGGTTGACGGCGGCTTCCGCATGTAGAATTCAAGGAGCCGCGCCGCTGCGCGGGGATTCCGGGAGGAGCTTCGAATGGAGCCTGTTGCCGATCGCGTGAAGAAGATCATCGTCGACCAGCTGGGTGTCGAGGAGGAGACGGTGACGCCGGAGGCGTCCTTCGTGGACGACCTCGGGGCAGACAGCCTCGACACCGTGGAGCTGGTCATGGCCCTCGAGGAGGAGTTCGGCATCGAGATCCCCGACGAGGACGCCGAGAAGATCACCCGCGTCAAGGAAGCGATCGACTACATCGACAAGCACGCTACGAAGAAGTAGCGCAACCCACCCCCTGGCCGGAAAGTGAACGGGAACCGCAGGGTCGTCGTCACGGGTGTGGGCCTCGTGTCCCCCCTGGGAATCGGCACCGAGGAGACCTGGAGGGGTCTGCTCGCCGGGCGGTCAGGGGCCGCCCCCATCACGCTCTTCGACGCCTCCCGACACGCGACCCGCTTCGCCTGCGAGGTGAAGGGGTTCGACCCGCTCGACTGGATCGAGAAGAAGCAGGTCAAGAAGATGGACCGCTTCATCCAGTTCGCGTTGGCGGCCTCCGAGATGGCCCTGGAGGATGCCGCGCTGCCGGTGCCGATAGCAGACGCCGAGCGCATGGGTGTCATCATCGGGAGCGGGATCGGAGGATTCGCCACCATCGCGCGGGAGCACGAGGCACTCCTGCGCGGGGGACCGCGCAGGATCAGCCCCTTCTTCATCCCGGCGGTGATCATCAACCTGGCCGCGGGCTGGGTCTCGATCCGGACCGGGGCCAAGGGGCCCAACTCCGCGACCTGCACCGCCTGCACCTCCGGCGCCCACGCCATCGGGGACTCCTACCGCCTCATCCAGCACGGCGACACCGACGCCATGATCACCGGGGGCGCCGAGGCCGCGGTGACCGCGCTCGGGGTCGGTGGGTTCTGCTCGATGAGGGCCCTGAGCACCCGGAACGACGAGCCGGAGCGCGCCTCCCGTCCCTTCGATCGCGATCGCGACGGCTTCGTGATCGGCGAGGGGGCGGGGATCCTCGTCCTGGAGGAGCTCGAGCACGCGAGGCGGCGCGGGGCCCGGATCCTCTGCGAGATCGTCGGCTACGGCATGTCCGGCGACGCGTACCACATCTCCGCGCCCAGCGAGGACGGCGACGGGGCCATCCGGGTGATGAGGGCGGCCCTCACGGATGCCGGAGTCGAACCCTCCGCCATCGACTACATCAACGTGCACGGGACGTCGACCCCGCGCGGCGACGCCGGGGAGACCATCGCCATGAAGGCGGTGTTCGGCGAGCACGCGCACGAGATGTCCGTCAGCTCGACCAAGTCGATGATCGGGCATCTCCTCGGCGCGTCGGGTGGGGTGGAAGCCGGCCTCACCGCCCTGGCCATCCGCGACCAGGCCGTCCCGCCGACCATCAATCTCGAGAACCCCGATCCCGAGTGCGACCTCGACTACGTGCCCAACCACTCTCGGAAGCTCGACGTACGGTATGCACTCAGCAACTCGTTCGGGTTCGGGGGAACGAACGGGGCGCTGCTGTTCAAGCGCTTAGAGGACTAGAAGGAACGACCCATGAAGATCGTCGTCTGTGTGAAGCAGGTACCCGACACCGAGACCCGGGTGCACATCGCACCCGAGGGAAACGGGATCGTGGAAACGGACATCAACTGGATCGTCTCGCCCTACGACGAGTTCGCGATCGAGGAGGCGCTCAAGATCAAGGAGGCGAAGGGCGGGGAGGTTGTGCTCGTCACCGTCGGTCCCGACCGGGCCCAGTCCGCGCTGCGGACGGGTCTCGCGATGGGGGCGGACTCCGCGATCCACGTCAAGGACGCCGCCCTCGACGCCGCCGACCCGCTGGCCACCGCCCGCGCCCTGGCCGGGGCCATCAAGACGCTGGCTCCCTTCGACCTGGTGCTCTGTGGCCAGCAGGGGGTGGGCGGGGACAACAGCCAGGTTCCCGGGCTTCTGGGCGAGATGCTCGATCTGCCCCAGGTGACGGTGGCGGTCAAGCTGGACGTGCAGGACGGGAAGGCCATCGTCGAGCGCGAGATCGAGGGCGCCCGCGAGACGTGGGAGACCGCACTGCCCGCCGTCGTCTCGGCCCAGAAGGGCCTCAACGAGCCCCGCTACGCGAGCCTCAAGGGGATCATGGCGGCCAAGAAGAAGCCCATCCAGCCCCTCGACGTGGCCGGGGTGGGCCTCGACGCGGCCGCGGCCGCGCCCAAGGTCAAGGTCACGGCCATGGAGCTGCCCCCGGACCGGCCCGCGGTGAACATGATCGAGGGCGAGCCGGACGCGCAGGCCAAGGAACTCATCCGCCTCCTCCACGAGGACGCGAAGGTCATCTAGGAGCAGGTTGCTGAATAGTCTTCAATTCGCCGTGCGAGCCGGTGCAGGCAGGTACCGGTCGGCCGTCCGGGCTGCAGGGCCCCGACCTTCGGATCGCACGCGCATCTTGACTCCACTTTTTCAGCAGCCTGCGTAGGGGTAATCATGCCTGGAATCGTCACATTTGCAGAACAGCGGGACGGCGCGCTCCGGCGTTCCTCTCTCGAGGTCGTCTCCGAGGCCAGGCGGCAGGCCGCGGCCTTCGGCGGCACCGTCTCCACTGTCGTCATCGGCCCGGGAACCGAGTCGCTGGCCGCCGAGCTGGCGTCCTACGGAGCGGACAAGGTCCACGTCTTTGACGACGCGGCCTACGGGAGCTACGCGACGGAGGCGTGGGCCCGGGCGGTGGCCTCGGTGATCGAGGATGCGAAGCCCGCGGTGGTTCTCTTCCCGATGACGGCGATGGGCAAAGACCTGGCCCCCCGGGTTGCGGCCAGGGCCGACGCCGGGCTGGCCTCGGACTGCGTGGCCCTCGAGGCGAAGGACGGCAAGCTCAAGGCCCGCCGCCCGATGTACGCGGGCAAGGCCTACGCCACCGTCGAGTGGGACGGCGAGCCCCAGATGGCCAGCCTCCGCCCCAACGTCTTCGCCCTGGAGACCCCCGACACGTCCCGAAGCCCCGAGGTGGTGAAGGGCAGCGCCGACACCTCAGCGCGGGCGAAGGTCACCGCCACCGAGTCCGCGGCCGCGGGCAAGGTCGAGCTCACCGAGGCCCAGATCATCGTCTCGGGAGGCCGGGGCCTCAAGGCCCCGGAGCACTTCTCGCTGGTCACCGACCTCGCCGAGGCCATGGGAGCCGCGGTGGGGGCCTCCCGGGCGGTCGTCGACGCGGGCTGGGTGGAGCACCAGATGCAGGTGGGGCAGACCGGGAAGACGGTCTCGCCCAGCCTCTACGTGGCCTGTGGCATCAGCGGGGCCATCCAGCACCTGGCCGGGATGTCGTCCTCGAAGTTCATCGTGGCGATCAACAAGGACCCCGACGCCCCCATCTTCAAGGTGGCCAACTACGGGATCCTGGGCGACGTCTTCGAGGTCCTGCCGAAACTCACGGAGGCGGCCAAGGCGCATTTCGCG
>JAJDNV010000028.1 GCA_022340545.1 Acidobacteriota bacterium | reverse complement strand
ACGGCCAGGGTCCGGGCGCGCTCCGGTGTCTCGCGGATCACGAGGAAGCCGGTCGGGCTCTCCTCCTTGACGACCTCGCCGACGTCGGTGATCCAGCTCCGGGTGACGACCCCGGCGAACCGGCTCTCCACCCGGAAGGCGGGCACCGGTCGCCCGGCGGCTCGGACGACCTCGCGTGCCTGTACCTCGACCGTCATCGGCGCGTTGCGCAAGGACGTGGGATCGAAGACGGAGACCTCGAAGGTCTGCCCCGCCTCGAGGCCCCGGGCGGCCAGAGAGCGGGGAAGGTTCAGCGGGAGGGCCGGGGCCTCGTCGAGCTCCCGCACCTCCTCCCGCTCGCCCGCGGTATTGCTGATCTTCAGGTGCAGCCGCCGTCCCTCGAGCTGGCCGGAGATCACGGTCGGACCGGTGCCGGGGTCGAGCGAGAACTCGAACCGCCGCAGGGCGAACGCGCGATCCACCACCGCGAGCGTGCTCGTGCTCACCGCGGTCGGGGAGCCGAGGAGGACCATCTGGTAGCGGCCATCCTCGCGGATCTCGTAGCCGTCCTCGATCGGGGTCGTCTGTCCGACCGAGAAGCCGATCTTGTCCCCGCGGTAGTAGATACCGCTCCACTTCGCGGACGAGCCGTAGTGGGTCAGGTCCGCGGCGAGGGCAACCGGGGCCGAGGAGTGGGCGTGTCGGATGAGCACGACCATCTGGACGAGCCAGGCCGCGATCGCCAGCACCGACAGCGCGCGAGTGAGGCCCCGGGGGAGGGGACGAAACAGCCTCAACGTCCCCCTCGTCGACCCTCGAGGCTCATCAACTGATTATAGACTCAGGGGCACATGGACCTGGCGCGCGTCACGATCGTCCTGGTGCGTCCGACCCGGCCGGCCAACGTGGCCGCGGCCTGCCGCGCGATGAAGAACATGGGCCTGCGGCGCCTGCGGATCGTCGATCCGCCCGAGGGCCTGGAGGACCGCGACGCGCGCGCCCCGGCGTACAGGGCCTGGGACGTCCTTGACGGTGCGGAGCCGGCGTCGAGCCTCGGGGAGGCGGTGGCCGACTCCAGGCTGGTGGTCGGGACCACGGGCCGGGCCGACGTGGCCGGGACCTGGACCCCCCGGCAGCTGGCGGGGGAGGCCGCCGGACGCGCGGCCGGTGGCGGGCTGGCGGTCGTCTTCGGCCCCGAGTCGAGCGGGCTCACGTCCCTCGAGCTGGGGCTGTGCCACGCGCTCGTCCACGTCCCCACGGACCCGGCCCAGCCCTCGCTGAACCTCGCCCAGGCCGTTCTCCTCCTGGCCTACGAGCTGCGGATGGGCGCGGCGGACGAGGAACCGCCCTCCCACGGCGAGCGCGCCTCTGCCGGCGACCTGGAGACGGCCCTGCAGGAGCTGCGAGTCGCCCTCCTCGACATCGGCTATCTGGACCCGCTCAACCCCGACCACATCCTCGTCGAGCTGCGACGGCTGGCCGCGCGGGCCGGACCGACTCCGCGTGAAGTGACTCTCCTTCGGGGGCTCGCCCGGCAGATGAGCTGGGCCGGGCGCGTTGCGCGGGGTGGGCCGACCGCTCCATAATCTGCCCGAAGGGGTTGGATGAACGAGGTCGAGGAGGAAGTCGGGGCGGCCCGCGGTGAGCGCGAGGAGTACCGAGTCCCTCGTGTTCTGCGCGCGGCGGAGGTGCTCTGCGCCGACGGCGAGAGGATCCGGGGGCGCATGTTCCTGCCCGCGACCGCCGAGGCCCACGCCGGTCCAATGCGGGCCGAGGAGTGGATGAACGACCCTGCCGACTTCTTCCCCTTCCTGCCCGACGGCGAAGGCTCCCCGGTCATCTTGAGCAAGCAGCAGACGATCATGGTGACGGTGATGGCCTCGGCCGACCGGGACCAGGCGCTCGAGGGCGCCCCCGCCCCCGTGCGCCCGATCAGGGTGGAGTGCGGGGCGGTCCGGATCGAGGGCGAGGTGGTCATCGATCTGCCCGCCCAGCAGTCACGGGTGCTCGATCTCCTGAACCGTGACCGATCCTTCCTCACCGTCCGCGACGGCGCCCTTCATCACCTGGTGCGCAAGTCGCACATCACCCGCGTCACGCAGGCGCCGGACCGCGGGGCCTGACCGCGGGGAAGGCGGCGACGATACCCTCACCCAGGACGGATGGCATCGGGGAGCGGGCGCTCATCGTCGGCCTGGCTCTCGGTCCGCGACAGCGCTTGCGCACCGAGGAATCCCTCGAGGAGCTGGAACAGCTCGCCCGCAGCGCGGGGGCATCGGTCGTCGGATCGGTGGTGCAGGAGCGGGCGCGGCGTGATTCCGCAACGCTCGTCGGCCGCGGGAAGGTCGGGGAGATCGCGGAGCTGTCGGAGGAGCTGGAGGCCAACCTCATCGTCTTCGACGACGAGCTGTCCCCGGCCCAGCAGCGAAACATCGAGCAGACGGTCGGCATCAAGACCCTCGACCGCACCCAGCTCATCCTCGACATCTTCGCGCACCGGGCGCGGACGCGAGAGGGGCGGCTGCAGGTGGAGCTGGCCCAGCTCGAGTACTTCCTGCCACGGCTCGCGGGACGGGGGGTCCTTCTCTCACGGCTTGGCGGCGGCATCGGGACACGCGGCCCCGGTGAGACGAAGCTGGAGACCGACCGGCGACGGATCCGACAGCGCATCCAGGCGGTGCGACGGGACATCGAGCACGTGCGCCGCGAGCGGCTGACGCGCCGCGAGGCCCGCCGCCGGCGCGAGGCGCCGGTCGTGGCCCTGGTGGGGTACACGAACGCCGGCAAGTCGACCCTCTTCAACGCCCTCAGCCGGGGGGGAGCGGTGGTCTCGGAGCAGCTCTTCATGACCCTCGACCCCCTGGTGAGGCGCGTGCCTCTCGGAGGCGGCCGCCAGGTGATGGTCGTCGACACCGTCGGCTTCATCCAGAAGCTGCCACATGCCCTCGTCGCCGCTTTCCGGGCGACCCTCGAGGAGGTGGCCGAGGCCGACCTGCTGCTGCACGTCGTCGACGCGACCATCCCCGACCTCAAGGGGAGAGAGGCGGCGGTCGACGCGGTGCTGGAGGAGATCGGGGCCGGAGACCGCCCGCGAATCCTGGTGCTCAACAAATGCGACCAGGCCCCCGCCGCCCCCGCCGCCGCGCTCGCCCCCGGCTCCGTGCGCGTGTCGGCGCGCACCGGAGAGGGGATCGACGAGCTGCTCGCGAACCTCGCCTCGCGGCTCGCGCTCGAGCCGCGAAGGGTCCGGCTGCGTTTCCGGAGCGCGGACAAGAGTGCGATCTCGGCCGTGTACGCCGCGGGGCGCGTTCTCGAGCATGAGGTGGAGGGCGAGGAGGTCACGCTGCAGGCGGAGCTGCCGGAGCGGCTGCTCGTGCGATATCGGGAGCACCTCCGATGAGGCGCTCTCTCGGGCCCCTCCTGGTCGTGG
>JAJDNV010000014.1 GCA_022340545.1 Acidobacteriota bacterium | reverse complement strand
AACCAGGATCACGAGCCGGTCGTCGAGCAGACCGAGGCGGTGGGGCACGCCGTACGAGCGGGCTACATGTACGCGGGAATGGCCGACGTGGGAGCGCTGACCGGCGACCCTGGCTACGTCGACGCCATCGGCCGGATCTGGGAGAACGTGGTCGGGAGAAAGCTCTACATCACTGGCGGGATCGGTGCCCGTCACCAGGGTGAGGCCTTCGGGGACGACTACGAGCTGCCCAACCGAACGGCCTACGCCGAGACCTGTGCGGCGATCGCCAACGCGATGTGGAACCACCGGCTGTTCCTGCTCCACGGCGACGGGAAGTACCTCGACGTCCTCGAGCGGGTGATCTACAACGGGGTCCTTTCCGGCGTGTCGCTCGACGGCGAGCACTTCTTCTACCCGAACCCGCTGGCCTCGGACGGGCACGAGACCTTCAACCAGGGAGCGGCGGGCCGCAAGGGCTGGTTTGATTGCTCCTGCTGCCCCACCAACCTCGTGCGCTTCCTGCCCTCGATCGCCGGCTACGTGTACGCGCAGCGGGAGCGGGACGTCTTCGTCAACCTCTTCGTGGCCGGAAGCGCACGGATGGACATCGACGGTCGTCCGGTGACGATCCGACAGGAGACACGCTATCCCTGGGAGGGTCGGGTCAAGGTCACCCTGGAGCCCGAGCGGGACGAGGAGCTCACCGTCCACGTGCGGGTGCCGGGCTGGGCCCGGGGGCGCCCTGTCCCGAGCGACCTGTACCGTTACCTCGATTCCCCCGGGCAGCCGGCCGTCCTCGCGGTCAACGGCGAGCCGACGAAGGTCGAGCTGGTCAAGGGCTTTGCCGTCATCCGACGCACCTGGAAGAAGGGTGACACCCTCGAGCTGACTCTGCCGATGCCCGTGCGGCGGGTGGTGAGCCACGAGGACGTGAAGGCCAACACCGGACGCGTGGCCCTCGAGCGCGGCCCCGTCGTCTACTGCGCCGAGGCAGTCGACAACGGCGGAAAGGTGCTGAACCTGGTGCTCCCCGACGACGCGCCCCTCCAGGCCCGTCGCCGTGAGGACCTCCTCGGGGGCATCACGGTCGTCGAGGGCCGGGCGCTGGGCCTCTCACCCGCCGCGGACGGTCGATCTGTCATCACACGGGAACAGGACTTCGTCGCCGTTCCCTACTACGCGTGGGCGCACCGCGGAGAGGGCGAGATGGAGGTCTGGCTCCCCCGGCTCGTCCAGCTCGACTTCCGCGTCCCCTGACCGTCACGCACATGACACGGAGGAATGAATTGCCTCGCCACTTCTCGTCTCATCGTCGTTGCCGATTCCCCCGGGGACTGCTCGTGGCACTCGCGGTGATCGCGCCGGCCTGGGCGCAGAGCTCATCGCCAGGCCAGCCTGTGCCCACGAACGCGCCCTATCTCAATCCGGACCTGCCGATCGAGCAGCGCGTCGGAGATCTCGTCTCGCGCATGACGCTGGAAGAGAAGGTCTCCCAGATGCGCGACCATGCGGCCGCCATTCCGCGGCTCGGCGTGCCCCGCTACGACTGGTGGAACGAAGGACTGCACGGTGTCGCCTTCGGCGGATACGCCACCAACTTTCCGCAGGTGATCGCCATGGCCGCCACCTGGGACACCGATCTCGTGCACCAGATGGCCGAGACGATCTCGACCGAAGCGCGCGCCAAGTACCACCAGGCCATGCGCGAGGACCATCACGAGATGTTCTTCGGGCTCACCTTCTGGGCCCCCAACGTCAACATCTTCCGCGATCCGCGCTGGGGACGGGGCCAGGAGACCTACGGCGAGGACCCGTTCCTCTCCGGACGCATGGCCGTGGCCTACGTCTCCGGGATGCAGGGCACCGACCCGAGATACCTCAAGGTCGTGTCCACGCCCAAGCACTTCGCCGTCCACAGCGGACCGGAGCCGCTGCGGCACGGCTTCAACGTAGACGTGTCTCCCCACGATCTCGAGGACACCTACGTCCCGGCGTTCCGGGCGGCCATCACCGAAGCCGGGGCGCAATCGGTGATGTGCGCCTACAACGCCGTTGACGGCTTCCCCGCCTGCGCCAGCGTGATGCTCCTTCGAGATCACCTGCGTGGCGCCTGGGGCTTCGACGGATACGTCGTCTCCGACTGCGCCGCCGTGGGTGACATTGCCACGGGCCACAGGTTCGCACCGGACTTCCCCCACGCTGCCGCGGCGGCCCTCAAGGCCGGCACGGACCTCGAGTGCCAATACGGGCAGGCGAAGGCCTATGACACCCTGTCGGACTCGCTCGAGCAGGGCCTGGCCACCGAGGCCGACCTGGACCGTGCGTTGACGAGGTTGTTCACGGCACGTTTCCGTCTGGGGATGTTCGACCCGCCCGATTCGTATGCGTATGGCCGCATTCCACCGTCCGAGGTGAACTCGGCCGAGCACCGCGAGCTGGCCCTCAGAGCCGCGCGCGAGGCGATCGTGTTGTTGAAGAACGACGGCGGACTACTGCCGCTCTCTCGGGACGTCCGCACGATCGCCGTCGTCGGACCAACCGCGGAGCTGGTCCAGTCGCTCCAGGGCAACTACAACGGCACGCCACCCGATCCGGTCTCCCCCGTGCGCGGCATCGAGCGCCGATTCGAGGACGCAACCGTGCTCTACGCCCAGGGATCCACCCTCGTCGAGGGTTTTGCCGTTCCCGTCGCCCACACCGCGCTCCGCACACCGGATGGCGAGGAAGGTCTGAAGGGAGAGTACTTCAGCACGCCGGATTTCAGCGGCAAACCCGTTGCGGTCCGTTCGGATCGCACGGTGAACTTCAACTGGGACAAGGCCATTCCCGTGGCCGGGCTTCAGCGCAACCACTTCTCTGTTCGCTGGACCGGCGCCCTCGTCCCTCCCGCACCCGGCGACTACCGGCTCGGCGCGCGCGTCGCGTTCTGCTATGCCTGCGAGAGCGACGAGCAGTTCCGCCTCTATCTCGACGGGAACCTGGTTGCTGACACCGCTCAGCAGGGAAGAACAGAAGCGCTTCTCCACTTCGACGACGTCCGTCCGCGCGCGATTCGCCTCGAGTACATGCACAGCACCGCCGCGGCGGGCATCGATCTCACCTGGCAGCCTCCCGCCGCCGCGCTCCTCGACGGGGCCGTCGCGGCCGCCAAGAAGTCCGATGTGGTGGTCGCGTTCGTAGGCCTTTCTCCGCAGCTCGAAGGCGAAGAGATGTCGGTCGATCTCGAAGGGTTCACCGGCGGCGATCGCACGGACATTCGCCTGCCCCGGGTCCAACGCGACCTGCTACAGGCCCTCAGGTCCACTGGTCGCCCGCTCGTCATCGTCCTGACCAGCGGCAGCGCGCTGGCTGTCCCCGACGAGCACCAGTTCGCCAGCGCCATCCTCCAGGCCTGGTATCCCGGAGAGGAAGGCGGCACTGCCATCGCCGAAACGCTGGCGGGCGACAACAATCCTGCCGGACGGCTGCCGCTGACCTTCTACGCTTCCGTCGACCAGCTCCCTCCGTTCCAGGACTACTCGATGGCGAACCGCACCTACCGCTACTTCACCGGCAAGCCGCTCTACGGCTTCGGCTTCGGATTGAGCTACTCGCAGTTCGAGTACGGCAATGCGACGTTGTCGAGTCCGTCGGTGAAGGCAGGGGATCCAGTCACCGTCGAAGTCGACGTCAGGAACGCCTCGAGCCGCGCTGGTGACGAGGTCGTCCAGCTCTACCTGACCCAACCGAAGACCGCGCTCACTCCGCTGCGCACCCTTGGCGGGTTTGCGCGGGTGCACATCGAGCCGGGCAAGACGGCGCACGTTGCGATCCAGGTCGATCCTCGGACTCTGGGCCAGGTCAACGAGAAGGGCGACCGGGTGATCCTGCCGGGGACATACACCGTGGCCCTCGGCGGTGCACAGCCCGCCGAGTTCCCTGGCGCAGCGACGGTGAGCTTCAGCGTGACGGGATCGACGACCCTGCCCCGCTGACGATTGAGGCGTGGCCACGGCGAGAGCGGGGCCGGGACGCCCGGCGAGCCTTCCGACGGTGAGGGACGCGCGGCCACGGCTCGAGCCGGAGACGCGCGGTGATGGAGATGGCGCCCGCCACCTTGAGGAGCGCGGCCCAGTCGTGCGCCTCCGCTCGCGACACCCGGGCGGCGAGAAAAACCTGGCGTCCTCCAACCGCTCGCTCGACCGTCTCGGCCTCGTCCTCGGGGAGGCCGAGCCGCCGCAGCGCCCGCGGCAGACGGTCGACCCCTCGCCGGGACGCCGGCCCGTCGGTGAGCTCCTCGGCGATCGCGCCGAGGGCGACGACCTGCCCGATGTGCGGCAGCCGAACGAGGGCGGATCGCTGGAGGCCGAACCACAGATGTGGGGAGACGGCCCGCTGCCGGCGCCAGTCGGGGGTCCGGAGGCCGGCCTCGTCGGCTGACCTCCGCGGGTTGCGGGCCAGCAGCGACAGTCGGTCCGAGTCGAAGCCGCGACGCCAGAGCGACTCCACCGCCGACTCCACCCGGGCCGCGTCCTTGAAGAACGCCACGAGGAGGATTTCGGTAGGGGCCTCGAGCGCACTCATGACGCCCTCACCACGATGAAGATGTAGCCGTTCCCCCTGCGCACGCGCAGACGCATCAGCTCCTCCGAGTGCGCTCTGTCCACCGCCGCCTCCAGGCTCGCGGTGTCGGTCACCGGCTGGCCGTCCACGCTCACGATCACGTCGCGCTCTCGAAGCCCGGCGGCGTCCGCCCGGCCGCCCGGCTCGACGCCCACCACCGCGACACCACGGGTGTCGGGGGGGATCCCGAGGCTCTGCGCGAGGTCCGGGGTCAACGTCTGGGCGGCGATCCCGAGGTACCCGTGATCCGTTCCGGAGGCTCCGCCGACGGCTGCCGTCCCGTCGGGGAACGTCCCGAGGGTGGCGCGAACTGTCTTCCTGGATCCGTCGTGCAGGATCTCGAGGGCCACCTTCGCGTCCGGACCCTTGCTCGCGACGTGGCGGGACAGATCCGAGCCATCCTCCATCGGCTGCCCGTCCAGGGCGACGACCACGTCGCCCGGCTTCAGCCCGGCCTCATCCGCGGGGCTGCCGGCGGTCACGTCGCTCACGATCGCGCCGTGCGCCTCCTTCATCTTCAGGGTCTTCGCGAGGTCCTCGTCGACGTCCTGGATCTGGACGCCGAGCCAGCCGCGCACCACGTGGCCGGTCTCGCGGAGCTGGGGCAGGATCTCGCGGGCGACGTTGATCGGCACCGCAAACCCGACACCGGAGTACTGCTGGGCGCCGCCGGTCATGATCAGGGTGTTGATGCCCACGACTTCGCCCCGCGCGTTGATGAGCGGGCCACCCGAGTTGCCGGGGTTGATGGCGGCGTCGGTCTGGAGCATCTCGATCGGAGTGCCCCTGGTCGCCAGGTCGAGCGGGCGCCCCTTGAAGGAGACGACGCCGACCGTGACGCTGTTGCCACCGAGGCCGAAGGGGTTGCCGATCGCCATCACCCACTCGCCCACCCGGGTGGTGCTGGAATCGCCGAATGGGAGGGGCTGGAGAGCCTCATGCGGCTCGATCTGAAGAAGCGCGATGTCGGTGCGGGTGTCCTGGCCAACGGTCTTGGCCTTGTAGTGATGCCCGTTCGTGAGGGTGACCGTCACCTCGTCGGCGTCGTCGACGACGTGGCGGTTGGTCAGGATGTACCCCTTGTCGTCCACGATGAAGCCGGAGCCGAGGCTGCGCTGGGTCAGGGTCTCGCCTCCCTGGTGACCCCACGGGGTCACGGACGGGGCTCCCCCGGGACCGAAAAACTGGAAGAAGGGATTCTCCGTCCGCACCTCGTGAATCACCTTCGACGTACTGATGTTGACGACCGCCGCATCGTCCCTCTGGGCAATGCCCTGGAACGTCTCCATACCCAGGGGGATGCCCGGAGCCGGAAGCGGCGCCGGGGGAGCGACCTTTTCGCTCGGGGGGCGCTCCGCCCCCTGCAGCTCCCCGGACCCCACGGCGCCCAGGAAGACGCCGATGAGACCGGCCGATGCCAGCGCGCCGAGAAACCTGAACCTCTTGGACCTGATGATCTCTTTCACTCTCATGGCCCTCACCTCAACTCACACCCTGAGGTCGTCTTGCCGGCGCCAGGTCCAGCGTGTTCGTGGTCTTCATCTGGCCTCCCGGACCGAGCCGTCGACCTTCTCGACTCTCAACCTATTGGACGGACAAACGCCTTGCCGTGCGCTGTCACGGGGATTACAGAGGTGAAAGGTCCGGGATCAGGTGGCGGCGGGACGCGACACGGACCCGGTCCGGATGGAGTGGAGCTCGGCGGGCTGAACCCGAGATCTCAGGGCCCGGTCATGGGAGCGGTGAGGCTGGACCCGCCTCGCCGATGGCAGGACCGCCAGCCCTGGTTCCGAGATCCTCCAACGCCTGCTGTCGCTCGTCCTCGAACTCGTCGCCGGGGTTCCAGGTCGGCGGGTTGTCGGCGGTCGCCACCGCGGCGGCGAGCATGAAGGCCAGTTGCGCATCCTCGGCGAGGCCGTCGAGCACCCAGCTGTCACGCACCTCGTCGCTCGGCTGGTGATAGTCGTTGGCGATCCACTCGGCGTAGCGCGCCTCGCCCCAGCCGGGCTCCCGGCCGACGAAGTCCACTCCCGACTTGAACCAGATCGCGGGCACGCCGACGCGGGCGAAGCTGATCTGGTCCGACCGATAGAACCAGCCGGCGCGGACGTCCTGCTCCGGGGTGATCACCCGATCCTGCGAGCGGGCCGCCACGGCCAGCCACTCGTCGAGCCCCGACTTGCCGAGCCCGTACACCATCACGTCACGGGTGCGGCCCCAGACGTTACCGAGCTCGAAGTTGATGTTGGCGGCTATGAGGCCGGGGTGGATCGCACCGCTGTGGACGAAGTATCTCGAGCCGAGGATGCCCTGCTCCTCCGCGGCCGGAAAGAGGACGACGATGCTGCGTCGCGGCCGCTGCGGCAGCCTGGTGAAGGCGCCCGCCACGGCCAGCGCCTGTGACATGGCGACGCCGTTGTCGAGGGCGCCGTTGTAGATGACGTCCCCGCTCGCGTCCGGCTCGCCGATACCGAAGTGGTCGTGGTGGGCCGAGAGCACCACCGCCTGCTCGGCGAGCGCGGGATCGGACCCGCGCAGAATGCCGGCCACGTTGGCCGTCTCCGTGCTGCGGACCTCATTGGAGAACTCGATCGAGGTGGTGATATTCAGCGGCACCGGCCGGAAGTCCCGCGAGCGGGCGCTCTCGACGAGCGCGTCGAGGTCGTGGCCGGACAGCGCCACCAGCCGCCGGGAGGCGTCCTCGGTGAGCCAGGCGTTGAGCTGGTTCCGCGGCTCCTCGCCGGCGGGCAGCTCGAACTGCTCGCCCATCCACGACGAGCGCACCACCTGCCAGGGGTAGCCGGCGGAGGGCGTGGTGTGGATGATGATCGCGGCCGCGGCCCCCTGGCGTGCCGCGCTTTCGTACTTGTATGTCCAGCGGCCGTAGTAGAGCTTGCGCTCGCCGGCGAAGATCTCGGGGTCCCAGTCGGGGTCGTCGTTGAGCATCAGCAGCACCTTGCCGCGCAGGTCGACGCCCTTGAAGTCGTCCCAGCCTTCCTCCGGTGCCTGGATGCCATAGCCGACGAAGACGACCTCGGCGTCGGTGATGGAGACGTGGGGCTGCTGGACGCCGCTCGCGCCCATGTACTCGTCGGCGAATGCATAGGAGACCGAGTTTCCCTCGGGGCCGTGGAAGATCCACTGCTCGGGCATGGCGGAGCTCAGGCCGACGATATCCAGGGGCTGCTCCCAGCGGCCCCCGTCGAAGAACGGCTCATAGCCCATCTCCGCGAGTCGATCGATCAGGTACCGGCGCGCGAGCCGATCGCCGTTGCTGCCGGGCAGGCGGCCCTCGAACTCGTCGCTCGCGAGCCGGCTGACGTCGCGCAGCAGGTTGTCAGGCAGGATCGTCCGGGAAGCCGTCTTCCATCCGTCCGGAAGGTCGAGCTCAAACCCGGCGGCGTTCGATTCCGGTGGGGCGGCCGGCGTGTCGCAGCCGGCCCCGATGACGACGGCGAGACAGACGATGGCGAGTCCCCTCATGATTCCTCCCTGGCGACCCCGTCGCTGACGGACGTGGCCGTCGGGAGTCTAGCAGTGCCCCCCTTGGTCACCGCAATGGAAGAAGCGGCCTCTTTCGAGGCCCGCAGGATCACCGGGGCCTTCCTGCCTCCTCTGCGCCTCGGTCCATCAGGGCGTGGGCGATAGCCCAGACACCGGCACCGAGCCCTTCGCCCACAACGCACACGACCTCTTCTCGACTCAGATCGGGCTTGGTGCGAAGGCATTCCCGAACAGCGGCGGCTGCATTGACCTGATCTTTGCGTACGAGATGAACCGCCGCGAGGGCAAGTCGGGGCAGGTATAGCCGGTCGTCTTCCTTGCAGGCGTTCTTGGCAGCTTCCAGCGCGTTGTCCAGTTCGCCGAGGGCCAACCACGCCAGCGCAAGCGCCGCTCCCCAGACCGAACGCCGAGTGTCGACGGGACTGCAGTCCATGCCCTCGGACAGGTACCTTGCCGCGGATGCATAGTCGCGTTTCATCAGAAACGCCGATCCGAGCGCCGTCTTGGCATGCCCGTTCTGCGGATTTGCCTCGATCGCTTTCCTCAAGATCGGCAAGGCCCGGTCCACTTGCCCGACATCGGCAAGAGCACACCCGACCAGGCCGAGTATCGTGGAATCCTGACTCTCCAACTCCAGCACCCTGTCCACCGCCGCGATGACCGACGGCACGATCGTGTCATCGTCGCGCAGCAGTCCGACCCGATGCCCGAGCGCCTTGAGCAAGGCGAGATACGCATGGGACAGGGCAAGGTCCGGTTCCTGTTCGATGGCCCTTTCAATCAGGTCCGTGGCTTCGATGAAAGTTGTCCGGTGCCACCCTTTCAGGGCCAGCAGCGCTATGGCCTGCATGAGATTGGCCCGGGCACCGGGCTCGCCGCCACCCGTCTGCATTTCGGTCGCCATGGCCTGCATCATTCGCGGCTCGAGGCGCCTGATCATCTTGTGAAGCAGGATCTCCTGTTCACCCGCCCCGGCCGGGGTCGCGAACTGTCGCGCCCAGATCTGGAGCCCGTTCCGCGTTTCGGTCAGAGCCGCGTCGGCCGTCAGCATGTCCCCGGTCCGTTGTAGGCGGACCTCCAGAACATGCGTTATCTCGAACCGGGACCGCAGTTCGCGCGGATCGGCGAGTTGGTCCGCCTGGGGAAACGAAGACGCGATACGCAGCAACGGAATGCGCGCCAAGATCGATCTGGTGCGAATACGTAAGGCGCGGGACAGTTGATCGAGACCCCCGTCGCCGAGGGTTTCGAAAGGGCGGACATAGATGGTGGGCTGCATCGCGCCCTCGGGAATCGGTGGACGGCTTCCGGCTGCCGCGGCCCCAGCGGCTTCGACCGGCACCGCGAACTGGATACCGCGCCCGCGGATCGTCCGGATGTACTTCTGCTCCCGGCCTGTATCGCCCAACGCCTTGCGCGCCCACTTGATGGCGGTGGAAATGGTGCTTTCGGATACGATCCGTCCTCCCCAGACGGATTCCACCAGTCTGTCGCGGCTCAGCACCACGCCCGGCTGTTCCAGCAACAGCGTGAGTAGTTCCAGCACGAGAGGTTCTACCGGGATGATCACGGGGCCGCGGCGCAGCTCGAAAGCCCCCGTGTCCAGCGTGAAGTCTCCGAACTGAAAGACCTTGGCCATCTGGCCCTCCCGTCGCTCCGGTGTCTCAGGCGCGATCACCACGCTATCCCCACGTTAACCCCACTCGAACCTCAAGCACGAAGACTCTGCCGTTCGTATCCTGTGTATGTCGGCCGGGTGCATCCACCGCGGCAATCACCCACAGAAAGGAAGGCGAAATGCCATTGGTAGATATCCAAGTCCTTGAGGGCGTCTTCGGCGCCGCCGAGAAGCAGAACATGATCAGAAAGGTCACCGACACCATGGTCGCCATCGAAGGCGAGGCCATGCGTGGCGTAACCTGGGTGCGTGTCATTGACGTGCCCAGTGGGCAATGGGGTATCGGGGGCAAGCCCCTTACCACGGACGATGTCAAGGCGCTGCAGGTCGGCGGCTAGACCCTCGTGACACCACCTGGTCCGGAGGTCAGGCCGCCGGCCTGCCTCCGGGTCGGTGCTCCGCTCGTGTGCGGGGTCGGATCTGAGCGGTGTGTGCGAAGACACGGTTGTGAACGGAGAGGCGATCCCCTGAGCCTGGGTACGGCCTCCTCCTGCGGCTCGCCCCGACGGCGAGACAGACGATGGCGAGTCCCCTCATGATCCCTCCTCGGCGCCCCTGTCGCTGACGGACGTGGCCGTCGGGAGTCTAGCAGTGCCCCCCTTGGTCACCGCAACAAAGGCGCTCGCTCGGTCCGCGGGATGGAGCCTCACCACGGTCGGGCTCACGTCGTCTGGTCGGCGAGCTCCCACCAGGCGAACGTCGCCACGGCGCCCGCGAGCGAGGTGATAGCGACGACGACGACGCTCGTGAAGCCCAGCGGCTCGACGGACGCGCCGCCAAGTCCGCTGTAGAGCGCCGGCACCGACCACGGGAACCGAGCCCCCCACCCCAGAGCGGCCAGCACCTGCGCCAGGAAGACCGTCAGCAGAGCGAAGCCGAGCGGGGGCAGATAGCCTCGGCCGGCGCTTGCGAGGAAGGCGATCGACCTCCGCCAGGATGTGGCTCGAGATGAAGACCGTCGTCCCCTTTGCGCGGGCGAGGTCGCGCAGCAGCTCGCGGACCTCGACGACCCCCGCGGGGTCCAACCCGTTCGCGGGCTCGTCCAGCACCAGCAGCTCTGGCTCGTGCAACAGCGCGCGCGCCAGGGCGAGCCGCTGCAGGTTGCCCGTCGACAGCGTGCCGGCACGACGGTGGGCGTGCTCGCCGAGCCCCAGCCGCTCGATGACCCGATCGATCGCCCGGCCATCCCGCACCCCCTGAAGCGCGCCCGCCGCCTGAAGGTTCTCCCGCACGCTCAGCTCGGGCCATGCCGAAGGTGTTTCCACTAGATGGCCGACCTTTCCCCAGGGGCCGCGGGCGCCGCCGACCCGGACCCCGAGGATCTCCGCGTCCCCGGCCGTGGGGCGCACCATACCCAGAAGCAGGCGGATGGTGGTCGACTTTCCAGCGCCATTCAATCCGAGAAACCCGAACACCTCTCCCCGATTGACACGCAGGTCCACCCCGTCCACGGCGAGCACGTCGCCAAAGCGCTTCGTGAGACGGGTGGTGCGGACCGCAAGATCGGTCATGGCGCCGCGAATTCCTAGACTATCGAATTTCCAGTGGTAGGCGGTCGGGCTCCTGCTGGTCTGCTCCGGGTCGCGACCCTCCAGGAGAGCCTGGTCGGACGGGGCCGGGGAGTATCATGCCTGCCGTGCTGGCCGGCCAGGTCGGCCGCCGGAGGCGGGCAAGCTCTGCGGCACCGGGCGTGACCTGGCGGTTGCTCCGCCTCGAGAGGAGGCTTTGTGCTGAACCTGGAACGCATGGGCATCACCAACATCGACCGTGCCTACCACAACCTGCCGACTCCGGCCCTCGTCGAGAGGGCGATCCGCAACCACGAGGGGCACCTCGCCCACCTCGGCCCGCTGGTCACCCGCACTGGTCAGTACACGGGGCGCTCGGCCAACGACAAGTTCGTGGTGGAGGAGCCCACCAGTCGGGACAAGATCTGGTGGGGCAAGCACAATCGGAGTATGGAGGAAGAGAGCTTCAACCTCCTCGAGGCCCACCTGCTGGCCTACCTCCAGGGGCGCGACATCTACATCCAGGATGCGTACGCGGGTGCCGACCCGGAGTGCCGGTTGCGGGTCAGGGTGATCACCGAGACCGCGTGGCACAGCATGTTCGTCCGCAACATGTTCATCCGTGAGCTGGACCGGGACGTGCTGGAGGGTTTCGAGCCGGAGTTCACGGTCCTGCACTGCCCCGGGTTCCGCGCGATTCCGGAGCTCGATGGCACCAACAGCGAGGCCTTCATCGTCCTGCACTTTGGCCGCCGCCTGGTCATCATCGGCGGGACCAGCTACGCGGGCGAGATCAAGAAGTCCATCTTCACGGTGATGAACTACCTGCTGCCCCAGAGAGGGGTGCTCGGGATGCACTGCTCGGCCAACCGGGGGGCGGAGGGCGACACCGCTCTTTTCTTCGGCCTCTCCGGGACAGGCAAGACGACGCTGTCCTCCGAGGCCGACCGCGCCATGATCGGCGATGACGAGCACGGCTGGAATGAGAGCGGCATCTTCAACTTCGAGGGGGGCTGCTACGCGAAGGTGATTCGCCTCGATCCGGCGGCCGAGCCCGAGATCTACGCTACAACCCGCCGCTTCGGGACCATCCTGGAGAACGTGGCCCTGGACATGACGGACCGCCGGATCAACCTCGACGACGCCTCGATGGCCGAGAACACCCGGGCCAGCTACCCCATCACGCATCTCCCGAACGTCGTGCCCGACGGCCGCGGAGGACATCCGCGTCACATCGTCATGCTGACCGCGGATGCCTTCGGGGTGCTTCCGCCCCTGGCGCGGATGACGCCGGCCCAGGCAATGTACCACTTCATCTCCGGCTACACGGCCAAGGTCGCCGGCACCGAGCGCGGCGTCACCGAGCCGATCGCGACCTTCAGCGCCTGCTTCGGCGCGCCCTTCATGGCCCTGCATCCCACCGTCTACGCCGACATGCTCGGCAAGCTGATCGCGGAGCATCGGAGCCAGTGCTGGCTGGTCAATACCGGCTGGACCGGCGGGCCCTACGGGACGGGGCACCGGATGAAGATCCAGCACACGCGAGCGCTGATCCGGAGCGCCCTGGAAGGCCAGCTGGACGAGGTGGAGTTCAGGACCGATCCGGTCTTCAAGGTGGCCGTGCCCCGCGAGGTGCCGGGCGTGCCCCGGGAGGTCTTGACGCCACGCGATACCTGGAGCGATCCCAAGGCCTACGATGCCAAGGCCGACACGCTGGCAAGGCTCTTCGCGGACAACTTCGCCGAGTACGCCGGCTCCCTGGAGGATGCGGTCAAGGCGGCAGCGCCGGGCCGAGCCTGAGCGGGCGCCCCTGTCCGGGCGTCGCTTCCCTCCTCGTGTTGCCTGGCATCGCGGATGAATGGAACATTCCAGGGTGGTCATGATCGTCCTCTGCGATTGCGCCGAGCGTCTCGCCGGCCTGGCCAGAATCGAGGAAGGGGTGAAGGCCCTCGTCGAACGACTCCCGTCGAGTGAGCGGGCCCTGTGGCAGGTGCTGGGCGGAGGAGCCCGCCTGTGGCGCGGGACGGCCCGGGACCCCGGGCCCCCCGGCTTCTGGTCGCACGCCGCAGTCGTCGCCGAGGCGCCTTCCTCGCAGTTCGACATCCTGCGGGAGTCGCTGGCCCGCGGCCTGCAGCTCCCGGGCCCGACCGCCGCCATCGCCCTCAGCGGTCGTGGCTTCCACGGCCAGCGGGGCCGGCAGTGGCTGTCCGCCCCCGGGAACCTCCATCTGTGTGCGGCCTTCCCCTCGCCCGGCTTCGCCGCTCGCGAGGCTTACGTACTGCCGATGCTTCCGGCGTTGGCGGTGGTCGACGCGGTTGACGCTCTCACCGGGGGCACCGTGCGGCCCGGCATCAAATGGGTGAACGACCTGCTCTTGGAGGGACGCAAGATCGGCGGGGTTCTCACGGCCACGCAGGTCCAGGGAGACCATGTGAGGGTCATCCTCCTGGGCGTCGGCCTCAATGTCGCAACCGCTCCTCCCGTCCCCCCCACACCCTTCGTTCCTTCAGTTGGTAGTCTCGCGGAGGCGGGGGTGCGGACGACCTGGGCCGAAGCCGCATCCCTCGTGATGGCGGCGCTCGGTCGCCGCATGAGCGACCTGGCGACGCACGGCGCGGGGCGTCTCCTCGACGCCTACCGCGCCGCCTCGCTGGTGATCGGCCGCGAGGTGTGCCTCTTCGCCGACTCGGAGCCCGGGGAGACCCTGGTCGGGACGACGCCGATGCTCCGCGGGACCGTGCGGGACATTGCCGCCGACCTCTCGCTGGTCCTCGAAGGCGTCGAGACACCCGTGGTGAGCGGCCGCCTCGCCTTCGCAGAGGATTGTCGTGATGTCCGGGCCTGAGACGGTCCGACCGAACCCACCTGGGCGCTCAAGCGGCCCGCAGCGGCCGAGCTGGAGCGTATGATTCATCTGACCGGTAGACCTGTGGCCGGGTGGGGCACTACCGTGAGCTACGTAGGAGTCGGGGAGCCGAACATGGAAGGACCGAGCCTGACCGCCGCCTGCACCACCGCCTTTGCGATGGTGTTCACGTTGCTGGCCGTGCTGGCTCTCGTGATCCGACTCGTGACGCTCGTCTTTCCCGTGCGTGCCCCGCGTACAGACCCGGCCGTGGTCGCGGCGATCGCGGCCGCCGTTGCGACGCAACAACCCGGGGCACGGGTCGTCGAGATAGCGGAGGCACCATGATCCAGAGCAGCACACCTCGGAAGATCCGGGTGATGTTCACGCCGTTCCGGGACGGCCTGCAGAGCTCCTTCGGCGGAAAGGTGCGCCTCGAGGCAATCCTGCCCGCCATGGAGGCGGCGGCGCGGGCGGGCATCCGACACTATGAGTTCGGGGGCGGCGCGCGCTATCAGGCACCGTACTTCTACGCGCAAGAGGACCCCTTCTCCTGCATGGACGCCATGCGCGGCGCGGTGGGGCCTGACGCAGACCTCCAGATCCTCACGCGCTCGGTCTCCGGAGTGACGCTCACTACCCAGCGGCTCGCCGCCCTCGAGCTCCAGGCAAAGCTGATGAGCCGGCACGGCACCACCTGGGATCGCAACTTCGACTACATGAACGACGTCGACAACCTGGTCCGCACCGGCGAGCCCATCGTCGCGAGCGGGATGCACCACCAGGTGTGCGTAGCGCTGATGGGCCTTCCCTTCGAGGACCCGACCGTCCACACCGCGGAGTTCTACGTCGATGTCGTCCGGAAGCTGCTCGCTCGCGGGCTGCACTTCGACTCCGTGTGCATGAAGGACGCCTCCGGGACCACCGACCCGAGGACGTGCTACGAGACCGCGAAGGGCCTGAAGAAGATCCTGCCCCCCGAGGTGCCGCTCTGGCAGCACACCCACGACACGGCTTCGCTCGCTGTCGCCTGCTACCTTGCGGGGATCGAGGGAGGCGTCGACGGGATCGACCTCTCGGTGCGCCCCATGGCCTCGGGCACGGTCCAGCCCGACGTGCGCTCGGTGTGGCACGCCCTGCGGGGGACGGGCGTCACCCTCGACCTGGACGAGACCCACATCCATGAAGTCGAGAGCCTGCTCCTGGAGGGCCTGAAGGACTACGAGTTCAACCCCATCACCACGACCCCCGACGCCCGAGTCGTCAACTTTCCGATGCCGGGCGGAGCGATCGGGCCCAACGTCCAGATGATGAAGGAGGCGGGGATCCTCGACAAGTACAGCGAGGTGCTGGCCGAGTTTCCGGTGGTCGTCCGCGCGGGCGGCGCCTGGACGAGTGTGACGCCGGGCAGCCAGCAGTACTGGCTGCAGGCGTTCAACAACGTCCTGTATGGGCGCTGGAAGAAGATCAACGCCGGCTACGGGATGGCGGTGCTGGGCTACTTCGGACGCCCTCCCCTCGCCCCCGACCCGGAGGTCGTGCGGATCGCCGCCGCGCAGCTCGAGAAGGAGCCGTTCCAGGGCGATCCCCTGGAGGCGGCCCCCGACAGCCTCAAGCCCGCGCGGGAGGCCCTCGAGGAGCGCGGCCTGCCCGTGACCGAGGAGAACATCTTCCTGGTGGCCGCCGCGATCGTCCCGGGCAAGAGCCTCGACCTCAACGAGGGAATCCGCTTCCTCAGCGGCAAGGGGAAGCTCAGCCTCCCGTTCAAGAAGAAGGCGGAGACCGCTCCCGCCGCGGCCCCGGCCGCGGGCGCGAGCCCCGTGGCCCCGTTGCGCGGTCCCGTGATCACCGAGTGCACGGTGGTCGAAGGGACGACGACCCGTCGCTTCCAGGTCACGATTGCCCCTCCCACGGTGTCCGGGGAACTCCCGCCCGCCGCACCGACCAACGACGGCGGGACGGCCGTCTTCTCCCCCTTCGAGGGGAAGGCGCAGCTCGTCGAGGTCCGGGTCGAGGTCGGTGACAAGGTCCGCGAGGGGCAGGTCGTTGCCGCCGTCGAGGCGATGAAGGCCAAGCACGACGTGCGCGCCCCCTGCTCGGGCCAGGTCGCGACGATCGACGCCGAGATCGGTTCGGACGTCATGGCAGGGCGACCGATCCTCACCATCGCGGGCTAGGGCCTTGGAGACCCTGTCGATACTCTTCCGCGAGTCGGGCTTCCAGGGCCTGATGTGGTCCAACCTCGTCATGTTCGCGGTGGGAGGCCTGCTGATCTACCTCGCCATCCGGAAGAACTACGAGCCCTTGCTGCTCATCCCAATCGGCTTCGGCGCCTTTCTGGCCAACCTCCCCGGCACGCTGCTCGCCGTGTCCGACAGCTACGTGCCGGCGGTTGGGGGTTCCGCTCCACCGCTGTTGCAGCTGGTCTACGACGCCGGCATCCGCACCGAGTTCCTCCCGCCGGTGATCTTCCTGGGAGTGGGTGCCCTCACCGACTTCCGCCCATTGCTCTCCCGGCCGATCACGTTCCTCCTGGGGGCGGCGGCCCAGCTCGGGGTGTTCGTCGCCGCGATGGGAGCGAACCAGCTCCTCGGCTTCGCCCCGGGCGAGGCGGCCTCGATCGGGATCATCGGCGGGGCCGACGGCCCCACGACCATCTACCTGACGAGCATCCTCGCTCCGCACCTACTGGGCCCCGTCGCGGTGGCGGCGTACAGCTACATGTCGCTCGTGCCGATCCTCCAGCCCCCGGTGCTGCGCCTGCTGACGACGCGGGCCGAGAGGGCCATCGACATGCCGCAGGCGAAGCCGGTCTCGCAGGCGGCGGTCATCGCCTTCCCGATCGCCACCGCGGCCGTCGCCGCACTCGCCGTCCCCTCCTGCGGCCCGCTCGTGGGCATGCTCATGTTCGGGAACCTCCTCCGGGAGTCGGGGGTCACCGAGCGGCTCTCGCGGGCGGCGGGCGGCACGGTCATCGACGTGGCGACGATATTCCTCGGCATCACGATCGGGGCAACGATGGACGGTCCCTCCTTCCTGCGGCCGCAGACCCTCGCCATCCTGGTCCTGGGTGCGGTCGCCTTCGCGTTCAGCACCGCTGGTGGCGTGGTGCTGGCCAAGGCGCTCAACCTCGTGCTGCCGCGCTCGCGGCGGCTGAACCCCTGCATCGGCGCAGCGGGGGTGTCGGCGGTGCCCATGGCGTCCCGCGTCGTCCAGGATTTCGTCTCCGGCGAGACGAACGGAAGGGTCAACCCGCTGATGGCGGCGATGGGTCCGAACGTGGCGGGCGTCATCGGGACCGCCGTCGCGGCCGGTGTGTTCCTGGCGCTGCTCCGGTAGACAGGCAAGGCTCGTAGGAGCGACTGCCGGGGGCCTGAGACGCTGCAGCGCGCCGCCGGGCCCGAGGCCCACCCAGAAGATGGCACGGGTCATCGACGCCTAGTCGAAGGTGAAAGGGCCTCCGCGACCGGCATCGTCTCTTCCTTCCGGTCGCGAAGGCTTGTGACCTAGCTGGCCACCTTCAGATCGTTCTCCACGCCCATGACCCCGAAGACCTGGCGGGCGATCATGCCGGCCTTCACCCGCTCCAGCTCAGTGCCGACCGCTCCGGTCAGGGTGACGTTCCCGTTCTCGACCACGATGTGGATGGGCGGCGGCACCTGCAGCGCATAGGACTCGAACAGCGGGTCGCCGTACAGCCGGCTGGCGAGCGCCAGTCGCAGGTGGTCATCGAAGGGGAAGGCGGGAAGCGTGCGGATGTCGTTGTGGACAGCCTGGACCCCCTCCACCTTGGACGCGATCCGGGCGATGTCCTTGGCCTTGAAGCCGTAGGTGACCTCACCGGTGAGGGTGACGTCGCCGTCCTTCACGCTGAGGTTGATGTCGTCGAAGACGGTATAGAGGACGTAGCGCCGGACCTGCTGCGCCACCTTCCGGGCAACCGCGTCGTCGCTCTCTCCTCGCGCCACCGTCACCCGGTTGGCAACGCTCTTCACGTCGCGCGTCCCAAGTGCGATCGCCTCCGCTTCGTTCCGTGTCCAGGCGTTCGGCACCATGCCCGTCAGTGTGACGTGACCTGCCCTCGCCACCACTGTCACACCCTCGATGTCTCGGTTCACGAGTCCCTGCTCCACCACCGCCTGGACCTGAGCGTCGCTCAGGTGGATGGGCGCTTCCGCTCGGACCGGCGCTGCCGCGAGCGCCACGCCCAGTACCGCGGCCGGCAACGCCGCCCACTTGACTGCTCTCATGGCTCTTCCTCCCCGGCCTTGGACCGCCAACCCTCGTGGCCGACCGTCGTCCTCGGCCTCACTGACTTGGACGACGACGCGCCTTACCGAGGTCTGTCGCGGGGATTACAGCGGTGAGAGATGCGTGCGACGGGCCGATGATAAAGTCCCAACCGACTCGGAGGTCCTATCGATGACCCGTCTTCCCCGTTTCCTCAAGGTCCTGATCAGGGCCTTCGTAGCCATTGTCGCGCTGGTCGTGCTGGCCATCGCCGTCATCTGGCTGAACGCCCCCGGGCGCTTCGGTCTCGAGGGCGCCGAGGAGCGAGCCGCGGCCTGGAAGGACGGGCCACGCCTCCGAGACCTCGCCGACCGCGCGGGCGTGCGCTTCGGCTCGGCGGTGATGGTCCGCGACCTCGAGGGCGATCCGGCCTACGGCCCGGTCCTCGCCCGGGAGTTCAACTCGGTCACGCCGTTCGTGGACATGAAGTGGGGCACCATCCATCCCGAGCGCGAGCGCTACGACTTCGAGAGGGCCGATCAGCTCGTGGACTTCGCCGAAGCCCACGGAATGCGGGTCCGGGGTCATACCCTCGTCTACGGACAGGTCGTGGACCCGCCGAACCCGGAATACCTGTCGGCCCTGACCAACCCCGGGGAGCTCCGGGCTCTGATGGAGGACCACATCCGGACGGTGGCCGGCCGCTACGCCGGCCGAGTCGAGACCTGGGACGTGGTGAACGAGCCCCTCGTGCCCTTCGGCGACCGGTCGAGGGGCGATGGGCTGGCGCAGCACGTCTTCTCCCAGGTGCTCGGACCCGGCTACATCGGCGAGGCCCTGCGCCTCGCGCGGCAGGCCGACCCTGGGGCCCGGCTGTTCCTGAATGAGTTCGGGGTCCTGCAGCCCGGCCCCAAGCAGGAGAGGTACTACCGCCTGGTGAAGGAGCTGCGCGAAGAGGGGGCGCCGCTCGACGGGGTGGGTTTCCAGGGTCACGTGCTGCCCCTCCTCGGTAACCCTGACCCCACGCGTGAGCAGATCGAGACCACTCTCCGGCACTTCGCCGAACTGGGTGTCCAGGTGGAGATCACCGAGCTCAACGTCTTTACCCGGACCGCGAGGGACGTCCTGACGCTGGGCTTCGGCTACGACGAGGCGGCGGCCCTCGCCCGACAAGCGAAGGTCTACGCCACCGTCACCCAGGCGTGTCTCGCAGTGCCCGAGTGCCGGGGGGTGACGCTCTGGACCTTCACCGACCGGTATCCCACCACCGTCGAGACCCTCACCCACCTCGAGGACATTCCACTCATCTTCGACAACGACTACCGGCCGAAGCCCGCCGCATTTGCGCTCCGGGAAACCCTGGCCCGGGCGGCGCCCCGCCCGGGGCAGACAGAGCCGGCAGCCCCGGAAGAGTAGGACAGGAGAGCCTACTGTGACGGCTGCAGTCTGACGTCGAACGTCATCAGGTTCTCGGCAACCCGATCCAGCTCCCAGCCCGCGCGTTTGATGAGAGTCTCAAATCTCTCGAGGCTACGGGGACGGGTGGTCTGCGGTGGGTTGGCCGCACGCATGGTGCGCGTCACCGCGCTGTCTCGAGTCACCGAGCCGACCATGAACGAGCCCGGCGGCACCAAAGGGCGCAGGGCCCCGAGGTTGGCCACGACGACCTCGTCGGTGCCGTACTCGAAGAGTCCCCCTTCCGACGAGCAGGCCACGATTCCATCCTCGAGGTCGAGGCTGCCGGCCAGTGAGGGCAGCTCCTGGCTCTCGGCCCAGTCGTAGCGGTAGTACGTGAACGTTGCCTTCGTGCCCCGCAGCGGCCCGCCGTCGCCCAACAGTGCGGCCAGGGCCCGCCCACCGAAACCTGCGCCAGCGGCGTCGAGGTCGAGGACGTGGACATGGACCGGACGATCGTGGGGCAACCGTGGGTGTTCGCGCCGCAGAAGCAGCAACGCGTTCAGGCTGTCCATCGCGGGCCCCCCCGCGATGTTGACCATCCGGAGGGGCGTGTAATTCGTCCTCGCCCCCATGTACGCATCAGTTAAGCTCGGGGCTGGGCACGGCAGACGATGGCCTCGAGTATTTCCGAGAATCTCTACTCCCGGCTGGTGAACGAGGAGGATGCGCGGATCTGCCGCGACATCTCGGAGGAGGCCTGCACCGAGGTTCCCCGCAACTTCTTCCTCCTCATCGGCAGCTCGTTTCTCACGAAACTGGGTGACGCCGTCGCCAACCCCAAGACGACGCTCGCCTGGCTCATGTCCGCCCTCGGGGCCCCGGTGGTGCTGACCGGGCTCCTGGTCCCGGTGCGGGAGTCCGGCTCGCTCATTCCCCAGCTGGCGATCGCCGCCTACGTGAGGCGCAAGCCGGTGCGCAAGTGGGTGTGGATGCTCGGCGCGGTTCTCCAGGCGGTGGCGGTGGCGGCCATGGCCATGGTGGCCCTGACCCTGTCCGGCCCGGCGGCCGGGGCTGGCCTCATCGCGTGCCTGGTCGTGTTCAGCCTCGCCCGGGGGCTGTCCTCAGTGGCGTCCAAGGACGTGCTCGGCAAGACGATCCCCCGGACACGCCGAGGCCGCGTGAACGGACTCAGCGCCAGCGCCGCGGGTCTCGCCTCCCTCGGCGTCGGCGCCGCCCTCGCTGGTCTCCAGGCGGACGAGGTTTCGTCGGCCCGCTTCTTCGTCCTCCTGCTCTTCGCGGCGGGACTCTGGCTGCTGGCGGCCGTCGTCTACGCCTTCGTCGTGGAGGAGCCCGGCGAGACCGAGGGGGGTGGAAACGCGCTGGCCCACGCCATCCGGAAGCTGAGCCTGCTCCGGGACGATGCGCCCTTCCGGCGCTTCGTCCTCGCCCGCTCGTTGCTCTTGTGCTCCGCGCTCACCGCGCCCTACTACGTGGTGCTCGCCCGCCAGCACGCGGCGGGGACGGTCAGACAGCTCGGTGTCTTCATCCTCGCCGCTGGGATGGCGTCGATGATCAGCGCCCCGGTGTGGGGTCGTCTCGCGGACTGGTCGAGCCGCCGCGTGATGGTCGTGGGCGCGCTGATCGCCGGCTCGCTCGGGGTCTTCGCGTTCACCGTCGAGACCGCCGCACCCCGGCTCGCCGGTCAGTTCTGGTTCTACCCGCTGGCCTTTCTGGTCCTCAGCGTGGCCCACAGCGGTGTGCGCCTCGGTCGCAAGACCTATGTTGTCGACCTCGCCAGCGGCAACCGCCGCACGGACTACGTCGCGGTCAGCAACAGCGTGATCGGGGTCGTCCTGCTGCTGCTCGGCGGCACGGGGGCAGTGGCCCAGGCCTTCTCCGTGCCAGTGGTGATCCTCGCGCTTTCCGCACTCGGCCTCGTCGGTGCCTGGGCCAGCTGGAAGTTGCCGGAGCTCGAGGGCGCCTGACCATCTCTGGCACGCGCTCGGCTCCACGGCTCGTCAAGGGCCCGCCCTGCTCCATCCCGCCCCAACGTATGATGGGGGGCCGGGTTCTAACAAGGAGAGATGAATCATGAGAGGTCCGCGCCTCGCCGCCAGCGTAGTGGCACTGATCGCCGCCCACAGCGTGAGCGCGGCGGAACTGATCACGAACATCGAAGCTCGGAAGATCACGCGCCTGGACGGTGAGTGGCAGACGATCGTCGATCCGTACGAGAACGGCTACTACGACTATCGCCTCGAGCCTCTGGCGAACGGTTTCTTCAAGAACGAGAAGCCCAAGACCAAGAGCGACCGCGTCGAATACGACTTCGATGCGTCCCGAAGGCTCGACGTCCCAGGCGATTGGAATACTCAGCGGCCGGAGCTGCTCCTCTACGAGGGCACGGTCTGGTACAAGAAATCCTTCGACTACGAGACCCTGCCCCACACGAGGGTGTTCGCGCACTTCGGTGCGGTCAGCCAGCGTGCCATCGTGTATCTGAACGGCGAGCGGCTGGGCGAGCACGACGGTGGCTTCACGCCCTTCAACTTCGAGATCACCGACCGGGTGAAGCCAACGGGGAACTTTCTCGTCGTCAAGGTGGACAACGTGCGCCGACGGGACGGCGTGCCCACGGTCAACACCGACTGGTGGAACTACGGCGGCATCACGGGCCCCGTCTCACTGGTCGAGGTTCCCGAGACATACGTCGCCGACTACGTCGTACAGCTCCGCAAGGGGTCGTTGAACGAGATCGCCGGATGGGTGCGCCTCGCTGGGAGCCAGCTCCAGCAGAAGCTGACCATCGAGATACCAGAGGCCGGGATTGCCCACACCGTCGCCACCGACCCGGAGGGTTTCGCCTCGTTCCGGTTCCCGGCCCGTGTCAGCCTGTGGTCTCCGGAAGACCCCAAGCTCTACGACGTGGCCGTGGTGTCCGAGACGGACCGCGTGCGTGATTCCATCGGCTTTCGCTCCGTCGAGGTCGAAGGCACCGAGATGCTGCTCAACGGTGAGCCGATCTTCCTGCGCGGCGTGAGTGCCCACGCGGAGGCCCCTCTGCGCACGGGCCGTGCCTACTCGGTCGAAGACGCGCGCATCCTGCTCGGCTGGGTCAAGGAGATGGGCGGCAACTTCGTCCGACTGGCGCACTACCCCCACAGCGAAGCCATGATCCGCGAGGCGGACCGGCTCGGTGTGCTCGTGTGGTCCGAGGTGCCCGTGTACTGGACCATCCAGTGGGACAACCCCGCCACCTTCGACAACGCTCGCCAGCAGCTCAGCGAGAACGTGATCCGCGACCGCAACCGGGCGTCGATCATCCTCTGGTCGGTGGGCAACGAGACACCAATCGGACCGGCGCGCAACTCCTTCCTGACCCGCCTCGTCGCACGTGTGCGGGAGCTGGACCCCACGCGCCTCGTGACGGCCGCCCTCGAGATCCACGACATCGACGACACGACGCTCCTCATCGACGACCCGCTCGGCGACGAGCTCGACGTCCTCGGCTGCAACGAGTACATCGGCTGGTACCGGGGCCTTCCGGAGCTGTGTGATCGCGTGCGTTGGAAGTCAGCCTACGACAAGCCCCTGGTGATGAGCGAGTTCGGAGGGGGCGCAGCCTACGGTCACCACGGCGACGCGCTCACCCGCTGGACCGAGGAGTACCAGGAGTCGCTCTACGAGCACCAGGTCGCGATGCTGAAACGCATTCCCTTCCTCCGCGGCACGACGCCCTGGATCCTGATGGACTTCCGCTCACCCCGTCGCCAACTGCCACACATCCAGGACTTCTTCAACCGCAAGGGACTCGTGTCCGAGCGCGGGCACAAGAAGAAGGCCTTCTTCGTGATGCAGCGCTTTTACGCCGAGCTGGCCACGGACTGGCAGCGCAGCGCTCCGTAGTGCGTCCTCGACCCGGGCGCGACCGCCAGCGCCGGATGACGAGACGCCTCTCACGCCCCTCATGGAAGACCGTCCCAACACCAGACTTCAACTCGATACCCTACGCTCTCTTCTGCCCCAGAGGCCAACCCTTTCGATGCAACACACACACCCTCTGAAGTCGCCCCGACTCGCTGCGTTGAACTCCCTCCTGATCCCCTTCTTGCTGTTTGGTTCATCCACTCTCCTCTATTCGTCTGACGAAATAGCGGCGGTCTTCACCTCGTCGCCTCCGACAATCGACGGAGTACTCGTCGAAGACGCCTGGAAGAACGCGGCCAGCGTCACAGAACTCGTTCAGCGGGTTCCCCGACTGGGAGAGCCCTCGTCCGAGGACACCGAGTTTCTGATTCTCTATGACAGAGAGTCCATATACATAGGAATCAAATGCGCCGATGATCCCGCAAAGATCACCGCCAACGAGCTCGCCCGCGACGTCAGCCTCGGTAATGACGACCGCGTTCAAATCATCTTCGACACATTCCTGGACAAGCGAAACGGCTACTGGTTCCAGATTGGACCCAAGGGCTCGATCGGCGATGCATTGGTGAGCGAGAACGGAGCAGGCTTCAACAAGAACTGGGATGGCCTGTGGGAGGGAAGAGCACACATCCACGACACTGGCTGGGATGCGGAGATCGCCATTCCCTTCAAGACACTGAACTTCAAAGCCGGCCAGGCGACCTGGGGTCTCAAGCTGATTCGGAACATCAAGCGAAAGGAGGAGGTCACCTACTGGCCGGTGGCCAATCTCAACTCGTATAGATTCCAGGTCTCTGACGCCGGCCTACTGACGGGCCTCGAAGGCATCACGAAAGGCATCGGCCTGGACCTTCGGCCATACGCGATAACCGGCATTGACCATCCACAGTCTGGCAACAGCAACTACATCAGGAATGAGAATCCCTTGTTCAACCTGGGAGGCGATGTCTTCTATCGGGTCACGCCGGGGATCAAGGCAGCCTTGACCATCAACACGGATTTCGCCCAGACCGAGGTGGATAGTCGGCAGATCAATCTCACCCGGTTCAGCCTGCTCTTTCCCGAGAAGCGGGACTTCTTCCTGGACGGCGCTCAGTATTTCAATTTCGGCCTGAGCGGGGATTCGACGAACAGCAAGACCCAGAGAAACATCGCGTTCTTTTCGAGAAGAATTGGACTGGACCAGGACGGCAATCCCATACCCCTCGTCTGGGGCGGGAAGGTTACTGGGCAGGCCGGTCGGTGGAATCTCGGCTTTCAGAACATCACCGATAGGCCAGACGACTCCAGGACGTTTACGGTTGCCAGGGTGACCCGGAATCTTGGCAGCCAATCATACGTCGGTGCCATCGGCACCATCGGCAATGCGCTCTTCGCCGCGAGCAATCAGCTCCTCGGCCTCGACCTGCGACTGGCAACAGCCAGCTTCAGAGGGGATGAGGTCCTGGCATTCACCGCTTTCGGCCTCAAGTCCTTCACCGACGGCCTTGAGGGCGACGATGTCTCCTGGGGCGCGGACCTCAACTACCCGAACGACCTGGTGAGAGCTCGAATTGGACATCAGGAGATAGGAGAGAACTACAGGGCCGGCATTGGATTCGTGCCAAGACTGGGGATCAAGGAGAGCTATGCGGAGGCAGCGTTCGGTCCCCGGCCCCACAAGTACGGCATCCTCCAGACTGTCTCGGGCGCAGGGTTGTTCTATATTGCGGATTTCGACAACAGATTGCTCACGAGAAGGATACCGCTCACTCCTTTGGACGTCAGCTTTCTGTCCGGCGATCGGATTGCGCTATCGGCGACCTCCAACTACGAACGTCTGGACGAGGTGTTTGAGATCTTCCCGAAGGAGTCGATCACCATCCCCGCCGGCGTCTACAACTTCTGGAGGTTCGGTGTCCAAGTTGACAGCGCCCAGCGACGGAGAGTGTGGTTGAAGCCCGCGTATAGTTGGGGGTCGTTCTTCAATGGGCGACGCCGTGACGTCAGCGTGGAGTTTGGGTACAAGATCAATACGCCGATATTTGTCGGAATGGAGTACGAACGGAGTAGCGTTGATCTCCCGGATGGGGATTTTGTAACGCAGATCTATCGTATCAATGCAAACATATTCTTCAGCCCGGACATGTCGCTAACCAGCTTCATTCAATACGACAATGTGTCCGAGGAGATAGGCTGGCAGTCGCGATTTCGGTGGATTCTCAAACCGGGCAATGAAATCCTGTTTGTCTGGAACTCCAACTCGTGGAAGCGGCCGGGCGAGGATCGGTTCAGAATCGAGGAGAGCTCGGCACGTCTCAAGCTGAACTACAACCTCCGATTCTAGAAGGTGCTTCTGTCAGCCCGGGTTGAACCCGGTCCGGACTGCGCCAGCTGAAATCGAGTGTCATGTCCCCTCGTGGCGCTCTCCGGCCGTGCGGCGTGGGCTCGCGGAGGGAGGCCTGGCCGGCATTCGCCGAGAGACACACGGCCCCGATTTCGGATAGGCTGGGCCTGCCGGCGCCCGACCACTGGGCGCCGCAGGGAGGCGCTATGAGCCAGCAAGCCAACAGTCGGCGACGGTTCATCGCCGCAGGGTCGGCCGCCGCCGTCGCGACCATCGTGCCCCGGCACGTGCTGGGCGGCCCCGGGTTCGTGGCCCCCAGCGACAAGGTGAACGTTGCCATGATCGGCGTCGGGGGACAGGGTCGGACGAACACGCGCGCCCTGCTGCACGAGAAGGACTGCCAGGTGATCGCGATCGCCGACCCCGCGGAGGACTGGGACCTCAGCGCCTTCTATTTCCGCGGGCGCGCGGGACGCGGGCCGGTCAAGGCCGAGATCGAGAGCTTCTACGCCTCGAGCACGCCCAACTATCGATGCGGGGTGTACGAGGACTTTCGGGTGATGCTCGAGAAGGAGAAGGCGATCGACGCCGTCGTGGTCTCCACCCCGGACCACCTGCACGCGTACGCGTCGATCCTCGCGATGAGGGCCGGCAAGCACGTCTACTGCGAGAAGCCCCTGAGTCACAACGTGTGGGAGTCCCGGGCGGTGGCGCGGGTCGCGGCCGAGACCGGCGTGGCCACCCAGTTGGGCATCCAGGGCCGCGCGGGCGAGGGCCATCGCCAGACCGCCGAGTGGATCTGGGACGGCGCCATCGGCGCGGTGAAAGAGGTACACAGCTGGAGCGGCGGGGGCGGGTCCATCCGACGGCAGGAGATCCCCGAGGGCACGCACGACGTGCCCCCCGGCCTGAACTGGGACCTGTGGCTCGGCCCGCGTGAGCCTCGCCCCTTCCACCCCGCCTACGTGCCGTGCAAGTGGCGCCGCTTCTGGCCCTTCGGCGGCGGGACGCTGCCGGACCAGGGGCTCCACGACATGGATCCCGCGTTCTTCGCCCTGGATCTCGGTGCCCCCGAGACCGTAGAGGCCAGCTCGACCGGGGTGGACCCCGAGATCTGCTCGTACGGGGTGTTCGTCACCTGGCGTTTCGGCGCGCGCGGCAACCGGGGTCCGCTGTCGGTCCACTGGTACGACGGGGGCCTGAGACCGCCGACCCCGGCCGACATCGACACCGATGACCCGAAACAGAGGCTCGGCGAGGGTGTCGATGGCATCCTCTTCGTGGGCGAGCGCGGGTACATCACCTGCGCGGGCTGGTCGGGAATGCCTCGTCTCCTGCCGCTCGAGAGACACCGCGAGTACGTTCGCCCCGCTCGGACGTTGCCCCGGGTCGACGGCATTCACGCCGACTGGCTGCAGGCCTGCAAGGGAGGACGGCCGGCCTGCGCCAACTTCTCCTACGGCGCCCGGCTGAACGAGTTCGTCCTGCTCGGGAACGTGGCCCTGCGCACGCGCAAGCGCCTGACCTGGGACGCCGCGGGCATGAAGGCGACGAACGCGGCGGAGGCCGATCAGTACCTGCGCGAGGACTACCGGAAGGGCTGGGAGCTGCCCGAACCGCTCGTGTGAGCGACGCCGACCTCGTCCCGCCCTGGTTGCACCACGGAGGGCGACGCACGCTGAGGTTGAGGGGCCTGGTGGACCACGCCGGGAAGGCGAGGGCGCTACTCGAGCACCCCGTCGTCGAAGATGACGACTCCCCCCGCGACCGTCCTGTGAACGCGCAGCCCCGGCAACGCACCCTCGGGGCCGCCCAGGGGGTCCGCGGACACGACGATCCAGTCGGCCGGCCCGCCGACCATGAGTGGCGGGCTCGCCGGGCCGCCGCCGGCGGGCTGGCGTCTGGTGAACAGCCTCAGTCCCTCGAGGCGGGTCAGGCGATTCTCCGGCTGCCAGCCGCCGGGCGGTGCGCCGTCGGGGTTCTGACGCGCGACGGCGGCGTGGACGTGGCGGAAGATCGGCTCCGGCAGCGCGAACTCGTCGGTGGAACCAGCAAGCCGAGCCCCCCCCCGAATGAGACGCCCGAACGCGTAGACGCGGGCGGCTCCGGCACTCCCCACTCGCTCCTCCTCCATGGTCTGGCCCTGGGCATCGGGCCACACGAAGCCCGGCTGCACCACCAGCACGACGCCGAGGCGCGCGGCGCGGGCGATGTCGGCCTCGGAGGCGTAGGAGAAATGCTCCACGCGCAGCCGTCGCGGATCGAGGGAAGGCTGCTCGGCGAGCAACGTCTCGTAGGCGTCGAGCACGCTGGCGACCGCAGCGTCGCCGATCGCATGAACGGCCACGTCGAGCCCGCCGTCCAGGGCCCGGCGGGCCCACTGTCTGATTGACTCCCGATCCATCCGCGGCACGCCGTGTGTCGAGGGATCGTCGGCATACGGATGACTCAGGGCCGCGCCACGGCTGCCGAGGGCGCCGTCGGCGAAGAGCTTCAGGTGCGTCACGTGCAGTCGCGGAGAAAGCTCGTGGGGACCCGAGAGCACGCGCGTGGCGAGGGCGCTGGGGGCGGGGATCATGAGGCCCACGCGAACGGACAGAGGCCTTTCGGAGTCCGCGCGCGTCAGGAGGTCCAGGTAGCGCTCGAGCGAGGCCTCGAGATCGACCAGCCCGGGCGGTGACAGGAAGCCAGCGTCGTCAGCCTCGGTGACGCCGCGCTCGGCGAGCGACTCGACGGCCTTGCGAAAGGCCGCGATCACGTCGGCCTCCGCCAGCGGGGGCACCCGAGCGAGCAGCGGCTCGTTCGCACGCTCGAGCAGCGCTCCGGAGGGCGTTCCGTCCTCGTCCCGCACGATCCGTGAACCCGGGGGCTCGGCGCCCGCAGGCGGGGCGAAGCGCAAGGCCGCTCGGTTGGCCCAGCCGGCGTGGCCGTCCACGCGCGCGAGCAGCACCGGGTTGTCGGGACACGCCCGGGTCAGCGGCTCGTGCCCCGGGAGAGCCGAGGCTCCCCAGACCCCCTGGCTCCAGCCGGCGCCCGTGACCCAGGACCCAGCCGCTGCCTGGCGGCAGCGTTCAGCGAGGGTCGCGGCGATTGTCTCGACGTCCAATCCGGCGAGCTCCGCCTGCAGCGCGGCGTTGCGCTCGCGGTTGAGAAGCGTGAGGCCCAGGTTGAGCAGATGAACATGGTGGTCCTTGAAGCTGGGCATCAAGACGCGTCCGTCGAGGTCGAGCTCTTGTGTGAGGGGACCCCGGAGCGCCAGGACATTCTTCAGCGCCCCGAGGGCGAGCACCTCACCGCCCGCAAATGCAGCCGCCTCGACCCTCGGCCGGCCGGGGTCGAGGGTCAACACGGGACCGCCGTGGACGATCCAGTCGGCCGCGGGGACCCCCGCGGCGACGCCGTCGCCCACCACCGCGGCCAGGGTCAGGATCAGGATCAGCGCGCGCATCGACACTCCTCTCCGCGGCGCCGAGACGGGCGTTCTCGGGGGCCTAGACGTAGTGCGACACGAGACCGGCGATCCGCAGTCTACTCCACCCCGCGAGAGACCCGCCCGCGTCGGCCTCGCACCTGGACCGCAGACCCCGACCGACCCGGTGGTTGAAGTGCGGGTCGGCCGTCCGGTCAGCCCTGCTCACCGAGGGTGCTTTGGTCACGTCTGCTCAGCGCGTAGACGGGCACCGCGGCGAGGAGGAGCACGAGGCCCCAGAGGAGGGCGTCACGGCCCGCGCCGAAGAGGGCCCAGAGCGAGTACGCGCCTCCGAGGACGCCCGCGGCGGCCAGCCAGGGAGTTGCACGTCCGAAGCCAGGCAGCCGCCCCCTTCGCATGAGGTCGAGGAGGGCGAGGCTGCACACGAGGTAGGCGACGAGGCAGGCGGTGGTCGAGAGCAGGATCATGAAGGTGAAGATCTCGACCATCGTCGAGTGCGCATTCGCGAGCACCAGCAGGGTCACGAGCCCGCTGGTGAAAATGAAGGCGAAGGCGGGGGTGCCGCGCTTCGACTCACGGGCGAACACCTTCGGGAAGACGCCGTCCCGGGCCATCGCCGAGGGCAGCTCGCCCTGGAGGAGGATCCACCCGTTGAGCGCCCCGAACGCGCTGATGGCGGCGAAGACGACCACGAGGGTCGCCGCGCCCTGGCCCCAGAGCGGGCGGATGGCGTCGGCGAATGGGGCGTTCGAGGTGGCGAGGTCCGACCCGGGGACGAGCAGGAGGACCACGCTGCAGGCGAGGGCGCAGATCAAGGCGGTGACGACGGTCCCGACGATCGTGGCGCGGGGGACGGTCCGCTCGGGGTTCTCGACCTTGTCGGCGGGCACGGTGGCGGACTCGAGCCCGAGGAGCGCCCAGAGCGTCAGGGTCGCGGCGGCGGTGGTCCCGTCGAGGCTGAGGGGCGGCCCCTCGGCAAGGCCCGGGATCGGGCGTCTCAGGAAGACGAGGCCGATCCCGAGGAGCGCCACGGCCAGAAGCGGCAACAGCTTCAGGACGGTGGTGACCGCCTGCACCCAGCCCGCCGCGCGCACGCCGGCGCAGTTGACGAAGGTGAGCACCCACAGGAGCGTCAGCGTCGCCAAGACCGAGGCCCCGGGAACGCGCGCGATCGGGGGAACGAGCGCGCTCAGATAGCTGACCCCCCCCGTGGCGATCGCGGCGTTGCCGACCCAGACCGAGATCCAATAGCCCCACGCCACGACGAAAGCGGGCAGCGGGCCGAATGCGGCCCGCGTGTAGACGTACAGCCCGCCATCGCGCGGGAAGGCGTGGCTCAGGGCGGCGAAGACGAGAGCGAGCACCAGGGCGCCCGCAGCGGACAGGAGCCAGCCGGCGAGGCTGTTGACGCCGTACGGCGCCAGGGAGGCCGGCAGGAGAAAGACGCCGGAGCCGATCATGTTGCCCACGACGAGGGCGACGGCCATCCAGAACCCGAGGCGGCCGGCCGACCCGCGGCCGGTCGCCATATCTGGCGCCGGGGGACCCGGCGAGGCGCTCACGCCGCGATCTCCAGCCCGAGGGCGAGGCCCTGGCCCACACCGGTGCACAGGCTCACGAGAGCGCGAGGAGCCCCCCGGCGCTTCATCTCGAGAACGGCGGTTGTGCACAGGCGCGCCCCGCTCGCCCCGAGCGGATGGCCCAGCGCGATCGCCCCCCCGTTGGGGTTGACGAAGTCGGCGTCGTCGGGCAGCCCCAGCGCCCGGGTGCACGCGAGTACCTGTGCCGCGAATGCCTCGTTGATCTCGACGACGTCGTAGTCCGCGAGCGAGCGCCCCTCCCGAGCCAGGAGCTTGCGAATGGCGGGCACCGGCCCGAGCCCCATCGTGCGGGGGGGCACGCCCGCGCTCGCCATGGCTGCGACCCGGGCGAGGGGCTCGAGGCCGTAGCGGGTGGCCGCCGCCTCCGAGGCCAGCACCAGAGCGCCGGCGCCGTCGTTGACTCCCGATGCGTTTCCGGCGGTGATGGTCGTCCCCGGGCCGAGAAGCGGCTTCAGCCCCTCCAGGGCCTCGAGCGTGGTGTCCGGGCGCGGGTGCTCGTCGCGGTCGACCACGTGCGTCTGCCTGCCCGATCGCACCGTCACCGGCGTGAGCTCCTCCGCGAGAGAGCCCGCGGCGCGCGCGCGCGCGGTGCGCTGCTGGCTGCGCAGCGCGTAGGCGTCCTGGTCGGTCCGGGCAATCCCGTGCTCGCGCGCCAGGTTCTCCGCCGTTTCGGTCATGGAGTCGACGCCGTACCGCTCTTTCATGACCGGGTTCACGAAGCGCCAGCCGAGCGTCGTGTCCTCGAGCTTCTGGTCGCGGCCGAAGGGCGCACCGGCCTTGCCCACGACAAGCGGCGAGCGTGTCATGCTCTCGACCCCACCGGCCAGCACGAGGTCGGCCTCGCCGAGGCGGATCGCGCGCGCGGCCTGACCGACGGCCTCGAGACCGGAGGCACACAGGCGGTTCACCGTGACCCCGGGCACGGAATCAGGCAGGCCCGACAGGAGCGCTGCCATGCGGGCGACATTGCGGTTGTCCTCGCCCGCCTGGTTGGCGCAGCCGAGGATCACCTCGTCCAGCGCGGCCCAGTCGACGCCCGGGTGGCGCTCGATCAGGGCGGCGATCGGGACCGAGGCGAGGTCGTCGGTCCGCACGGGAGCGAGCGCCCCCCCGTAGCGGCCGAAGGGGGTGCGGACGGCGGCGCAGATGAAGGCGTGTTTCATGGCTCAGCTCTCGACGGCGGGCGCAACCACCACGATGGCGTTCTCGATGGCCTGCCCGGCCTCGCGCAGGGCGGGGAGGATCTCCTTCAGGGCGCGCTCGCGCACGCCCTGGCCGAACGGCATGCCGACGTTGAGGGCGGCGAGAGTGCGGCCTTGGCGTTCGCGGACCGGCACCGCGATCGAGCACAGGCCCAGCTCCAGCTCCTGCAGGACGACCGCGTAGCCCTGAGCGCGTACCCGAAGGATCTCGGCCCGGAGGGCGCTCTTCTCGTGGACGGTGTGGGGCGTCAGCGGACGGGTGGAGGCCCGGGTGAGCCACTCGTCGAGCGCGTCGTCGGGAAGCCCCGCGAGGAGCACGCGGCCCATCGACGCCGCGAACGCGGGCAGGCGCGCGCCCACGCCCAGCGAGATGGCCATGATGCGGCGCACGGGCACACGCGCGACGTACACGATGTCGGCGTCGTCTAGGACGGTCAGGGAGCAGGACTCCCCCACCCGCTGGGCCAGTGTCTCCATGAAGGGCAGGGCGAGCTCGGGGAGGCCCAGGGACGACAGGTAGCCGAAGCCCAGCTCGAGGATTCGCGGCGTCAGGAAGAACTGCCGCCCCTTCTGCCCCACGTACCCGAGGTGCGCGAGCGTCAGGAGGCTCCGTCGCACAGTGGCCCGGGAGAGGCCCGTGCGCTCGGCCAGCTCCGACAGACTGGGGGAGGGCTGCTCCTCATCGAAGGAGCGGATGACCTCGAGGCCTCGGGCGAGGGACTGAACGAAGTCGGGGCTGCCTTCGAACTGGAGGTGGACCCTGGCCATGACGGACCCTCGAGACACCGTTGACAAGCCGCTGGCGTGGGATTGTAATTGCGTTCGCAGCACGAATCAATGTTCGTATAGCGAACGTTCGGAGCCGACGCGTGAAATGACCTCCGAGAGGCGCGACGTCCTCCACAGCTGGTGCGTCCAGGCGGAGTGGGACGCCCCCACGGTCACGGGGGGCACGGGCGCCTTCTTCCACGACGAGAACGGACGCCGCTACCTCGACATGAGCAGCCTGGCCGAGTGCACGACCCTCGGCCACCAGCACCCGGCGGTCGTGCGGGCGATCCGGGACCAGGCCGAGAAGCTGTGCTTCGTCACTGCGGCCTGGGGCGCCGAGCCGCGGGCGCGTCTCGCCGAGCAGCTCCTCGAGAAGTCGGGCTTCACCGGGGGGCGGGTATTCTTCACCCTCGGGGGGGCGGACGCGAACGAGCACGCGGTGAAGTTCGCTCGCCAGGCCCGCCGAAAGCCCCGGGGGTGGGTCGTGGGGCGGGACCGTTCCTACCACGGCGCGAGCTACGCGACGATGGCGTTCTCCCGGGACGCCCGCACGCAGCACCTCATCGACGCCGCCGAGTGGCGGGCGGCCCACGTGCCGTCTCCGTACGCCTACCGCTGCCCCTTCGGGTCGGCATCGGAGGAGGAATGCGCAGAGCGCGCCGCCCGCAGCGTCGGGGAGGCGATCGACGCGCGGGGGGCTGACGAGGTGGCCGCCGTCTTGATGGAGCCGAACGCCGGCACAAACGGGATCGTCCCGCCGGACCGCTACTGGACCCTCCTGCGGGAGGAGACGCGGCGCCGCGGCGTCCTCCTGATCGCCGATGAGGTGATGAGCGCCTTCGGACGCTGCGGTGAGTGGTTCGCGTGGCAGCGCCACGGCGAGGCCGGGCGCCCCGACATCATGACGCTGGCCAAGGGACTCACCGGCGCCCACGTCCCCCTCGGAGCAGTGGTCCTGTCGCGGAAGGTCGCGGCCCACCTCGAGGGCGAGATGCTGCCCACCGGCCTCACCTACTGCGGGCACCCGCTGGCCTGCGCGGCCGGGGTGGCGGCACTTCGGGCCTACGAGGACGAGGGCCTCATCGAGCGGTCGCGGATCCTGGGCGCCCGGATGCTGGCGATGCTCCGGGAGGTCCAGGAGCGCGTGCCCGCGATCGGCGACGTGCGCGGCGGACACGGGCTCTTCGCGGTGGTGGAGCTCGTGAAGGACCGGACGACGCGGGAGCCGGTCGCGGCCTGGCCGCAGGTCCACCCCGCGCTCCGGGCCTTCGTGGAGAGAGGCCGGGAGGCGGGGGTCTCCTTCGCCGTGCAGGGTAACCTCGTCATCCTCGCGCCTCCCCTCGTGATCGGGGAGGCGGATCTCACGGACGCGCTCGGCCTGATGGAGCGCCTGCTCATGGAGCTGTCCTGGTCATGACCTTCAAGCTGACGTACTCGACGATGTTCGATCCCCCCGAGGAGATGCACACGCGCTTCGAGACGGCGCTCCGCGAGGTGCGGAAGGGGTTCGGGGCGACGCACACCTTCCATGTGGACGGGCGGGACGTCGCGTCCGCCCGGACCTGGGAGAAGAGAAGCCCGGTCGACCAGCGGGTGGTGCTGGGCCACTTCGCCCTCGGCGACGCGGCGGATGTCGACCGCGCGGTGGTCGCGGCGAAGAAGGCCTTCGACGGCTGGAGGACGACGCCGACCGCCGAGCGCGTGCGGCTGATGAAGCGCGTCGCGCAGCTCCTCGAGGAGCGGGTCTTCACGATCGGGGCTGTCCTCGCCCTGGAGGTGGGGAAGAACCGCATGGAGGCCCTGGGCGAGACGCAGGAGACGGCCGACTTCTTCTCCGGCTACGCGGCCGAGATGGAGCGGAGCCAGGCCTTCGACCACGTCCTGCCCGACGACCCGCTTCCCGGGTTCCGCTCCCACAACCGCAGCATCATGAAGCCCCACGGGGTGTGGGGCGTCATCACCCCCTTCAACTTCCCCCTCGCCCTTGCCGGGGGACCGGTGGCCGCCGCGCTCGTGACCGGCAACACGGTCGTCTTCAAGGGTGCCACCGACACGCCCTGGGCCGGTCTCCTCCTCGCCGAGTGCCTGCGCGACGCGGGGCTGCCGGCTGGGGTCTTCAACTACGTGACCGGCTCCGGTCGGGTGGTGGGGGAGGCCCTGGCGAGCCACCCGGACCTCGCCGGCCTGACGTTCACCGGATCCCACGAGGTCGGCATGGGCCTCTACCGCAAGATGGCGGCCGGCCCGTATCCGCGCCCCTGCATCACCGAGATGGGAGGCAAGAACCCCTGCGTCGTGACGGCGCGGGCCGACCTCGAGCGGGCCGCGACGGGCATCGTGCGCTCGGCATACGGCCTCACCGGACAGAAGTGCTCCGCCCTGTCGCGGGTGTACGTCATGGAAGACGTGGCGAACGCCCTCGTCGCGAAGGTGGTCGAGAAGACCGCGGCCATCCGGGTGGGCGATCCCTGCGTGCGGGAGAACTGGATGGGCCCCGTCATCAACGCGGCCGCGGCCGAGAGCTACGAGCGCTACTGCATGCGACTCCGGGAGCAGGGCGGCCGGATTCTGGTGGGAGGAACGCGCCTCGCCGAAGGCGATCTCGCCCACGGCTTCTTCGTGGCGCCCACGGTGGCCGAGGCGCCCCCGGACCATCGGCTCTTCGGGGAGGAGATGTTCCAGCCGATCGTGATGGTGGCCCGGGTGAAGGACCTTCGCGAGGGCATGGCCCGCGCCAACGACACGACACTCGGCCTGACCGCCGGCTGCTACGGGGACGACGAGGACGCGCGGTACTTCCTCGACCACATCGAGGCCGGCGTGACGTACGTCAACCGTCCCCAGGGGGCCACGACCGGGGCCTGGCCCGGCTACCAGCCCTTCGGTGGGTGGAAGGGCTCGGGCTCCACCGGCAAGGCCATCGGGTCCGTCTACTACCTGCCGCTCTACCTCCGGGAGCAGTCGCAGACCGTCGTCGAATAAGCCATGCCCGAGCTCAGCCTGAGCGAGGCGATCGCCGAGTACGTTCGTGACGGCCAGACGCTGGCCCTCGAGGGCTTCACGCACCTCATCCCCTTCGCCGCCGGGCACGAGATCGTCCGCCAGGGCCGGCGCGACCTTCACCTCGTGCGGATGACGCCCGACCTCGTCTACGACCAGATGATCGGGGCCGGCTGCGCTCGCGCGCTCACGTTCTCGTGGGGCGGAAACCCCGGCGTCGGCTCGCTCCACCGGCTCCGGGACGCGGTCGAGAACGGCTGGCCCGCTCCCCTCACGATCCGCGAGCACGCCCACGCCGGGATGGCCGCCGCGTACACCGCGGGCGCCGCGAACCTCCCGTTCGGGATGCTCCGCGGGTCCCTCGGTACCGACCTGCCGCGGGTCAACGACGAGATCCGCTTCGTGACCTGTCCCTACACCGGCGAGACGTTGACCACGGTCCCCGCGCTGCGGCCCGACGTGACGATCCTCCATGGGCAGCGGGCGGACCGGCGGGGGAACGTGCTGATGCGGGGCATCGTCGGCATCCAGAAGGAGGCTGCCCTGGCCGCCCGCATCCTCCTGGTCACCGTGGAGGAGATCGTCGAGGACCTCGGGGCCCCCATGAACGCACTCGTCCTGCCGCACTGGGTGGTGACCGCGGTCTCGTGGGTGCCGGGCGGGGCATGGCCGTCCTACGCGCAGGGGCACTACCCCCGGGACAACGCCTTCTACCAGGTCTGGGACGGCATCTCGCGGGGCCGTGAGTCCTTCACGAGATGGATGGCACACCACGTGCTCGGCACGATCGATCACGCCGACTTCCTGCGCTCGCTCGAGGCGGGGTCGGCCACGGCCGAGGAGGAGGCGGCGCGGTGAGCGAGACCCGACCCTGGACGCCCGACGAGATGATGACCGTGGCCGCCGCCCGTCTGCTGTGGGACGGCTGCGTCTGCTTCGTGGGCATCGGCCTGCCATCGGCGGCGGCCAACCTGGCCCGCCACACCCACGCTCCCGACATCGTGCTCGTCTACGAGTCGGGAACGATCGGGGTGCGGCCCGACGTTCTGCCTCTCTCGATTGGTGACGGCGAGCTGGCCGAAACCGCGACCGTGATCGTGTCCCTGCCCGAGGTCTTCGCCTACTGGCTCCAGGGCGGGCGCATCGACGTCGGGTTCCTGGGTGCGGCGCAGATGGACCGCTTCGGCAACCTCAACTCCACGGTCATCGGCGACTACTCCCGACCGAGGACGCGCCTGCCGGGGGCGGGCGGCGCGCCCGAGATCGCCACGCACGCGAAGCGGACCTTCGTGGTGCTCAAGCAGTCGCCCCGCTCGTTCGTCCCGAAGCTCGACTTCGTCACGAGCGCCGGCTTCTTCGAGGGGCACGGGGGCCGGTCGCGTGCGGGAGCGCCCGGCGCCGGCCCCCGGGTGGTGATCACGGACCTCGGCCTGCTGAGGCCCGAGCCGGACTCCGAGGAGCTGGTGCTCGCCGCCCGCTACGAGAACGTCGAGGTGGACGAGATCCGGCGCGCCACCGGCTGGCCCCTGAGGACGGCCGACTCGGTTGACGTCGTCGCCCCGCCCACCGACGAAGAGCTGCACATCCTCCGCGACTTGCACGAACGCACGCGCCGCGCGCATAGCCGACCGGCTCCCCTGCCGGTATGAAGGAGCGTCATCCATGAAGAGCCCCCACATCCAGACCGAGCTGCCGGGCCCGAATGCCCGGGCGCTCCTCGAGCGGGACAAGCCCGTCAGCTCACCGGCCTACCCGCGCGACTACCCGTTCGTGATGTCCCACGGCCGCGGGGCCGAGGTGTGGGACGTGGACGGGAATCGCTTCCTCGACTTCGCGGCCGGCATCGCGGTGTGCGGCACCGGCCACGCCCACCCGGAGGTGGTCCAGGCGGTGAAGGACGCCGCCGAGCGCTTCCTGCACATCAGCTCCGACTACTGGCACGAGGGCCAGGTCCGTCTCTCGGAGCGGCTGGCCGAGCTCGCGCCGACGGGGGAGCCGGCCATGGTCTTCCTCGCGCAGTCGGGCACGGAGAGCGTCGAGGGGGCGCTGAAGCTCGCTCGCTTCGTCAGCGGGCGCCCGCGCTTCCTCGGGTTCCTCGGGGGCTTCCACGGACGGACGATGGGCTCGCTCTCCTTCACCTCAAGCAAGCACACGCAGCAGAAGGGCTCCTTCCCCACCATGCCCGGCGTCACCCACGTCCCCTACCCCAATCCCTACCGGCCGCTCTTCGCGGGGGAGGACGAGGGGAAGGCGGTGCTCGACTACATCGAGCACGTGCTCTTCGCGGGTGCGGTGCCACCGAGCGAGGTCGCGGCGGTCCTGGTCGAGCCGATCCAGGGCGAGGGCGGCTACATCGTACCGCCCGCCGGCTTCCTCCAGGGGCTTCGCGAGCTGTGCGACCGGCACGGGATCCTCTTGATCTTCGACGAGGTCCAATCGGGGGTGGGACGCACGGGGAAGATGTTCGCGAGCCAGCACTGGGGCGTGGCCCCCGACATCATGACCCTGGCCAAGGGCCTCGGGTCGGGGCTCCCGATCGGGGCAGTCGTCGCGAAGAAGCGGCTCATGGAGAGGTGGACACGCGGCGCCCACGGCAACACCTACGGGGGCAACCCGGTGTGTTGCGCCGCCGCCCTCGCCACCCTCGACCTCGTCGAGCGCGAGTACGCGGCAAACGCCGCGACGGTGGGGGCCTACTTCATGGATCGGCTGAAGGATCTGCAGGCGCGCCACGACGTGATTGGCGAGGTCCGGGGCCGGGGCCTCATGATCGGCATGGAGCTCGTCCGGGATCGCAGCTCGCGCGAGCCCTTCCGCGAGCTGGCGGACATCGTCCTGCACCGCGCCTTCCACAACGGCCTCATCCTGCTGTCCTGCGGCGCCAGCACGGTCCGCTTCATGCCGCCTCTCCTGGTCACAAGGGCCGACGTGGACGAGGCGGTGTCGATCCTCGAGCCGAGCCTGGTCGAGGCGAGGGACGGCACCTCATGGAGCAGGCGGTGAAGGGGGCCCCGGGGATGGCGGAGCTGGAGCGGCGGCGGATCGCGCCCAGTGTCACGTTGGAGCGAAGAGAGAGGAGAACAAGCCCATGAGTCCCGTGTACCGTGTCTTCTTCGTGGTCGTCTTCGCCACTCTCGTCTCCTCGGGGGCGGCGGCCCTTCCGGGGGACGAGCTGGCGGGCTTCGCTCCGGGCGCGGTGGCAGGCGAGCGCGAGGCGGAGGTCGCACTTCGATCCCTCCCGTCGGCCGAAAGGACACGAGACTGGCACCGCCGCTTCACCGCCGAGCCCCATCCCGCGGGCTCCGAGGAGAACAACACGCTCGCCCACTTCATCGCCGAGGAGTGGACGAAGCAGGGCCTGGAGGACGTGACGATCCACCGCTACGACGTTCTCAACACCGCCCCGCGCGAGGTGTCGCTGGTGATGGTCGCCCCCGTCCGCTACGAGGCGAGCCTGCGGGAGGCGCCCTACGACGTCGACCCCGACACGAAGAACCCGCGCGTCAGTCCCGGCTACCTCGGCCTGTCCGCTTCGGCCGAGGTGGAGGCCCCCGTCGTCTACGCCCACGCCGGGAACCCCGAAGACTACGCGCACCTGCGCTCGCAGGGGATCGACGTCCGGGGGAAGATCGTCCTCGTCCGCTACTCGAACCCCTACAGCTACCGAGGCTTCAAGGCCCTCACGGCCGAGCGCGAGGGGGCGGCCGGTATCCTCATCTACTCCGACCCCGCGGAGGACGGCTTCACGCAGGGGCCGGTGTTTCCGGACGGGCCGTGGGGCCCGGAGAGCCACATCCAGCGCGGGGCCATTACGTACGACTTCATCGTGCCCGGTGATCCACTGACACCGGGCTGGCCCTCCCTACCCGGTGCCCCCCGGGTCCGGCTCGAGGAGGCGCGGTCGCTGCCCCGGATCGCCGGACTTCCTCTCTCGTGGAAGGACGCAAAACCGCTCCTCGAGAACATGGACGGGCCGGTGGCGCCGAAGGAGTGGCAGGGCGGGCTCCCGATCGAATACCGGCTCGGGGGCGAGCGGGTCCGCGTCCGCATGAAGGTCGACATGGACAACAGCGTCGGCCCCAACCTCGTGGTCGAGGGACGGATCCGCGGATCCGAGCTGCCCGACGAGTGGATCGTCCTCGGCAACCATCGCGACGCCTGGGAGTTCGGGGGAGTCGATCCCTCGAGCGGTACCGCTTCGATGATGGAGCTGACCCGGGCCTTCGGCGAGCTCGCGAAGCGCGGGATCCGACCCCGGCGGACGCTCGTCTTCGGCTCGTGGGACGGCGAGGAAGTGGGCCTCACGGGCTCGACCGAATGGGGCGAGCACTTCGCCCCCGAGCTAAAGGCGAAGGCGGTGGCCTACCTCAACGTCGACTCGTCGGCGGCCGGCCCCGACTTCCAGCCCCAGGCGATCGGTTCACTCGCGCCGCTGCTGATCGAGGTGGCTCGCGACTTCGAGGACCCGGCCACCCGGCGACCGCTCGTGGATGCGCTCCGGGCACTACGAGCGCGTGAGCGCGAGAAGGCGGGCGAGACGGGCCCCGTCCCGGACGCGGACCTCGTGGACGTCCGTATCGGGAGCGGCTCCGACCACACCGTGTTCCTCAATCACCTCGGGGTCCCCACCGTGAACCTGTCGTTCGACGGGCCGTACGGCGTCTACCACTCCGTCTACGACGGCTTCTACTGGATGAACCACTTCGGCGACCCCGGCTACCGCTACCACGTGCTCCTCGCGCAGATCTGGGGCACGCTCGCGCTGCGGCTCGCCAACGCGGACCTGCTGCCCTTCGACTTCGCGGCGCAGGCGCGGTACCTGCGCGCGTTCGTCGACGACCTCGAGATGGCCACGGAGAAGGGCCGGCTCGACCTGGCAGGCCTGAAGAGCCGCATCGACGCCCTGGAGGCGGCGGGCGAGAGTCTGAAGGACGCCGCTCGGCGCGCGCTCGACTCGGGCGGCGTCACCCCCGAGGTCGCGGCGCGCGCGAACCGCGGCATCGTCGAGGTGGAGCGGAACTGGCTCGATCCCGAGGGGCTGCCCGGCCGACCGTGGTTCCGGCACACGCTCTACGCGGCGCGCTTCACGTACGCGCACCTCGAGCTGCCGGGCGTCACGGAGGCGGCGGAGGCGAGCGACTGGGACCGCGCCGCCCGCCAGCTGGCCATCCTCGAGCGCGCGCTCTCGCGCAACGCGGCGCTTGTCGCCGGCCTTGGCCGAGCACTTCCGGGGAAGGAGTCCTCCGCCCCGTGAAGGGTGATGGAGAACTCTCCGGAGAGCGGCAGTCCGAGCGCTACCGCTCGCCGAGGGGCAGGTAGTCGATCCCCGGCTTGCCGCCGCCACGGTGGGCGGGGCACAGCGCAGCGAGGAAGTCCTCGTAGGCCATCACGTCCGGGTGCTCGGCCCGCCAGTGCGACTCGATGCCGGACCACCCGCGCCCGCGGAAGACCTGTGCGCACTCCGGGCACTGCCGGGGCCATCTGCGGCTGCGGGGGATGCCCTTGCGGCACGACGGGCACTCGAGTGGACGCCCAGCCCGGTGCGCACGGCACAGCGACGACCAGAAACGCGCGTAGGGCATCACCGAGCCGTGGCGCGCCCGCCAGTGGGCGACGATGCCATCCCAGCCGGAGCGGAAGACCCGGCCGCACAAGGGGCACCGCCGCCGCCCCCGCTTGGGCACGCCCTTTTCGCACGCGAGGCAGGTCTGGGCCACGATTCGGCTCGCTCCCGCCCGGAGTCTACACGATGCGCCGCCTTCTCAAGGCTCTCCCGCGTCCGCCGCCCGCACATCGTCGACGAGGAGCGCAGCCAGCGCCAGCAGGGCGAGGGCACACAGCGCCGATGTGACCCCGAGGGCGACCAGGGCCCAGGTGGGGGCCACGAGGTCGCCCCGGGGCCCGCCGAAGGCGTGGACGATGGCGACAACGCCGGCCGCCCCGAAGCCGAAGGCGAGCATGAGCGAGTAGAGGGCGGCGGCCAGGATCCGAAGGGGACGAAAGGCGGCCCAGAAGGCAGCCACGAGGAGTGCCGTCCCCAGCGACATCGTTCCCCACTCGATCGCGTCGCCTGGCGTCCCCGTGACGTGGAAGCCCGTCCCGTCCAGCGTCACGAGATCCGTCCACACCGCGTAGAGCAGGATCAGGAGCGGCAGGGGGACGGCCGAGGCCAGGCGCCACACACCCCGCCGCGAGGCCCCCTGCCCTTCGCTCGTCATCGTCTCTCCTTTCGGCCCGCCGGCCGGGCCACCGGGCCTTGACGATAGCCCAACGCCCGCCGCCGGGGCCAGGCCCGGTGTGTGGTGATAGGGCTCACGCTGACCGCCCGCACCCGCGAACGGCCCCGTCCTGCGTGCTATCATCGTCGGCCCGGAGGCGCGACTGTATGGCGTATTTCGACATCGACCCCCTGCTGAACACGATGCTCGACGTGGCCCCGAACATCTCCGACCTGAACCTCTCGGTGGGTCGGCCCCCGCAGGTGGAGATCGACGGCCAGCTGCACCCCGTTCAGTTCGCGGGGATCCAGAGGCTGCTGCCCTACCACACCGAGCTGATCGCCATGCGGCTGCTTCAGGGCAAGCGCGACGTGGCGGACAAGCTCCTGCGCACCGGATCGGCCGACCTGTCCTACAGCCTGGCCAAGCGCACACGCTTCCGGGTGAACGTCTTCTCCCAGCGGGGAAGCTACTCGATCGTGCTCAGGGTCATCCCGGGCACGATCCCCACGGTGGAGGATCTCAACCTCCCCCCGCAGCTCAACCAGATTGCCGACGAGCGGAACGGCATCGTCCTCGTGACCGGGCCGACGGGATCGGGCAAGTCAACGACGCTGGCCGCGATCCTCAAGAAGATGAACCAGGAGAAGCCAATCCACATCATCACCATCGAGGACCCCATCGAGTACCTCCACCCCGCGGACAAGGCCACCATCAACCAGCGGGAGGTGGGCGGCGACACCCAGAGCTTCGCGCTGGCCCTGCGGGCGGCCCTGCGCCAGGCCCCGAAGGTCATCCTGGTAGGAGAGATGCGCGACGTCGAGACGATCTCGATCGCCCTCGAGGCGTCGGAGACCGGCCACCTCGTGCTCTCCACGCTTCACACCATCGACGCGGCCAAGAGCATCGACCGCATCGTGGGCGTCTTCCCTAAGAGCGAGGAGCGGTCGATCCGGACGCGCTTCGCGCAGTCCTTCAAGTGGATCGTGAGCCAGCGGCTCGTGCCGAAGAAGGCGGGCGGCCGGGTGGCGGTCTGCGAGATCCTGCGCGCCAACTCCCGCACCAAGGAGTACGTGCAGGAGGGCGAGCGCGAGGGCAAGAGCCTCCAGGACGCGATGGAGGCGGGGGGCCTCGAGGGGATGCAGACCTTCGACGGGGAGCTGGAGAAGCTCATTCACGACGGGACGGTCGACCGCGAGGTGGCCCTGTCCTACGCCACCAACCGGACGAACCTCGAGCTGAAGCTCTCCACCCAGGGTGCGGGCGACGGCGCGCCGGCGATCCCGCTGGCCCCCTCCGAGGGCTCGTTCGCAGCGCACCGCGCAGGACGGTCCCGTCGACCGGCGCGTCCGACGGCGTCATCGGCGTCCGAGATGGACGATCTCCTGGAGAGGTAGGCCTTGCAGGCACAGTGCCCCGAGTGCTCGACGCGGTTCCAGCTCCCCGACGAGAAGGTCCCCGACCGGCCCTTCAAGGTCCGCTGCCCGAAGTGCCAGCACGTGGTGGACCTGCCCGGCAGGGGAGAGGCCCCGCCGGCGCCACCCGAGGAGCCCAAGCCGGCGGTGCCCATCACCCCGCCGAGCCCCCCCCGACGGGAGCACACCGGCTCCGAGAATGCCGAGGACGCGCTCGTCGCGCTCGCGGACGCCGGCCTGGCCAAGACGCTGACCGGCGTCCTCGGCCGACTCGACTACAACGTGGACGTGGTGGAGGCCGTGGAAGAGGGGGCTCGCCTCCTGGAACAGGGGGCCTATGCCCTGGCGGTCACCTCGAGCAACAGCGCCAAGCCCGGGGGCCCCATGACGCTGGCCCAGCGCATGCTGAGGCTGACCCCGGACCCGCGGCGGAGGGTCTTCGTCGTGCTGGTGAGCGACGAGTTCGCCACCGGCGACGGGACGCAGGCCTGGGCGGCCCAGGCCGACCTCGTCGTCAACCCCCGCGACGCCGAGGTCTGCGAGAGCGTGATCCGCTCGACGCTGGCCGAGAGGAAGCGGCTCTTCCAGCCCTACCTGGACGCGCGCCGGCGAATAGAGACCGAGTAGCGGCCTGAACGCCGGACGGAGTTCATTCAGGCCGCGCTCACCGCGCGCCGTCCTCTCACCATTCGTCGACACTGCTCCCCGATCATTCAATGACCCCCCACCCTATCCCTCCCCACGTAGGGGGAGGGAAAGGCCTGAGATAGGCTCCGTACACCCGCATGTCCCCAGGGACGGGACGTGCGGGTGACGTCAAGCCTGATGGCCTAACGCTCCCGCGCCTCCGACACCGGCACGTAGCAGCCGAGGACGTAGTCGCGCACCATGCGGTGGGCGCTGAATGACGCCACCGTCGACTCGATCGAGGCCTTCATGGTACGGATCCACTCCGGCGGAAGCCCGTTCTCGTCGCGGTCAAAGAAGCGTGGGATGACCTCGTCGGCCAGAACCCGGTAGAGGGCCTCCGCGTCCTTGTGGTCCTGGGCGGCGGTGTCGGGGTCGACGCCACCGTCGCCGATCGCCCAGCCGTTGTCGCCCCGGTAGCCCTCCGCCCACCACCCGTCGAGGACGCTGACATTGATGCCGCCGTTGATGGGGACCTTCTGGCCGGACGTTCCGCTCGCCTCCTGCGGCTTTCGGGGGTTGTTCAGCCAGACGTCGCAGCCCTGCACCAGGGCCCGGCCGACGGCGATGTCGTAGTCCTCGAGGAAGACCAGCCGCCCGCGGAACTCGCCCTGGGTGAGGGAGACGATCCGCCGGACGACGTCTTGCCCCTCGCGGTCGGCGGGGTGCGCCTTGCCGGCAAAGAGGAACTGCACCGGACGCGCGGGGTCGGAGAGCATCGCCCGCAGCCGGTCGAGGTCGGTCATGACAAGGAAGGCCCGCTTGTACGTGGCAAAACGCCGGGCGAAACCGATGGTGAGGGCGTGGGGGTCGAGCAGCCCCTCCAACCTTCGCAGCTCGTCCGGGCTGTGGCCGTGGCGGGCGGCCTGGATGCGGGCGCGCTCGCGTACGAAGCGGATGAGCCGCTCCTTCTGGGCGCGGTGGGCGGCCCAGAGGGCGTCGTCGGGCGCGTCGGCCACCTTCTTCCAGTACTCCGGCTCCAGGAGATGCTGCTCCCAGCTCGTCCCCAGGTGCTGGGCGTAGAAGCCGCGCATCTCCGGCCCCACCCAGCTCTGGGTGTGGACGCCGTTCGTCACGTGGCCGACCGGATTGCCCGACTCGCCCTTGAAGAGGTGCCGCCACATGTTCGATGAGACCTCACCGTGCAGCTTGCTCACGCCGTTCGAGCGCGCGGCGAGCCGGATGGCGAGGGCGGTCATGTTGAAGCTCCCGTTGTCGGCCCCCAGGGCCAGCGCCTCGTCCGGCTCGCAGACCACGTCGCGCACCCAGGGCGAGAGGTACTTGCGCGCGAGATCACGATCGAAGGTCTCGTTGCCGGCCGGCACCGGTGTATGGGTCGTGAAGACGGTGGAACACTTCACGAACTCGAGGGCGGGGGCCAGGCTGTCGCCGTTGATCACCCGCTCGCGCGCGCGCTCCAGGCCCAGGAAGGCCACGTGGCCTTCGTTCATGTGCCAGACCTCGGGCTTGATCCCCAGCGCCCGCAGCGCCCGCACGCCCCCGACGCCCAGGACGGTCTCCTGGCAGAGACGCATCTCGCGCCCGCGCACGTAGAGGATGCCGCTGATGGGCCGGTCGGCGGGGTCGTTGAGCGAGATGTCGGTGTCGAGCATGAGGACCGGGACCCGGCCCACCTGCACCTTCCACACCCCCGCGTGCACCACCCGACCGGGCAGGTGGACGGGGACGGTCAGCATCCCTCCCGCCGGGGCCTGGACAGGCCGGACGGGGAGGCGGGAGAAGTCGTTGTCGGGGTAGATATGTTGTTGGTAGCCGTCGGCGTCTACCGTCTGGCGGAAGTAGCCCGAGCGGTAGAGCAGCCCGACCCCGATGAGGGGCACACCGAGATCGCTCGCCGCCTTGCAGTGGTCGCCGGCCAGGACCCCGAGCCCGCCGGAGTAGATGCCGAGCGACTCGTGGATCCCGAACTCCATGGAGAAGTAGGCCACGGGCCCCCGGATGCTCGGGGCGTTCGCCTCGAACCACGACGGCTGCGCCCGGTACTCGTCGAGGGAGTCGATCGTCTCACGGTAGAGGCGCTCGAACTCCGGGTCCGCGAGCAGCCGCATCCACTGCTGCGGCTCCACGTTGATGAGGAGCTGAACCGGGTTGCGGTAGCGCCGCCAGGCCGCGGGATCGATCCGGGCGAAGAGCCGCCCGGCGACCGGCGACCAGCTCCACCAGTAGTCGTAGGCGAGGTCGCGGAGGCGCTCGAGCGACGGCGGCAGCTCGATGTCCGCGGTGGGCAGCGTGCGGATGTCGATCATCTGATCTGGCGTCTTCATCTGTGTTTTCTGGTGGTTCCTCGGGCGGGGATGGTGGCCTGGCGGGATTATAGCCCGGGTCTCTTGCCCCCGGGGGGTGACTCCACGAACCGCTTGATCTGGACCCGGCCGTCCCCCTCCACGGAGGTGAGCTCGACCCCGACACCTTCCGGGGAGGCGAGGCGCACCACCGTTCCGGTGCCCCGGACCGGCCCGCCCGGCAGGTGGAAGGCCAGACGGAGATCCTCCCCGACCTCGAGGGGGAAGCTGCTCTGCAGGAGCAGACCGTGCACGCTCAGGTCGAGGGCCCGGCCCTCGAAGGGCTCGCCCGGACCCCGGTCCACCCCGACCGCGAAGCTCACCGGGAAGCGAGCGACCTTGCGTGCCGGCACGTGGAAGAGCCGCATGAGGCGATCGTCCCAGTCGGCCCCCGGCGGCAGCGGGAGGACGGCGTTGACCCCGGACTCGAGAAGCTCGAGGAGGACGAGCCCGAACTCGGACTGCCCGAGGCCGGCAATGGAGAGCCCTCGGGTCAACGGCTCCTGGCGCAGGGCGGCGGCAAGGGCGGGAGCCTCGGGGAGGGCGGCGTCGACGAGCACGACGTCCACCTTGCCCGCCTGGGCCGCGCGCCGGACCTCGTCCAGGCTCGAGGCGCGGATCCGGGCGACATTGCTCCGGAAGAGCAGCGTCCCCCGGAGCTGATCCTGGATGTCCCGGGCCGAGACGATCACGACGTTGATCACGTCCGTCCCCCGTGGTCGAGCGCGCGGAGCCAGGCCTCCTTCGAGGCATCGCTCGGCATGCGCCAGTCCCCCCGCGGCGAGAGGCTCACCGAGCCGACCTTGGGCCCGTCCGGCATCACCGATCGCTTGAACTGGTTGTCGAAGAAGCGCTCGATGAACACTCTCAGCCAGCGCCGGAGCGCCGCCTCGTCGTAGCGGTCGCCGAAGGCGTGGGCGGCGAGGAAGAGCATCTTGCGCGGTCCCGCCCCCAGGCGCAGCAGGCAGAAGAGGAAGAAGTCGGCCAGCTCGTAGGGGCCGACGATCTCCTCCGTCCGCTGGGCGATGGCGCCGTCCTTCTCCGGGGGTACCAGCTCCGGCGAGACCGGGGTCTCGAGGACCTCGGTGAGGACCGCTCGCTCGGTGTCACTTGCGTGGTTATCCGCCACCCACCGGACCAGCCGCCGCACGAGCGTCTTGGGGACGCTGCCGTTGACGTTGTACATCGCCATGTGGTCGCCGGCGAAGGTTGCGAAGCCGAGGGCGAGCTCGGAGAGGTCTCCGGTGCCGACGACGATCCCTCTCTCCTTGTTGGCCAGGTCCATGAGGACCTGGGTGCGCTCCCGGGCCTGGAGGTTCTGGAAGGTGACGCTCTCCCGATCCGCGGGATCGAGGCCGATGTCCTGGATGTGCTGCTCACATGCGGCGCGAATGTCGATCTCCCGAAGCTCCGCCCCCGCGGCTTCGGCAAGCCGGTGTGCGTTCTGCCGCGTGTGCTCGCTCGTCCCGAAGGCGGGCATCGTGACGGCGAGGATGCCGTTGCGGTTGAGACCGAGGAGGTCGAACGTCCGGACGCAGACGAGGAGGGCCAGGGTGGAGTCGAGACCCCCGGAGACGCCGAGCACGACGCGCTTCGACCCGACGTGCTCGAGGCGCCGCGCCAGCCCCGCGGTCTGGATCGAGAAGACCTCGCGGCAGCGGGCGTCAAGGGTCTTGGGATCGGACGGGACGAAGGGGTGAGGATCGATGGCCCGCGCGAGGCGGTGGGGCGACGGGGCGGGGATGGGCTCGAGGGACACGACCCGATAGTCGGCCTCGGCGGCGTGCACGGCGTCGGCGAAGGAGGTCTGGCGGGTCCGCTCCACGCGCAAGCGCTCGGTGTCCACGTCGGCCAGGATGAAATCTCCATCGCGTCGGAAACGTTCGCCCTCGGACAGGAGGACACCATTCTCCGCCACCATCAAGTGGCCCCCGAACACGAGGTCGGTCGTGGACTCGTGGACGCCGGCATTGGCGTAGACGTAGGCAGCGAGCGCTCGACCCGACTGCTGACGAACGAGCTCTCGCCGGTACTCGGCCTTGGCCACCTGGTCGGGCGAGGCGGAGGGGTTGAGCAGCACGGTGGCCCCGGCGACGGCGTGGTAGGAGCTCGGGGGAATTGGCGCCCAGAGGTCCTCGCAGATCTCCACGGCCAGGGTCACCCCCGGCTCCTCCGGGACCTGGAAGAGGAGGTCGGTCCCGAAGGGCGCCGCTTCGCCGGCGAGGACGGTCTCGCTCTGCCTGCCCTCCCGCGAGGAGGAGAACCAGCGCTCCTCGTAGTACTCCGCGTAGCCGGGCAGGTAGGTCTTGGGCACGACCCCGAGGACGCGGCCGGCCTGAAGGACGACGGCGGCGTTGAAGAGCCGCCCCTCCTGCTCGACGGGGAGACCGACGACGAGGACGATCGGCAGCCGGCCGGTCTCGCGGCGCACGCGGTCGAGGGCCCGCTCCGCACCCGAAACCAGCGTGGACAAGCTGAAGAAGAGATCGCCGCAGGTGTACCCGGTGAGCCCGAGCTCGGGGAGGACGAGGACCTGGACGCCGCGCTCGCGGGCCCGGAGCACGACGTCCAGGGTGGCGTCGGCGTTGCGCTCGGGGTCGGCAACCCGGACGGGCGGGCAGGCCGCGGCCACGCGCAGGAAACCGTGGGGTGCAGTGGCCATGTCTAGCCTCCGCCGCTGGGCGGGATGGAGAAGAGCCGCTCCCCGTCGGCGTCCTGGCGGAGGCCCGCGGGCATCGTCGCGTCCGGGGCCTCGACGTCCCAGCCGCCGCCGAGGGCCCGGTAGAGGGTCACCAGGTTCTGCACCCGCCGGCCCTCACTGTCCGCGAGCTGCTGCTGGAGCTCGAACAGCGTGCGCTGGGTGTCGAGGACGTTCTGGAAGTTGGTGAGGCCGGAGACGTATTGGGTCCTCACCAGGTCCACCGCACGCTGGGTGGCGTCCGTCGCCTCGGCGAGCTGCCCGGCCCGGCGGCGCTCCTGGGCGAAGGCCACGAACGTGGTCTGCACCTCCTCGAGCGCTCGCAGCACCGATTGCTCATAGATCTTGAACGCTTGATCGGCCCGGGCCCGCTCGGCCTGGATCTGGCCCTGCACCCGGCCCCCCGAGAAGACGCTCCAGCGGAGCGGGATCCCGATGCCCCAGGTCACGCTCTTGCCGGTGGCGAGATCGGCCAGATCCCCCGCGTCGCTGGCGAAGAAGCCCGTCAGCGAAAGTCGTGGGTAGAGGTCGGCGGTGGCCACCCCGATGCGGGCCGTCTGGGCCGCCAGCTGGCGCTCGGCGCGGCGAATGTCGGGCCGCTGCCGCAGGAGCTCGGCGGGCAGGCCGATGGCGACCTCGTCCGGGGGGTCTGGGATGGGCTGGACGTCGGCGAGCCGCTCGTGGAGCGCGCCCGGCGGCCGTCCTACCAGGACCTCGAGCCGGTTGAGGGCAGCCTCGAGCTGGGCCTCGAGGAGTGGGACCTGGGCTTCGGACCGCCCCAGGTTCGACTCTGCCTGGGCCACGTCGAGAGCCGATGTCAGACCCGCGTCGAAGCGGGCCTGGGTGATCTTGAGGCTCTCCTGCTGGGCGTCGATGTTGGAGCGGGCATAGAAGAGCTGGGCCTGGAACGTGCGCACGCCGACGTAGTTGCGGGCCACCTCGCCGAGAAGGGTGACCAGTACATCGCGGTAGTCCTCGACGCTGGCGTCGTACTGGGCGGTGGCGGCCTCCACCGACCGGCGGATCCGGCCGAAGAGGTCGATCTCCCACGCCAGTCCGGCTCCAAGGGAGAAGGTGTCGACACGCTCGGTCAGCCCGGTGGCGCTCTCGCTGGGCTCGGTGGTACCGGCCTCCGCGGTCACGTCGACCTGCGGGTACCGGTCGCCTGCCGTGATGCCGCGGATGGCCCGGGCCTCGAGGATCCGGAAGTAGGCGGCCTGGAGGTCTTTGTTGCTGTCCTGCGCGTCCCGGATGAGCTCCTGCAGCA
>JAJDNV010000397.1 GCA_022340545.1 Acidobacteriota bacterium | reverse complement strand
CGTCTCGGGTCGCTCGTCACCGAGGGGTCGCACCCGCGCTCGCAGGCGCTGAGCGAGGTCGCGCGGGACGACGCTGCGGCTGGCCTCGCCCTCCTCTTCGACGTCGACCGGGACGTGGTCGAGACCTACGACCGCTGGTCCCGGTCCGGCCAGCCGGAGCAGCTGCGGGATCTGGCCCTCACCTCTCTCGAGGGCGGCGGGCGTCTCGTGTTCACCGGATGCGGCGCCACCGGCCGCCTCAGCATCCAGCTGAGCTCGATCTGGCGGGGGTTCTGGCAGGACCGGCGGGACCGCGGTCTCTCGATGCCGCCTCCCGACACGTGGGAGATCCGAGCGCACAGCGTGATGGCGGGAGGCGACTACGCGCTCATCAAGGCGGTGGAGGGCTTCGAGGACTTTGCGCCCTTCGGCTGCAAGCAGATCGCCGACCTCGGCGTGTCGAAGGGCGACATGGTTTTCGCCATCACCGAGGGGGGCGAGACCCCGTTCGTCATCGGCACCGCCCGGGAGGCCCTGGCGCGGGGGGCGGCGGTGGCATTCGTCTACAACAACCCCGACGACGTGCTGCGGGCGCATGTCCGACGGAGTCGGGAGGTCCTCGATGAGCGGCGGATCCACAAGGTGAATCTCACGACCGGGCCGATGGCCATCACCGGATCGACGCGCCTGCAGGCGGCCAGCATCCAGCTCCTCGCCCTCCTCACCGTTCTCGAGATGACGTTGCGGGACGTCCTCGCGCACTCGGGTACCGCGGAGGCAGGGCTCGGCCCTTCTTCGTCCGTGCCGGAGACGATGCGAGCGGGCCTTCGCGCGCTCCACGCAGGGCTGGAGAGCGACGATCTCCGCCAGGGGCTCGCGCGGTTCGTGCGGGCCGAAGAACAGGTCTACGGCAAGGGTGCCCGCACCTCATACTTCGCCGACTCCCTGGCGCTGGACGTGCTGACCGATACCACCGAGCGCAGCCCGACTTTCTGCACGCCCGCCTTCCGCAAGTGGGATGACGAGCAGGCCTCGGAGTCGTGGGCCTTCCTGTTCACACCCGCACCCACGACGGACGAGGCCTGGACCCGGCTCCTCCGTCGTGATCCGGAGACGATCGAGTGGAAGGAGGAGGACCTGCGGGCGCTGCTCGACGGGGACGCGGCCGAGCAGCAGACCGGAGTCCTCCGGGAGATCCGCCGCAGCGAGCTGATGCGCTTTCGCATCGGCCTCGACGGCATGGCCGACCGCCCTCCGCGGCCCGGCGACGGCGTCACGGTGGTGGTGGGCGAGCGAGACCTCCCGCTTCTCGATGGGGGTGGGGCCTTCGGACGCGCGCTCCAGGCGGCCCGGGAGGCCGGGGCGGTGACGGCGGTGATCGGGGTGGGACGCCGGGCCGAGCTCGCGCGGCTCCAGGCGCCGGTCCGGGCGATCGACGGCGACACCTTGTTCGTTGGTCTCGAGATCTCGCCCACGCCGTTCCTCCTCGACCCGCTGGCCCGCGTCGGCGTCAAGATGCTGTTGAACGCGGTGTCGACGTGCACCATGGTCCGCCTCGGGCGCGTGCTCGGGAACCGGATGATCTGGGTGGTGCCGAGCAACCTCAAGCTCCTCGACCGCTCGATTCGCTACGTCCGGGGCCTGGCCGGCGTCTCCTACGAGGACGCCTGCCGGGCGCTCTTCGAGGTCATCGACTTCGTCGAGCCCCGGAGAAGGGCGGGCCGGGCCTACCCGGCGCCGGTGGGGATCGCCTGGATACATCTCCGCTACGGCCTCGGTCTGGATGAGGCCGAGGCCCGGCTGGCCCGGGAGCTTGGGGGAGGCGTATTCGGGACATGATCCCCAGTGGCCCCCGGAGGATCCGTTGACGTGGGTCGACTTGGCCAGACCGGGGCCCCGGGGCCACCCGACGCATCTGTCTGATTCTCGGACGCGGCCTCGCACTCGTCCGCGCCGCGACTGCGGTGAAGGCCGGAACCCGCCCCGACTGAGGTGCGTACTACGAAACGAGGGCACTCTCCTCGTCGGGGACGCGCCCCTGGTGCTGGTGGGCGACGAGAAGGAGCGGGGCATGGCCAGGACGAACGGGAAGAGGTCACGCAAGTGGCTGTGGCTGGGGGCGGTGGCGGTGATCCTCGTCGGGGCCGTGGGCCTCTTCCGCAATGGCGGGAGCGCGGACGAGGAGAAGGACGAGCGCCGTACGGCCAGGGCGGAGCTGGGAGACGTGCAGGTGCGCGTCAGCGAGGTCGGCTCGGTCGAGCCCCTGGTGAAGGTCGACGTGAAGTCCGTTCTTTCCGGCAAGGTGGTCGAGCTCGCGGCTCGGGAGGGCGACAAGGTCCGGCGCGGGCAAGTGCTCGCCCGGGTCGAGCCCGACGTCAACCAGGCCCGGGACCTCGCGCAGGTGAAGAACGCGGTGGAGGAGGCGGAGATCGGCCTCAACGAGGCGCACGCGACGTACCAGCGCAACCGGGGGCTCTTCGACCAGGGGCTGCTCTCCAAGCAGGCCGACCTGGAGACCGAGACGCGGTATCGACAGGCGAAGGCCAACTACGAGGCGGCCCTCGAGAAGTACCGGATCGTCCAGGAGAGCGGGGTCCCCATCGCCCTCGCCGACGCCGGGATCACCCAGCGGCTCCTCGTCACCTCGCCCATGGACGGCCTCGTCATCCGCCGCGAGGTCGAGCTCGGCGACACCGTCATGTCGGGCGTCTCCTCCTTCAATGCGGGCACGGTGCTGATGACGGTGGCCGACGTCGACACCATGATCATCAAGGCCGGCATCAACGAGGTCGACATCGGCAAGATCCACCTGGGTCAGTCGGTGAAGATCACCCTCGACGCCTACCCGAAGGTGAAGTTCGAGGGGGTGATCGAGCGCATCGCGCCCGCCGCCCGTCTCGAGGAGAAGGTGAAGGTCTTCGACGTCGAGATCGCCATCGACCGGCAGGGGGCGGAGCTACGGACCGGCATGACCGCCAACATCGACGTCGTCGGAGAGAAGCGCGAGGGAGTCCTCACCGTTCCCGTCGAGGCCATCTTCAAGAAGGACGAGACGGAAGTCGTGTACGTGAAGAAGCCGGAGGAGCCGGAAGAGACCGCGAAGAGGAGTGGCTTCTTCTCGAGCGTCTTCGCCTCGGATGGTGACGACGCGGCGGAAGAGGAGCTGGACGAGAAAGACCTCTGGAAGAAGACCTTCGAGGTCCGGGAGATCGAGACCGGCCTGGCCAGCGTGGACAAGGTCGAGATCCTCCGGGGCCTCGAGGAGGGAACCGAGGTCGCGGTGGAGGATCCCACCCGCCCCAAGGAGACGGACGGTGAGTGATTCGGCCGCCGTTCTCGCCCCGGCGACCCGGGACGCGGCCGCGGCCCGCCCCCTCGCCGCCACCACCACCGAGACCCTCATCCGCATGGAGGGGGTCACCAAGACCTACGACGCGGGCGAGATCGCGGTGCACGCGCTGCGGGGGATCGACGTCGAGATCGAGAGCGGCCAGATGGTCGCGATCATCGGCCCGTCCGGCTCCGGCAAATCGACGCTGATGCACATCCTGGGCTGCCTCGACGCCCCCACCTCCGGCACCTACCGTCTGGAGGGGAAAGACGTCGACGAGCTCTCGGGCTTTCAGATCGCGGCAATCCGCAACCAGAAGGTCGGTTTCGTCTTCCAGACGTTCAACCTGCTCCCGAAGGCCTCGCTCTTGCGCAACGTGGAGCTCCCGCTCCTCTACGCCGGGATCGGGGGCCCGGAGCGCAGGGAGCTGGCGCGGGCGGCCCTCGAACGCGTCAACCTCGCCGACCGGGCCCGGCACCGCCCGGCCGAGCTCTCCGGAGGTCAGCGCCAGCGGGCGGCCATCGCCCGGGCGCTCGTGAACGAACCCTCGCTCATCCTCGCCGACGAGCCCACCGGGAACCTGGACACGAAGACGGGCCTCGAGATCCTGGAGATCTTCGATCGGCTGCACGTGAAGGGCGAGACGATCGTGATCGTCACTCACGACCCGCGCATCGCCGAGCGCTGCGAGCGCGTGGTCGAGATCGTGGACGGCCGCATCGAGGACGACAAGCTCACCTGAGAACACATCATGGCCCGCTTGCGACTGCTGCGCCGGCACCTCTTCTCGCTGTGGGACTCCGTCGTCGATGGCGTCGTCGACATCAACACCCATCGCAGCCGGAGCGTCTTGCAGATGGTGGGGATCGTCCTCGGTGTCGCCTCCGTGGTCGCCACCTTCGGCCTCATCGACGGCGGCCGGAAACAGTCCGAGGAGTTCTGGGACAAGACCGGCGGCGTGCGGAAGATGTTCGTCCGCGAGCTCGACGCCCGGGAGCTGAAGCAGAACGCGATCGAGAAGAGGTCGAAGGGTCTCACCTACGAGGACGCCCTCGCCCTCCAGGCCCAGGCCAGCACCCTCGAGCTGGTGGAGCCGACCATGGAGCGACACGAGGTGGTGAAGGCCCCGGGCTTCGAGAAGTCGCTTCAGATCTCCGGGGCGACTCCTTCCTACGAACCCATGTACGACTTCCACCCCACGGAAGGCCGCTTCCTCAAGGACGAAGATCTCACGCGCAGCGCCAAGGTCGTCGTTCTCGGCTCCACCCGGAGGCGGGAGCTGTTCGGCGGCCGTCCCGCGGTGGGACAGATCATCAGCGTCGGCTCCGACCGCTACACCGTGGTGGGCGTGATGGAGCGGAAGGTCTTCTACTGGAACTCCGCCAACCGCAACAGCCTCGAGTGGATGAACGAGATGGTGTTCGTCCCGATCACGTCGATGATCACCCGTATGGTCGGTGATCGTGAGAACCAGAAGGTGGCCTACATCAACGTCCAGGCCCACAGTGTCGACGAGATGGACGAGGCCACCGAGGAGGTGGGCACCATCCTCCGCCGGGCCCACGGGGGGGTCGAGGACTTCGAGGTCTTCAACCGCGCCGCCTTCGCGCAGGAGATGAACGAGCAGGGGAAGATCTACGACATCACCTTCCTCGTCTGCGGGACCGTCTCGCTTCTCGTCGGCGGCATCGTCATCATGAACATCCTCCTCGCCTCTTTCAACGAGCGGGTCCGCGAGGTGGGGACGCGCAAGGCGCTGGGGGCCACCGGCCTCAACATCATGGCGCAGTTCCTGGTCGAGAGCGTGGTCGTCACCATACTCGGGGGGCTGCTGGGACTCGGCCTCGGGATCGTGTTCACCACGACCATGAGCGACCTCATCCAGCAGCCGGTGGTCATGACCCCGCGCATCATGGTCCTCGGCCTGACCTTCGCGATGGCGGTCGGGGTCTTCTTCGGGTTCTACCCCGCCATCCGGGCGGCGCGGCTGAACCCGATCGAGGCGCTGAGGTACGAGTAGTGCACGTCACCGAGGCTATACGCACGTCGCTCGCCGAGATCCGAAGCCACAAGCTCCGCTCGGCGTTGACGCTGATCGGCATCGTGCTCGGCACGACCGCGCTCGTGGTCATGGTGTCGCTGATCGGCGGCCTCGCCAACGCGGTCGAAAAGGGGCTGGCCGATCTCGGCTACGACGGGGTGATCATCGTGGTGGCGAACGAGGCCGAGGACCCGATCGAGCGCCAGAAGCAGGGCTTCTCGCGGGGGCTGCGGCGGGCGGACGGCGAGGTCATCGAGCGGGGGCGCGAGATCATCGACGAGGCGGCGCCGGTTGTCGGCCTCGGGGATGAGACGGTCCGGATGAACGGGCAGACCCTGAAGGTCACGGTCGAGGGCGTGACCCCGGCCTGGGGCCGCATCCGGAACCGTGACGCCGAGGCTGGCCGCTACCTCGCCGAGCGCGACGTGGAGGCCCGGGCCACGGTGGCGCTCCTCGGGCACACCCTGAAGGAAGACATCTTCGGGAGCGAGGAGGCGGTGGGGCGCGAGATCCTGATCGGCGGCGTGCGCTTCCGAATCGTGGGGGTGCTCCGCCACTTCGGCACCCGCCAGGTGAACGACGACGAGATGCGCCGGGACAACTCGAAGGTCTACATCCCGCTCACCACCGCCCAGAAGTACTTCCTCGGCGAGGACCTCGTCCACGCCTGGGCGTTCCAGGCCGATCCACTGAAGCTCGAGGACGCGCAGGGCGAGGCGGAGGCCCTCATGCGACGCAGCCACCGGGGCATCACCGATTTCAAGGTCGAGAACATCGGTGAGGAGATCCTGCGCGTCCGGGGCGAGGTCGACGAGCTCGTCATGAACTGGAGGATCGTCCTGGCCTCGATCGCCGGGATCTCGCTCCTCGTCGGCGGCATCGGGATCTTCTCGGTGATGCAGATCTCGATCGGCGAGCGGACGTACGAGATCGGCCTCCGCAAGTCGATGGGGGCCACCGATCCCGAGATCTTCGGCCAGTTCCTGGTGGAGTCGGTCTCGCTCTCTCTCGTCGGCGGGATGCTGGGCGCCGCCCTCGGCTACGGGATCACGATGCTCGCCGGACAGGCCTTCGAGGACGGGCTGCCCATCTCACCGACCGGCCTCCTCCTCGCCGCTGCCTTTGCGATCGTCATCGGCCTCGGTGCCGGTGTCTATCCGGCGCTGCGGGCCTCGCGCCTGCACCCCGTCGACGCCATCCGCGCCGCCTGAGCCCCACCGGGCGGTCGGCCGGCCGGGGTGTGGACTCTCGCTCCCAAAGGCGACGAGGCCGTCAGGTCGCTCACCGCTCTGTCTGTTGTCGCCGGGTTCTGTCATGATGTGGCGCGCCTCGACCGTATGAAGAGCCGAAACCCGCCCCCACCTGCGAGTGGCCGCATCCGCAGCTACGCGGTCGCCCTGCTGCTGGCCGCCATCACTGCCTGGGCCTTCTGGGGCGTGTCCCGAGCCGACTTCGTCAGCCTCGACGACGACCCCTACATCTTCGAGAATCCGCACCTGCGCGACGGCTTGAGCCTGGCCGGGCTTCGCTGGGCCCTGACCGCCGATCTCCTGTACGACTCTCCCCACGCCGACTACTGGTCGCCCCTGACCCTCACCTCGCGCCTCGTCGACGCGCAGCTCTTCGGTCTCGATCCCGGCGCCCACCACCTCGTCAACCTGGCCATCCACCTGGTGGCGGTCGTGCTGCTCTTCTTCGTCATGTGCGGCCTGACGGGCCGCCCCGGCCCGAGCGCCTTCGTGGCCGCCACTCTGGCCGTCCATCCGCTGCACGTGGAGGCCGTCGCCTGGGTCACCGAGCGCAAGGACGTGCTGGGCGGCCTCTTCTGGGTCCTGACGATGGCCGCCCACGCGCGCTACGCACGAGGGCCGACTCGCGGCCGCCAGGCGGCGGTGGCGCTGACCATGGCCCTGGGCCTCATGGCCAAGCCCATGCTCGTCACGCTTCCTTTTGCGCTCCTGCTCCTCGACTACTGGCCCCTCGGCCGGTGGCAGAGCCCGAGCGACCTTCCCCGCCTCGTCCGGGAGAAGGCCGCACTCCTGGCCCTGGCCGTGGTCTCGGTCGTGATCACGGTGCTGCCCCACGCGCGCAAGGAGGCGCTGCCCTCCCTGGACGCGCTCCCTCTCGGCCTGCGATTGGGCAACGCGGTGCACAGCTACGCCGTGTACCTGAAGCAGGCGGTCTGGCCCCATCCTCTGGCCGTCTACTATCCCCACCCCGGGGCCTCGCTCGGCATGGCCACCGTGGCCCTCTCGGCCCTCGTCCTGGTCGCCATCACGGTCTGGACCTGGCGGGAGCGGCGACGGCTGCCCTTCGCTGTCGTGGGCTGGTTCTGGTACCTCGGCACCCTGCTCCCGGTCATCGGTCTGGTCCAGGTCGGTGAGCAGGCGCGAGCCGACCGCTTCACGTACATCCCCTTCATCGGGCTGTCGCTGCTGCCGGCCTTCGGTCTCCCCGTCCTGATCAGGAGCCCCACGGGACGCCGCTGGCTCGCTGCCGGTGCGGTGCTGCTGATCGCGGCCTGGTGCGTGGTGACGCGCGCCCAGGTCGAGACCTGGCGCGACAGCGAGACGCTCTTCCGCCACGCCCTGCGCGTCGGCGGGGACAGCCCCCTCATGCACTACAACCTGGCGAACGTGCTGGCGCGCCGGGGCGAGCGGGTCGAGGCCCGCGATCACTACCTGGCCGCCCTCCGGCTGAAGCCTCGGTACGCACAGGCCCACGTCAACCTCGGCAACCTGCTCGCCGCCGAGGGCGAATCGGCCGAGGCCGCCGCGTCCTACCGGGCGGCCCTGGCCATCGAGCCACGCCGTGCCGAGGCGCACACGGGCCTCTCGACCGTGCTGCTGCAGATGGGGCAGGCCGCCCAGGCCCGGGAGCACGCCGCCGAGGCGGTCCGGCTCGCCCCCGGTCTGGCGAGCGCGCACCTGAATCTCGGCCTCGTCCAGGCCCGCCTCGGCGAGACGGCGGCCGCCGAACGCTCCTATGCAACCGCGCTCAC
>JAJDNV010000367.1 GCA_022340545.1 Acidobacteriota bacterium | reverse complement strand
GGGCTTCCCCCTTCTCTTCGGGGATCTCGCAGATGACGGCCTCGGTCGTGAGTAGGAGCGACGCGATGGAGGCGGCGTTCTGCAGGGCGCAGCGGACGACCTTGGTCGGGTCGATCACGCCTGCCTCGACGAGGTTCTCGTAGACGTCTGTCTGCGCGTTGAAGCCCTCGTCGCCCTTCAGCTCCCGGACCCGCCCCACGACCACCGCCCCTTCGTGCCCGGCGTTGCCCGCGATCTGGCGCAGCGGCTCCTCCAGCGCGCGGCGAATGATGTTGACCCCGACCGCCTCGTCGCCCTCGGCCTTCACGCCCTCGACCACCTTCAGACAGCGCAGAAGCGCGACCCCGCCGCCGGCGACGATGCCCTCCTCGACCGCGGCCTTGGTCGCGTGCATGGCGTCCTCTACCCGCGCCTTCTTCTCCTTCATCTCCGTCTCGGTCGCGGCCCCGACCTTGATCACCGCCACCCCGCCGACCAGCTTGGCCAGTCTCTCCTGGAGCTTCTCGCGGTCGTAGTCGGAGGTCGTTTCCTCGACCTGGGTGCGCAGCTGCTTGACCCGGCCCTGGATGTCCTTGGCCTCGCCCGCGCCCTCGACGATCGTCGTCGTGTCCTTGTCGATCGTGACCTTCTTGGCCTTGCCGAGGTCGTCGATCGTGACGTTCTCCAGCTTGATACCCAGGTCCTCGGTGATGGCCTTGCCGCCGGTGAGGATCGCGAGGTCCTCGAGCATGGCTTTCCTGCGGTCGCCGTAGCCCGGGGCCTTGACCGCGGCCACATTCAGCGTTCCCCGCAGCTTGTTCACCACCAGGGTCGCCAGGGCCTCGCCCTCCAGGTCCTCGGCGACGATCAGGAGCGGCGAGCCGAGCTTCGCCACCTGCTCGAGCAGGGGCAGCAGGTCCTTCATCCCCGAGATCTTCTTCTCGTGGATGAGCACCAGCACGTCTTCGAGCACGCACTCCATTCGCTCGGGGTCGGTCACGAAGTACGGCGAGAGATAGCCGCGGTCGAACTGCATGCCCTCGACGATCTCGAGCGAGGTCTCGATCGACTTCGCCTCCTCGACGGTGATGACGCCGTCCTTGCCGACCTTCTCCATCGCCTGGGCGATGATGCCGCCGATCGTCTCGTCGCTGTTCGCGGAGATCGTTCCGACCTGGGCGATCATCTTCCCCTTGACGGGCTTGCTGAGCCTCTCGAGCTCGCCGGTGACCGCGGCCACCGCCCGCTCGATCCCGCGCTTGACGGCCATCGGATTGGCGCCGGCGGTGACGTTCTTGCTGCCCTCCCGGTAGATCGCCTGGGCGAGGAGCGTCGCCGTCGTCGTGCCGTCACCGGCCACATCCGAGGTCTTGCTCGCGACTTCCCTCACCATCTGCGCCCCCATGTTCTCGAGGGGCTCCTTGAGCTCGATCTCCTTCGCCACCGTCACCCCGTCCTTGGTGATGAGGGGCGAGCCGAACTTCTTGTCCAGGACGACGTTTCGGCCCCGGGGACCGAGCGTCACCCGGACCGCGTCGGCCAGGCGGTTGACGCCGCGCAGCACAGCCTGCCGCGAGTCGTCACCGTACGTGATCTGCTTCGACATTGGACACCAGCCTCACCGGGAAGCCGCTTCGCGCCTTCCCGAAAGCGGCGTCGCGCGCCGCGCACCAACCATACGGGTCCCGCGAAGCGGAACCCCTGGGGATTCGCCCGAGGCGATTCCCCTCACCCCATGATCGCCAGGACCTCGTCCTCGCGAACGATCACCACGTCCTCACCGTCGATCGTGATCTCCGTCCCGGAGTACTTGCCGAACAGGATCCTGTCTCCCACCTTCACGTCGAGGGCGAGCTTCGTCCCGTTCTCGAGCAGCCTCCCGTTGCCCACCGCCACTACCTTGCCCTCCATGGGCTTTTCCTTGGCCGTGTCGGGGATGATGATGCCCCCCCCCGCCGTCTCCTTCTCTTCGACGCGACGGACCAACAGCCGATCGTGAAGCGGGCGTACTTTCATGGCTTTCGTTCTCCTCGCGGGCGGAGCCGCGCTCCGCCCGTGTTTCCCCTCCGACTCGGGACCAGGGCGGGCTCGGCCGCGAGCACCTGGGCCAGCGAGAGGATCGGACGACTGTGTACGAGGGCCAGGGCCGAGCCGACCACGCTGGCCGCCAGGACGGCGGGCCAGAAGTCCCCGCCGGGAACGAAGACGGCCCAGGCCAGTGCCGCGAGGACCAGGAGCCCGGTGCCCTGAGTCCAGCGGCCGAAACCGTCCAGCGTGATCACTCTCATGGCTGCCTCCCCGCTGAAGACGCGACGGGAGCTTCGGCGGGAATCGCGGCCGCTTCCGCCGGCGTCAGGCGGGAGCGATCGCAGTAGCCGCGGCCTTCCCGACACGCAGTGGAGTTTCTCAGCCGCTCGGCGGCCGCCAGCGCCGCTGCCTCCGACGCGCTCAGGAGCGAATAGTCGCAGCGGTCTCGACCGGCCTGGCACTCGGAAAGGTTCCGGGCGCGGGCGGCGCGGTCCACACCGGCGGCCTCCTGCCGATCCAGCTTCGAGCGGTCGCAGCCGTCCCAGCCGTACATGCAGTCCGAGAGGTTCCGCCGCCGCTCCTCGAGTGCCACGTTCCGCGTTTCCGAGTCGGTCAGCTGAGACTCGTCGCAGCGTGCGAAGCCTAGCCGGCAATCGGACACCATGCGCTGACGCTGGGCGAGTGCGACTTCTGCGCGCTCGGACTCGGTCAACTGGGATGTGTCGCAGGTTCCGACGCCGTCGGCGCATCTGGAGATCGTTCGCCGCCGCTCGGCGGCGGCCACGTCTTGAGCTTCCGCGCTCGTCAACCGCGATGTGTCGCAGGCACCTACGTGCTCGGTGCAGTTCGACACGTTGCGGTCGTGCTCGGCGACGGCCAACGCCGTCGCCTCCGGCAGGCTCAGCCTCGAAGAATCGCACGCCTCGAGTCCGCGCCGGCAGGCCGTGACGTTCCGCGCATGGTCGGCGCGAGCCACTTCCGTCAGCTCCGAGGGCGTCAGCCGCGAGCGGTCGCAAGACGACCGGCCGTCCTTGCACGCCGACAGGTTCGCCACGGGATCGGTCGCCCCGGCGAGCAGCGACACCGGCCACAAGCTCACACAGGCCACGTACGCCCATCGGTGTCTCGAGAACATCTTGGTCATGTTTCACCGCTCTCTCGCGTCGCAGCGCTCGTCCGGCTTCCCCAGGCTGGCGCGACGCCACCGCCACTCGCGCTCCGCATCGTCCGCCCGTCTCTCGCGTGATCGAGACGGCAGAAATCACTCTACGCCTCGGGGGAGCGGGGTACTAATCGATTGTTCGGTCGCGATCCATCGGACGGCGCCGATGCTCGGGCAGCCTCAGCTGAACAGCGACCGTGCCCGCTCGGAGATGGCGATCACCGCCGGGTTGCTCAGCTTTCTCTCGACGGTGATCGCGTAGAAGCGCTGCCGGACCGTGTCGAGTCGCCCCACGAGTCGAACACCGTATTGCCGTCGCACCTGCAGCTCGATGGCCGATGGCATGGCGAACAGCCCCGCCCCGGCTCGCCCGAAGGCGTCGATGAGCGCGCTGTCTTCGAACGTGCCGACGACGCGCGGCCGGATGTTCTGCCTCCGGAACCAGTCCTCGAGCGAGAGGCGGAGCCCCGAGTCCCCGCTCGGCAGCAGGAAGGGCGCCCCATCGAGCGAGCGCGGGAAGCGCCGACGATGCTTCGTCGCCAGGCGCTCGGTCCCGAAGACCGACACGCCGCACTCGCCGAGGAGGTGGCTGTAAGCTCGCACCTTCACGCCCGGAGGAGCGGGGGTGTCGGCGAGGGCCAGGTCCAGGGAGTAGATCGCCAGCTCGGCGACCAGCCGCTCCGGCCGCTCCTGCACGCAGTTCAGCTGGATCGGCTCGGGAAGCTGGAGGGCCGGCTCGAGTATCTGGTAGGCGACGAGCTTGGGCACGACCATGGTCACTCCCACCGCCAGGCGGGCCGGGTGCGTGACCCGCCCCTTCACCGCCTGCTGCAGCTCACGGCCGAGGGCGAAGATCTCGTCCGCGTACCGATAGACGGTGCGGCCGACGTCGGTGAGGATCACGGTTCGCCCGGAGCGGACGAGCAGCTTCTCCCCGAGGGCTTCCTGGAGCTCCCGGAGCTGGCCGCTGACCGTGGGCTGCGAGACATGGAGCTTCTCGCTCGCCCGCGTCACGCCGCCTTCGCGAACCACCATCCAGAAGTGGTAGAGATGGTGATGGTTCAGGGTGTCCACGCCCGAACGATAACATCGAAGTCAGCCTATGAGAGGTCGCTGAAACAAGTATTGGATCTCATCCCTGCACGCCCCCTAGACTGCAATGAGCCAAGAGGGGAGCTCCGGGACCATGCCGCCGCTGCGAGATTGAGGATCGATGTCACGGGCACGGGCCTCGTCCTCACGAAGGTCCTCCGGGCTGAGGTGCGACGGCGCGTGCTCCTGGCGATGAGCCGGTTTGGCCCGGAGGTTCAGGGCGTCACCGCGCGCCTGGCCGAGTCGCGCACCCCTCTGGGCGGCGTCGATCAGCGGTGCCGACTCCGGGCCCGCCTGCGATCCGGGCACGTGCTGCGAACCGAGGCGGTCAACGGCGCGCTAGCGACGGCGATCGGCCGTTCCGCGGCCCGCCTCGCCCGACTCGTGGGCGCGACACTGGACGGCGGCGACGGACGCCTGCTACCGGCGCCGGCCCTGCGCCATCGCAGACCCGACGAGTGAGGAAGTGGGTCACGGTGAGTCATGTGCTCCCGAGGGGCAGGTACCCCGCATGGCCCTGTCCAGGGACAACGTTCAAGTGCGGTGTCGCTCCTTGCCCCGACCCCTGGCCGATAAGCGGCGGGTGGACCTGCTACACTGAATCAACTGCCTTGTGCGGGCTCCCAGATCGAGAGCGTCGCTCCTGCCGACGATCTGCGTATTGGTCCTGGGACCATGTGCCCTTCCTGCGCCGGGCCCGATGAGGCCTCCCATGAACCTGCTCAGACGATCCTTCTCTACTTTGCGGACCTGGCTGGGACTCGGCGACACATCCGACGACCGCCTCACCCCGAGCCACGGCTGGCTCCTGCCCGCGACTGCACCCGCAGTCGAGCGGGAGACGGATGCCGCATCCGCACCGCCGGAGCCTCGACTCCGGTGACGGCGGAGGCAGGCGGACCTGCGGGGGCGGATCCGGCTCCGCAGGTCCTGCCTCCGGATCACCTCGCGCGGTCGCGTTTCCACCTGGCCACCCTGGCCTTCCATCGGGCAAAGCAGCTTCACGACGGCGCCCGCCCCCGCGTCGAGGGTGGGGACCATCGCAGCTGGCGCGTGGCCGTGCTCGAGGTGGAGGCGGCCCGTGTGTCCTGGTACCTGACGTAGCCCTGGATCCGGCATTGCCGGAACCCACTGGCCGGGGCGGCAACAGGGTGCGTGCAGCGCAATTGGACCGCGGCTCGGAAGCTGTGCGATACTACTGTCTCTTCGCGCTCCGTGAGGGAGCCGCGCGGACGGCGGCTTCCCGGCAAACCCCCCGTTCAGACAACCAGCCGGAACAGAACAGGACGTACGCGACTTCTATGTCTTTCTCTCACTTCGGCCTGCACGCCGAACTCCAGCGGGGCCTGCGCACGCTCGGATTCGAGCGCCCGACCCCCATCCAACAGGAGGCGATCCCTCCGGCCCTGGAGGGCCGCGACATCCTCGCCTCCGCGATGACCGGCAGCGGCAAGACCGCGGCCTTCGC
>JAJDNV010000384.1 GCA_022340545.1 Acidobacteriota bacterium | reverse complement strand
ATCCAGTCGTTCGAGGAGGAGCTGGTCCAGGTCCAGGAGGTGGAATCGAAGCCGGAGGACCTGTCGCCGCGGGCGCCGGTCATTACGGTCATGGGCCACGTGGATCACGGGAAGACGTCGCTGCTCGACGCGATCCGCGAGACCTCGGTTGCCACGGACGAGGCTGGCGGCATCACTCAGCACATCGGCGCGTACCACGTGGACGTGGGAACGCGCAAGGTCGTCTTCCTGGACACGCCGGGGCACGAGGCGTTCACCCTGATGCGTGCACGCGGCGCCCGGGTGACGGACATCGTGGTCCTGGTCGTCGCCGCCGACGACGGGGTGATGCCCCAGACCCTGGAGGCGGTCGACCACGCCAGGGCCGCCGGTGTCCCGATCGTCGTGGCGGTGAACAAGATCGACAAGCCCGACGCCCAGCCCGACCGGGTGCGCCAGCAGCTGGGCGACCGGGGGCTGCTGCCCGAGGCGTGGGGCGGGGACACGGTCTTCGTGGATGTCTCGGCCAAGCAGAAGCAGAACCTCGACCAGCTGCTCGAGATGCTGCTCCTGGTCGCCGACATGCAGGAGCTGAAGGCCAACGACCAGAGACCGGCGGTGGGCACCGTCCTCGAGGCCCGTTTGGACAAGGGACGGGGCCCGGTGGCCACCGTCCTCGTGCAGGACGGCACCCTCAAGGTGGGGGACACGCTCGTGGCGGGGGCGGTTTCCGGCAAGATCCGCGCCCTGGTGGACGACCGGGGCAGCCGCCTGCGCACGGCGGGCCCCGCGACCCCCGTCGAGATCCTCGGGCTGCCCTCGCTGCCCGAGCCCGGGGACCAGCTCCTCGCGGTGACCGACAGCGTCAAGGCCCAGGAGATCGTCACCTTCCGCCAGCTCAAGCTGCGCGAGAAGGAGCTGGCCGCCTCGTCGCGCATCAAGCTCGAGGATCTCGGCCGCGCCATCGCCGAGGGCCAGATCAAGGAGCTTCTCATCGTCCTCAAGGCCGACGTGCAGGGCTCGCTCGAGGCGGTGGCCGACCAGCTCGGCAAGCTGCCCCAGGACAAGATCAAGCTGCGCATCATTCGCCAGGGTGTTGGCGCGATCAACGAGGGCGACGTGCTGCTCGCTGCGGCATCAAACACGATCGTGATCGGCTTCAACGTCCGCCCCGAGCGCAAGGCGGCCGAGGTGGCGGAGCGCGACCAGGTCGAGCTGCGCCTCTACACCGTGATCTACGACGTCGCCCAGGACATCAGGAAGGCGATGGAGGGGCTCCTCGAGCCGTCGATCCGCGAGGTGCGCCTCGGTGCGGCCGAGGTCCGGGAGATCTTCCGGATCTCCCGGATCGGGACCGTGGCCGGCTGCTACGTGCAGGACGGCAAGGTCACCCGCACCGCCCAGGTGCGCCTGCTGCGCGACAACGTGGTCATCCACACCGGGAAGGTCGACTCCCTCAAGCGCTTCAAGGACGACGCGAGCGAGGTGAAGGCCGGCCTCGAATGCGGGATCGTCATCGCCGGCTACAACGACGTCAAGCCGGGAGATGTCATCGAGTTCTTCACGACCGAGAAGGTCAAGGAGACGCTGGAATAGGCCCAAAGGCTGTTCCAGAGTCTCCTTGGCGACGTCCTTCTCGGCAAACGGAGGGAGCCCCAGCTTCAACTGAGCTGGGGGGCAACGGCCCCCCAGACCCCCCGGCCCTGCGCAGGGTGAGGTGGTTCTGGCGGCCACCGCTTGAAGGTCATCAACCGGGCGGCGTGACGCCACCTGGCGCCGGATGCTCCGGGCCGCCTGCTCAACTGCTTTCGGCTCTCTTCGGCCATGACCGCGGGGTGCTGCTCGGGTTTCGGCGGCGAGGGACTCCTCCGGGTGTAGGATCGAGCAAAGACAGGGAGGACCGCTGAGTTGGTGATCGGGCTTCTGACCCTCGACCTGCACTTCCCGGGGGCGCGCTCCCTGAAGGACAAGCGGCAGGTCATGCGGGGGCTCGTGAGTCGCATCCGCAAGCGCTTCAACGTCTCGGTCACGGAGGTGGAGCACCAGGACCTGTGGCAGCGGGCGCGGCTCGCGGTGGTGTCGGTGAACACCGACCACGGCCACCTCGAGGCCACGCTTCAGTCCGTGGCCGGCGAGGCGGCGAGCACGCGCGATGCCGAGCTCGTCGATCAGCAGACGGAGGTGCTTTGAGCCGGAGGGCAGAGCGGCTCGGGGGCCAGATTCGCAACGAGGTGGCGCGGATGATCGCCTCCGATCTGAAGGACCCCCGGCTCGGGTTCATCACCGTCACCCGCGTGGAGCTGACCTCGGACCTGAGGTACGCGCGCGTGTTCGTCGGCGCCCTCGGCGAAGAGGGCGACCGCGGCGCGAGCCTCACCGTCCTCCGAAAGGCGGCGGGATTCGTGCGTCGCGAGATCGGACGGCGACTCCGGATCCGGTTCGCGCCGGAGATCGACTTCCGCTACGACCGGGGGCTGGAGGCGACGGACCGGGTCGCTCGTGTCCTCTCGGAGGAGGAGGCGGCGCGGCGGGGACGCGACGAGGGCGAGGAGCAGGGGAACTAGGACGTGGACGGCGTCCTCGTCATCGACAAGCCGGCGGGGCCGACGTCGCACGACATGGTCGACCGGGTCCGCCGAGCGCTGCGCCTCCGGCGAGTCGGCCACACGGGGACGCTCGACCCCTTTGCGACGGGCGTTCTCCCACTCTGCCTGGGGAAGGCGACGCGGCTGGCCCGGTTCCTGGGTGCCGGGGAGAAGGTGTACGAGGCCACCGTTCGTCTCGGCTTCGCGACGTCCACGGACGACCTGACCGGCACCCCCGTGACGGAGATCCGGGCGGTCGAGCTCGAAGAGGAGGAGATTCGAGCCGGCCTGGCTCGCCTGGAGGGCTCGTACGACCAGGTGCCCCCGGCCTACTCGGCGCGTCGCGTCGGGGGGCGGCGCCTCTATGAGCTTGCGCGACGGGGGGAAGCCCTTCCGCGCCCGGCGAAGCCCGTCACCGTTCACGCGATCCGGCTGCTGGGGCTGGACGGCGAACGGCTCGAGGTCGAGGTCCGCTGCTCGCCCGGGACCTACGTGCGCGCGTTGGCCCGCGATCTCGGCGCGGATCTGGGCCCGGGCGGGCACCTGATCGCGCTGCGCCGCACACGGTCGGGCTCGTTCGGCCTCGAGCATTCCGTCTCCGGAGACGACCTGGCGGAGGCCCGGGAGCGGGTGATCCCCCTGCGAGAGCTCCTGCCTGAGCTGCCCGCGGTGCGCGTCGGTGAGGCGGGTCGTCGGCTCGTGGAACACGGCCGCGACCTCGGGCGAGCGAGCACGCTGAATGGCTTCCCCGAGGGACAGGCCGTGCGGGTGCGGATCCTCGACGAGTCCGGCGCGCTGCTTGCCCTGGGGGTGCCTCGGGCCACGGGCGCCGGCGGTTCCTCCCCGCCCGTCGAGCCGGTGCTCCACCCCGAGGTGGTGCTCGTTGGCGAGCACTGATCCGACACTGTCCCGGTTCGGGCGTAACCACAATCTACACGGTCTGACGAGACGGGAGGCACAGCATGGTGGACGCCGGCCTCGGATCACAGTAAACTACTGATCTGATAGGTCTCCGCGGCAGTGGCGGAGCAGAAGGGTTGGACGCAATCATGACATGGGTCGACCGTCGTTTCCTGGGGCTAGCTGCGGCCGGCCTCGCCGTGCTGAGCTTGAACGTGTGTGGTGGAGGCTCCGACTCGAGCAGCGGACCAACGGGGCCGACGGTGCCGGGAGGACCGGTCACGCCGACGCCGGCTCCGACGCCGACCCCCGAGCCGACGCTCTCGGCGAGCTGCGCGGCCCTGCCGGCGGGGGATCTCACCGCGAGCTGCCCGCAAGAGGTGGCGAGCTTCCAGGACGAGGTGGACTCGGCCATTCGCAACCTCCAGGCCCAGCGGCCGGATCTGTTCGACGCGAGCAACGTCGTCCAGAGCGTGGGGCAGTACTACGTCGAGCTCATCAAGATCCTCGACAGCCAGGGGCTCTGCGCGTACTTCGATGGGGAAGAGCTGGGTGTCGCCGATTCGAGCGAGTTCAACGACCAGTACGACATCCTGAGCGCCAAGAACATCGTGCGCATCGGCTCGAAGACTTACCGCTCGACGTGCCGTCCCTCCGCGATACCGATACCCCAGGCGCCGCGCGGGCCCTCGCCGCCGGGGTGCTCGCTGGCGCCGAGCCGCGAGGTGGCCTGCTCGCGTGACGCCGCCGGGCCCCAGTTCTACTACCAGGTCGAGGCAGCCATCGACCATGTGCTCGAGAACCGACCCGAGCTGTTTGACTTCAACGACACGGCCACACGCACCGACTGGCCGAGGATCCGGGACCTCGAGGCCTACCAGCAGGCGATTGCCGACGACCTGACCGCGCAAGGCTTCTGCGCGAAGAGCGACCGGCTGGAGGAGATCGCGGTCAAGAACGAGAACGCGCGCAGCGAGCAGTACGACGTCCAGTTGGCCGACAACTACGTCCGACGTGGGACTGGCATCTACCGGGCGACCTGCTACCCCGCGGCGTTCTGACCGGTCGGGCCCGGAGAGTCACCCGCCCCTGCGGGTGGCTCCTTTCCCGGTACGATGATCCGGTAGAGCCGGGCCCCCGGCTCTTCGTGGATGGGCTCGAGAAGGCCGGAGGCGTCGAACCGGATCCGGTCGTGTCCGTACAGCGCCAGGTAGGACGCGCCGAGGGAACGGACGATCTCCAAAGCTTCGGCCCGACTCCGGGTCCGGAAGAAGCGGTAGACGAGGAGATGCCGGGCCTCGAGGTCCTCCTTCGAGGCGAACTGTGTCAGATAGGGCGTGAAGCGCTCGTAGGGCACGCGGCGGCCGGCGAGGACGACCGGCGCGGGCGGATACC
>JAJDNV010000381.1 GCA_022340545.1 Acidobacteriota bacterium | reverse complement strand
CGGCGTAGATGGGATCGAAGTCGTTCGCGCTCTCGAGGATCTCGGTGCCGGTGAAGGTGTACTGGCCCCGGAGCGCGAACCACGGGCGAGGCTGCGCGTCGAGCTCGATCTCGATACCCCGGGCCCGCGTCCGGCCGAGGTTCACGTAGGTCCCTTCGTAGGTGTCGTAGTTGATGACGGTGTAGGCGATCTGGTCGCGGTAGTCCTGGTAGAAGGCGGTGGCGACCGCACGGAGCCGGCTTCCGAGAAGCCGCTGCTCGACCCCGAGGTCGAACGTCCGGCTCTGCTCGGGCGCGAGGTCGGGGTTGCCCCGGGCGAAGAACGACTCTCCATAGGCCTCGAAGAAGTTCGGGGCCTTGATCCCCATCCCGGCACTCGTGCGCAGCGTTGTCGCGTCCTCGCCCCCACGGAGACGCAGTGCCAGCGCGGCCCGGGGGACCGCCTTCGTTCCGTAGCTGCCGTTCCTCTCGACCCGCCCCCCGAGAGTGAGGTATGCGCGCTCACCGAGGAGCACACGATCCTGCACGTAGGCGCCGAAGTTCGTCCGATCCGGCTTCAGGAGCTCGCCCCCGCGGTTTCCCAGCTCTCCGGTCTCGTACTCGCCGTCCGCGCCCGCGCTCAGGAGGTGACGCGTCCCGAGCGCGACGTCGGCCTGGTACCCGGCCTGGAGCCGGGAGACCTGGTTCTGGAAGCCATCGGGGTTCGGGAAGTCGCAGCTCGGGAAGGAGGCCTGCCGACCGTCCCATGCCGGCACGTAGCAGCCGGAATCGACCGGGTTCCGGGACAGCTGGTCCGTGCGCAGGTAGCCGAGGCTCGCGCGATGCGCCGTGCGCCCGGTCGCGCGGTTGACGGAGACCGAGACCACTATGTCGTTCCGCTCGAACGACGCGTCGAGGTCGGGCCGGCCGAAGGCGGTGGGTCCGGGGGTGCCGACGCCGCTGTCGTCGTAGCGGACGACAGCCTGCGCCCGGGTGCGCGCGTCAAGGTCGAAGCCGAACGAGGCGGCGAGCGCCGTCTGCTCGAAACGGCTGTTTGGCTCCGCATTGTCCGTGGTCAACCGCTGCACGCCCGCGTTCCAGTCGAACCCCCCCCGCGCGCCGGTGGTGGCGGCCTGGTAGCGCTGCCAGTCGAAGCCCCCCGCCTCGGCCTCGCCGCGGAAGGTGGGGGCCTCGCCGTCCCGCGCCCGCCTCGTGACGAGCTGGATGACGCCGGCGAGGGCGTCGTTGCCGTAGAGGCTGCTCGCTGCGCCGCGGACGACCTCGACGCGCTCGAGCTCGAAGGGCAGCGCCGTACCCCAGTTGAAGGCCCCTCCTGGCTCGTTCACCGGGATGCCGTCGATCAGGACCGCGGCGAAGCGGGACTCTCCGCCGCGCAGGAAGACCGAGCCCACCGCTCCGGTGGCTCCGTTGCGCGCGCTGGCGGTCCCCGGCACTTCCTGAAGAAGCGGCAGCAGCGCCGGGGCCGCACGCTCCTCGATCCGCTCGCGGTCGAGCAGGCTCGTGCTCACCCCGAGGTTCGAGTGCGTGGCCTCCCCGCGGGTGGCCGTCACCAGCACGTGCTCCCGCACCGGGGCGGGGGAGAGCACGAGATCGAGACGCGTGTCGCCGACGCCAACGGTGGCACCCGCAGGGGTGTCGAGGACGAGCCCGGGAGCATCGACCGAGATCGCGTACTGGCCGGGGGCCAGGCCGGCCACGCGGTAGACACCCTCGGGTCCGGAGGTGACGATCCGCGAGTCCGAGGCGGCGGCCACGGTCACCGCGATGTGGGAGAGCAAGACGCCGTCGCTCGTGCGGACCGTGCCTTCGAGCGATCCCTCGGCGGCGGTCGCCACCGCCCCCGCGGCAAGGAGCAGGATGACGGCCACTGTTGGACTGAAGAAGATACGCATGGAACCTCCTGACGGAGGCCGTTCGCGTCCGGGTGTCGGATGACCGGCGGGGAGTGGGGTCCTGGCCCGGCCGGAATCCAGAAGCTCCTTCACGCGAGAAGCCTTTCTTGCGTCTCGGTCGGTCAGGGCAGGTTTCCTGGCTTCCGGTTCGTCGTCCCGCCCCTCGCCTTCCCCGGGTCTCCCCGAGTGGCGGCGCCTTCCCGGCGCCTGAAGGAGCGGACTCGCCGGCTACAGTGGCGGGACCGCGCAGGATTTCGACCTGCTTCCCTTTTGCCCTCCCGGATCGGGAGGCACCCTGACGATAGCGGCAGTCTGACAGCGGGCGAGGGGGCCTGTCAACGCAATCGGCAGCGCCCGTGTATCATGGTTCTTTGTGACGAGCACGGCGATCGCGATCATCGGGGGCGGCATCTCGGGCCTCTCTGCCGCCTGGACGCTCCAGAAGCGCGGCATCCCGTATCTTCTGCTCGAGGCGAGCCCGACTCCGGGGGGCGTCATCCGGACGGAGGCGAAGGATGGCTTCCTGCTCGAGGGCGGGCCCGACTCGATGCTCGCCCAGAAGCCGGAAGGGATCGCCCTGTGCCGTGAGCTGGGTCTGGGCGACCGTCTGATCCCCACGAACCCCGAGCTGCGCGCCGTCTACATCCTCCACCGCCGCAAGCTGCACCCCCTTCCCGAGGGGATGATGCTGGCGGTGCCGACGAAGATCCTGCCGTTCGCGCGCAGCGGACTCTTCTCCTGGCCGGGCAAGCTCCGAATGGGGCTCGATCTCGTCCGCCCCGGGCGTCGGGAGAACGGCGACGAGTCGATCGCGAGCTTCCTGAGGCGACGGTTCGGGCAGGAGGCGGTCGAACGGCTCGGTGAGCCGCTCCTCGCCGGCATCCACGCCGGCGACCCCGAGCGGCTCTCCATCCTCGCCACCTTCCCACGCTTCCGGGACCTCGAGGCAAAGCACGGGAGCCTGGTGCGCGGGATGCTGGCCGCCCCGCGGCCGAAGCCGAAACCCGGGGCGCCCTCGCCGGCCGCCTTCTACTCGCTGCGCGGCGGGCTGCGCGAGCTCGTGGAGGCCCTCGTCGGTCGCCTCGAACCGGCGTCGGTGAGGACGGCGGCGGTTGTCCGGTCGCTGGCCCGCGGTGCCGACGGCTACATGATCGGCCTCGAAGGTGGGGAGACCGTGGGCGCCGGGGGCGTCATCGTCGCCGCGCCCGGTCCGAAGATCGCGCCGGTGCTCGAGGGGCTCGTCCCCGAGGTCGCACAAACGCTGGCCGCGGTTCCCTTCGCGTCGTCGGCCACCGTTCTGCTCGGCTACCGCCGCGAGGACGTGGCGCACCCCCTCGACGGATACGGCATGGTGGTCCCACAGACCGAGGGGCTGCGCACCACCGCCCTCAGCTTCGTCTCGACCAAGTTCGCCCACCGCGCCCCCGAGGGCCACGTGCTGCTCCGCGGCTTCCTGGGCGGGGTGCGCGACGGAGCGGTGCTCGGTCTGTCGGACGACGAGATGGCGGAGACGGTGCGCCGCGACATGACGCCCGTCCTCGGGCTGAAGGGGGAACCGGTGCTCACCCGCGTCTTCCGCTGGCCCGGCGGCACCCCGCAGCTCGAGGTGGGGCACCTGGATCGGATGCGGGCGCTCGAAAACGCGGTGGCCAGGGTGCCCGGTCTCCACCTGACCGGCGCCGGCATCTGGAGCACAGGGATCCCGGACTCCGTGGCGGATGCCACGCGCGTGGCCGAGGTCGCTGCCGAGGAGGCTGCATGAATGCCGTGACGGCACGCGGGGTGGTGACCCTCACCATGGTCCTCGCGGCGATGACCCTGGGTCCCGGGGAGACCGAAGCATCGGAGGGAGCCGGAGGCAACGGAATCTCGGCCTCGGTCGTGCACGTGCAGGTCTACCGCTCGCGCTTCGACTGGTCGATGCCCTGGCGCCAGCAGGCGGTGCAGGGGGTTCTCGGCAGCGGCTTCCTGATCGGCGACGGCCGGATCGTCACCAACGCCCACGTCGTGGCCGACGCGCGGCAGATCCTGGTCCGACGACCGGACCAGGCCAACCCCCGAATCGCCACCGTCGAGGCGGTGGCCCACGACTGCGACCTCGCGGTGCTCAGGGTGGACGACCGCGGCTTCGCCGACGGCCTCCGACCCCTGGCCCTCGGCGAGCTCCCCCGCACCGGCTCCCAGGTGCTCACCTACGGCTTTCCGCTCGGGGGCCAGGACGTCTCGTCCACCGCGGGCATCGTCTCCCGCGTCGAGATGCGGGGCTACGTGCACAGCGGGGCCGACGCCCACCTCGTGGTCCAGACCGACGCCGCCATCAACCCCGGGAACAGCGGCGGGCCGGTGGTCCAGGACGGCCGGGTCGTTGGCGTCGCGTTCCAGGGCTTCCCCGGCTTCGACAACATGGGCTTCTTCATCCCCATCCCCGTGGTCCGGCACTTCCTCGAGGACCTCGAGGACGGGACCTACGACGGCTTCCCGGATTCCGGCATCGAGACGAGCCCGCTGCTGTCGCCCGCCTACCGCCGCGAGCGGGGGCTGCCCGACGGGCGCAGCGGCGTCGTGGTGAACCGGGTGGTGCCGGGCGCGACCGCCGAGGGCATCGTCGAGCCCGGCGACGTCCTCCTCGAGGTGGACGGCCACACCATCGCCGACGACGGCACCGTCGCCATCGGGGACGCGCGGGTGACCTTCGCGACCCACTTCGACGATCGGCAGGTCGGCGAGCAGGTCCGCCTCAAGGTCTGGCGCGACCGTCGCGAGCTCGAGCTCGCTGCCACCGCCGTCCGCATCCCGCGCTACGACCGCCTGCGCAACCGGTACGACGTCGGACCGAAGTACGTTGTGCACGCCGGCCTCGTCTTCGTCCCTCTCGACGCCGAGGTCCTGAAGATGTTCGGGCGCAACTGGGCCCAGACCGCCAACCGCGACCTCGTGTGGCACCAGCTGTTCCGCGAGGCCGAGCGGCCGGAGGAGGCGGACCGCGAGGTCATCGTCCTCCTGCGAGTGCTCCGCCACCCCGTCAACTCACAGATGACCTTCAACGGGCCGGTGGCGGTGGAGGCCATCAACGGTCTCCCCATCCGTTCCCTCGAGGATGTTGTCGAGGCCTTCAACTCCGGCGAGGGCCGCTTCGATGAGATCGCCTTCGAGGGAGACGCCGGCATCGAGGCGCTCGACCGGGAAAAGGCGAGGGCCGCCCACGAGGAGATCCTCCAGCAGTATGCGATCACTCGCGACCGCAAGCTCTAGGGCCGTTCCGACCCGTTCCGCTCTCGGCCTTCGCCGAGCCGCGCTGGGCGCAGTGGCGCTCTTCGCGCTGGCCGGTGCCCACCCGGTGCTCGCCCAGTCGGAGGTCCCTCAAGGGGAAACAACCCCCGCCCCGGCCACCGCGCCCGCGGCGAGCCCCGTCCTCAACCCTGACCTGCGCTCCGGCATCGTCCGGGTGGTCGTGACCGGGCAGGAGTGGAACTGGAAGACACCCTGGGCCAAGGAGCCCCCGTGGACGCGGCCGGCGACCGGCCTCGTGGTCCCTGGGCGGAGGATCCTCTGTGCCTCCACCTCGTTCGGCAACCACCTGCTCGTCGAGGTGCAGAAGCTCGGCGAGGACGCGCGCACGCCGGGCCGCGTGACACTCAACGACCCCGAGGGACCGCTTGCGCTGATCGAGGTGGACGAGCCCGGGTTCTGGGAGGATCTCGAGCCGCTTCCCCTGGCCGATCCCGTCCCCCGTGACGGCGAGCTCTCCGTCCTGAGCTGGCAGGCCTCGGGGCTCCTCGACAGCTACCCGGGGACCGTGCGCCAGGTGCGCGCGGGCCGTCACGGCCTTTCGCGGACGCACCTGCTGACCCTCGACGTGGCCACCGGGGCGGATGGTCTGGGTTCCTCGGAGGTCGTGGTCGCCGACGGCTCGGTCGTCGGTCTCATCACCGGTCGAACCGGGAACGCCTGGTCCGCCATCGCCTCGCCCGTCCTGTCCCACTTCGTGGAGGAGGCGGCCAGCGGGGAGTGGCGCGGCTTCCCGCGGGGTGGGTTCGGCTGGCAAAACCTGACCAACCCTGCGCTGCGGGAGTCGCTCGGCCTGACCGAGAACGAGAGCGGGGTGCGGCTCGTCCGTGTCCTGCCCCACGGCACCGCGGCCACCGCCCTTCGAGTCGGGGACGTCATCCTCGAGGTGGCGGGGGTCCCAATCGACTCCACCGGGCATTACGAGCACCCCCTCTACGGGCGCATGCTCTTCGCCCTTCTGTTCTCCGACGGGCGTGACCCGGGCGACACCGTCGACGTCCGAATCCTGCGCGACGGCGAGCGACTGAAGGTCGCCGTGCCCCTCCGACAGATCCGAGCCGAGGCGGACAAGATCCCTCCGTACATGTACGGGCACGGACCGGACTACTCCGTGGTGGGTGGGCTCATCTTCCAGGAGCTAACGGTTCCGTACCTCTCCACCTTCGGGGACTGGCACCGGCGGGGGCCACCCCGGCTGCTCATCGCCTACGACCGTCAGGGCGACATGCCGTCCCCCGAGCGGCCGCGCATCGTGCTGCTTTCGAGCGTCCTCCCCGACGCGGCCAATCTCGGCTACGAGGGTGTGAGCGATGTGATCGTCGAGAGGGTCAACGGCCGGACGATCGGCAGCATGGACGACCTGCGCGAGGCCTTTGCGCACCCGGAAGGACGCTTCCACATCGTGGAGTTCCTGCCCGGGATGGCCCCCGAGCGCCTCGTCCTCGACGTGGAGGAGGCAAAGGAGTCCGCGGAGCGGATCCGAACCGCCTACGGGGTGGATCGTCTCGACTCGGAGGCTCGGTAGGGGGCCGACTACGCTACGGCCGCGCATCACCGATCGGCCATAGATCATCGGGCTCAGGGCGGGGATGACGTGGAGCGTGACGCCCTCTCCAGTGCTGAGGTAAAGTCCCAGATTGCGGGAGGATCGGCATGAAGCTCTCGGAGAGGCTGGCTCGACTCGGCACCGAGACCGCGTTCGAGGTGCTCGTGCGCGCCCGCGCCCTCGAGGCGCAGGGCAAGAACATCATTCACCTGGAGATCGGCGAGCCCGACTTCGACACCCCGGCGCACATCACCGAGGCCGCGATTGAGGCCCTGAAGGCCGGGGCCACGCACTACGGGCCCTCGGCCGGGCTGCCCGAGCTGCGGCAGGCCATCGCCGAGGACTCGCGGGCGCGGCGGGGGATCAAGGCCACGCCGGAGATGGTGGTCGTCACCCCCGGCGGCAAGCCGATCATGTTCTACATGATCCTCGCCCTGATCGACCCCGGTGACGAGGTCCTCTACCCGAACCCCGGCTTCCCGATCTACGAGTCGATGATCCGCTACATCGGGGGGATCCCGATTCCGGTGCGCCTCCTGGAGGACCGGGACTTCGAGCTCGACGTGGACCAGCTCGTGGACCGGGTCGGGCCCAAGACCCGGCTGATTGTCATCAACTCCCCCCACAACCCCACCGGCGGGGCCATCCCCGAGGCGGGGCTGCGGGCCATCGCCGAGGTCGCGGTCCGGCACGGCATCCCGGTCATGTCTGACGAGATCTACTCGGAGCTCCTCTACGAGGGCAAGCACGTCTCGATCGCCTCGCTGCCAGGTATGGAACCCCACGCGATCGTTCTCGACGGCTTCTCCAAGACGTACGCAATGACCGGTTGGCGCCTCGGCTACGGCGTCATGCCCGCACCCCTGGCCGAGGTCGTGGCCAAGCTGCAGACGAACGCGGTCTCCTGCACCGCCACGTTCACCCAGAAGGCGGGGGTGGCCGCCCTGAAGGGGGACAAGAAGCCGGTCCGCGAGATGCGAAACGAGTTCCGCCGTCGGCGGGACGCCATCGTGAAGGGCCTCCGAGACATCCCCAGCTTCACCTGTCCGGAGCCCAAGGGCGCGTTCTACGTCTTCCCGAACATTGCCCGCACCGGATACTCGTCGAAGATGCTCGCCGACCGCCTCCTCGACGAGGCCGGGGTGGCGTGTCTCTCGGGCACCGCCTTCGGCGAGTGGGGCGAGGGCCACCTCCGTTTCAGCTACGCCAACAGCCTCGAGAACATCGAGGAGGCCGTGGAGCGGATCCGCACCCTCATCGAGAAGTAGATCGGCGCGCGGGCGGGGGCGAGGCCAGGTCCTTCACCAGGACCTTCGATCGGCGCCCGCTGTCGTCGTAGGCGGCCCGCCGCGACGGGGGCAGGTCGTCCGGCGTCCCCTCCTCGAAGCCTCCCTTGATCCGGAAGAAGTTGAAGGCCTGGGTGGAGAGAGCCAGGAGGCGCCCGAGGCCCTTCTCTCGGGCCCGGCTCTCGACGAAGTGCATCATCTTCTGCCCGATGCCGCGGTTCTCGTGGGAGGGGTGGACGTAGAGGCAGGCCAGCTCCCCCAGGCCCTCGTTGGCGTAGACGTGGAGCGCCACGCAGGCGATGGGGTTGCGGTCGAGCTCCAGGATGTAGAAGTCCTCGAGCTGCTTCTCGATGCTCTCCTGGCTCCGGGGTGCGAGCTCCTCGCTCTCGATGGAGGAGTGGATGAGCAGCTCGATGATGCGCACGTCGCTCCGGCGAGCCGGCCTGATCTCCTGGTACTCGTTGGCGTAGACCAGGGTGCCGATCCCCTCGTTGGAGAAGACCTCGGCCAGCAGCCCGTCGTTGACGTGTCCGTTGATCACGTGCACCCGGGGGACGCCGCTCTCGCACGCCTCCACCGCGTGGCGCGCCTTCGAGAGCAGCCCCTCGTCCACCGCTCCCCGCCGCAACGCTGCGTCGAGGTCGGCCACCGGGATCTGGCGCACGAGGGCCCCGTCCACCAGCAGGCCGTCGGCGGTGGTCATGAAGATGAGCTTCACTGCCGCCAGAGCCCGGGCCAGGGCCACCGCCACCGCGTCGGAGTTCACTCGGTACGTCCCGCCCTCCCCGTCCACCCCCAGGGGGGGCGCGACGGGGATGATCCCGCTCGAGAGGAGTGTGTCCAGGACCCTCGTGTCCACCCGCTCCACCCGCCCGGTGAAGAGGTGGTCGACCCCGCGCAGGATCCCCACCGGGTGAGCGACCACCGCGTTGGTCGAGGCCGCCCTCAGGTCGGCGGCGGCGAGTCCCTCGAGCATCTCGTGGGTGAGGCGGTTCGACGCCGTGAGAGCGAGCTTCAGCGTCTTCTCGTCGGTGACCCCCGAGCCCTCGAGATCCGAGGGGGTGAGGCCGCTTTCCTCGGCCAGAGCCCGGATGAGGACAGACGCACCGTGGACCAGGACCGTCCGGATGTTGAGCGACCACAGGACCGCCACGTCCATCAGGACGTTCGCGAAGTTCTCGTGGTCAACGATGGCGCCGTCCATGGCGACGACGAAGGTCTTCTCCCGGAACTGGGGGACGTACTGGAGGATCCCACGGAGGTCGGTCGGTCTCACGGGCGCACCCTAGCAGGGCGTCGCAGAGCCGACAAGAGGGTGTATTCTGGGCGTTCTTTCGGGAGAGTCGACGACCCATGGGCAAGCCGTTCCGCATCTTCGCGACGACCGACATCGGCAAGGAGGCCCTCGACCGTCTCCGCGAGAAGGGCTGGGAGGTCGAGGTCTACGACCACCTTCCCGCTCCGCCCAAGAGGGTGATCCTCGAGAAGGTGCGCTCCGGGATCGACGCGCTCATCACGACCCTGAGGGACAAGATCGACCGGGAGGTCTTCGCGGCTGGATCGGCCGCCGGGCTGAAGGTCGTGGCCCAGGACGCGGTCGGGTTCGACAACATCGATCGCGAGGCCGCCAACCGGCACCGGATTCCCTTCACCAACACGCCCGAGGTCCTGACCGACGCCACCGCCGAATTCGCCTTCTTCATGCTGGGGGCGGTGGCCCGCAAGCTCTATCCGGCCGAGGTCCAAGTTCGCGAGGGCAAGTGGACCACCTGGCACCCCTACCTCCCGTGGCTCGGGGACGAGGTTTCGGGCCGCACGCTCGCCGTCATCGGCATGGGCCACATCGGGAAGAGCGTCGTCAACAAGGCGATGGGCTTCGACATGGACATCCTGTGTCATGACCCCACCTACGAAGAGCACAGCTTCATCGAGGCCATCCGCTGGTTCATGGAGGTGCGGCACCGAGAACGCCTCAGCCGACGCCTGCAGACCATCGAGTACGTGAGCCTGGACGACGCGCTGCGCCGGGCCGACTTCGTGTCGCTTCACGTGCCCCTCACCCTGCCCGGGACCGCCGAGGAGCCGACGCATCACCTCATCAACGAGGAGCGGCTGCGCCTCATGAAGAGAACGGCCTACCTCGTGAACACGTCGCGAGGGCCGGTGGTGGACGAGCAGGCGCTGGCCCGGGCCCTGCGCGAGGGGGAGATCGCGGGGGCCGCCCTCGACGTCTTCGAGACGGAGCCGCTGCCCGCGGACAGCCCGCTCCGCGACGAGAAGCTCTGCGGCAAGCTGCGCCTCTTCCCGCACGCCGCCTCCGCGGCCCGGGCCACGCGGCTCTCACCCGACCCAAACGTGGGGATGGCCGGCCGTTGCGTCCAGGCGGTCATCGACGTCCTGGACGGGAACCACGACGGCGATCCCCGCCAGATGCCGTTCGTGGTCAACAAAGAAGCGTTTTCGTAGGGGGTCGATGAACGGTTGCGCATGGGCAGCAGGCCCACGCTCGCCCGCGTGTCCTCTCTACTAGAAATCCGGCAGGGCCTTCTTGGACCACGTGTCGCAGACCCGGCGGTATTCCGTCTTCAGGGCGTCCGTGGCCTGGAGGTTCTTGGCCTTGTCCTCGACAAAGTCAGGCGTTGTCGCGGAGGTGGGCTTCAATGGCTCGCCGGGCGGCCTCCCGGCGCGAGATCCCGGGCCGGCGCTGCATCTCGTATTCGATGAGCCGTTCGGCCAGCGCGGTGTCCCCCCGGCAGATGAGCCGCAGGCGCTGCTCCGGCGCGTTGCTCGCGCCCTTCCGTGCATACCAGTACACGAGGGCGGCAAAGCCCACGAGGAAGACGACGAGCACCAGCGCGTTCAGGGGAGCGCCTCCACGTACTCCTTGATCGCCCGGGCCTGGCTCTCGCCGTCCAGGCCCGCCTCGGCGAGGACCATGGGGCCCTGGCCGCTCCCGAGGTAGTGGCCCTTCCGGTAGGGATGGAGCGTGTGGGCCCGGCCGAGGTCGGAGCGAATCCACCGATACATCGTGGGCAGCGTGAAGCCGGTGATGCCCATGGCCTCGCGTGCCCGCTCCTCGGGGAAGATCCGCTGTTGCTCCTCGACGGGGAGCAGGTCGAAGAGCTCGGCGCTCGCCACGGAGTAGATCCAGAGATCGATCCCCTCCTTCTCGAGAAGGGGCAGGGCCTGCTCGACGAAAGCGAAGGTGACGGCGCTCTCCTGGAGAACGATCGTTCCCTGGCCCTTTCCTTTCGGCGTCTTCAAGAGGTAGACGCCGGCGACCGTCGCCTCCGGGGGGGCGAGCCCGAGGGCCGCGCGGTCGGGCACGGTCTCGCCGGGTCGGGTGACGAAGGGAGCGATGACCGCCGGACGGCGTCGCAGCGCCGCGGCCACCGCCGCCCAGATCTCCTGCGGATCCCAGGGGGTGAGGGTGATGCACGTGCCGCGAGGGAAGTTCTCCTGGAGAAGCTGAAGGGCCTGGGGGTCGGCGTGGGTGGGTCCGTCCTCGCCGGTCTTGAGCCCCGCGTGGGCGCAGACGAGGATCATCGGGGACCAGGGGCCCTGCGGGGCCCGGGCCTGGGAGCCGATGGCGTGGAGTCGGGCCGCGACATGGCCCAGAGGGGCGAGGAACGCGCCGTAGGACGAGCCGACGCCGATGTGGTGGCCGAAGGACGAGAGGCCGGACAGGATCCCCGCCATCGCGTCCTCGCAGATCCCGCCGATCGAGAGGGTGCGCGCGGTGGGGTTGTCGGAGGCGTTCCAGTAGCCCTCGCCGAGACCGGCGGCGATCGTGTTGACGCTCGTGGACCCGAGAAGGTCGGCCGCGCCCACCAGGAGGGCCCCGTCCGAAGCCCGGTTGTAGCGCTGCAGGACCTTGCCCAGCTGGGCGCGCAGGGTGGTCAGCGAGCCCGGCTCGAGCTGGAGCTCGCTCGGCGTGGCGCTCTCGGCCGCGAGCTCGTAGGCGGCCCCGACCTTCGGCGCGCCGTCGCGAGGGCGGAAGTGGCGGTTGTCGAGACGCAGCCTCGCGGATTCGAGACGGCCGGCGAAGACCTCGGCGGTGGGGCGATCGTCCTCGAGCGCCTTGCGCACGAGGAGGAGCGCGTCGTAGAAGCACTCCTCCATGACGGCGGCGCTGTCGCCGCCCATCTCGCAGCGGTGGCCCGTGGCCTCGCACGAGGGCAGGGTGAAGCCGGCCGAATGCGCGAGCGGCGCGAGGGCGCTGTAGAAGGCGTCGGAGCACAGCTTGTGGCCGGCGCCGTGGGAGGCGCGGCCCTCGATGCCGTACAGCCAGCCCTTGGTCGTCCGGTAGATGACGGCCGTCGGCTGACCGTTGTCGAATGCGGCGGCCCGGCGCTGACCGGCGAGGACTTGCTGGAAGTCGCGACCGTCCGCCACCTCCACCACGTTCCAGTCGTGCAGGTAGAACAGCTCCATCGGGGTCCACTGGACGTACTCGCCGGGTTCGGCCCCGTCGCGGCAGACGCGGTTGGTGTCGATGGACGCCTGGTTCCAGTCGACGTGGAAGACGAGGTTGTCGAGACGGGCGGTGCCCGCGGCGGCGAGGGCCTCCGCCACCCGTCCCGGGGTGAGCCCGCCCTCGCCCTCGATGACGTGGACCTTCGGAGCGCCCTTGCCGTAGTACTCACGTGCGCCGAGGCCCAGACCGATCGAGCTCGCGACGCCGACGCCGGAGGCCCCCGTCGACAGCCGGACGAAGGGCGTCGCCGGTGTGGGGTGACCGTCCAGGGGCTTGGCCCCGAGTTTGCGGAAGAGCGGCGTCGTGGTCTCGGGGTTGCGCCGGAAGCCGAGCAGGTCCTCGAGCCGCAGGCGCCGGGTGGCGTCGGATGGCAGGAGGTCCGGCTTCGCGATGCGCGCCACCTCGTCCCGCAGGGCCCACATCGCATAGAGGCCCATCGCTTTGTGTCCGGCGGCGTACGAGACGATGTCGGCGTCCTCACGCTCGGGGCGTGCCAGCTCGTAGTCCATGGCGTCAAACAGCACACCGGTCACGATGCGGCCCGAGGAGATCGACCCTCCAGGGTGTCCGGACTGCGGCACGTAGTTGTAGAGGAGGGCACAGAGCGAGCGGTAGACGAGGTCGTAGGCCTCGAAGCGGGCAAGCTCCTCAGGGTCGAGGGGTGGCGCCTCGGGTTCGCCCACCTCGGTCCACTCGGCACGCCGCGGCCCGAACGCGATGGTCATCTCGATCCTCCCGGCGCACGCGGCGGCGGGCGCCCTCAGGTTGCTTCACGGTGCGACCCCATTCTCAACGCAGAGCACCCCTGTCATGATGAGGCAAAAGGACCATACCTTTGCGCGTTCTGCTAGACTCCTGCCACGCGGAGCCCCCCCTATGGCCGAGCCGACCCTGCCCCAGCGTGCCGCTCAGCTCGCCTTCGCGATCAGCGCGACCTTCATGGCAACGGGTCTGGCCGCTGCCCAGACGGCTGCGACCACGGAGACGCCGCAGGCTCGCGAGCAAGCGCGTCTCTGCGAGAGACTTGATAAAGATGCGGGAATCGAGGCCTGCCGGGCGGCGCTGGCCCTGGGGCTTCGACCGGAGCGGCGAAAGGCGATTCGCGAGGTCCTGGCGAAGCATCTGGTTGATGTCGAACGGTGGAACGACCTCGCCGAGCACTACCGGGAGGACGTGCGACTCGATCCGGAAGAGTCCGGGGCCTGGTTCCGGCTCGGCTCGGTGCTGCTCTTCGCCCTGAACCAGAGGGTAGAGGCCCTTGCCGCGCTCGAGGAGGCGGCTCGGCTCGCTCCGACCGACGCATCGACTCTGAGCTTGCTCGCGATCGCCCAGCACTCGCTGGGTCGGTACGAAGCGGCGTCGGCCTCGTTCGACGAGGCCACGCGGCTCGATCCGGCGGTGCTCGAGGGGCATCCGGCGGCACAGGCAGTGCGCGAGGCCGCTCGCCGTGGCGAGCCGTGGCCGTGAGCGTGAGTCCGGAGGGAGGGCGGCGAATGGCGAAAATGGCGCGGGGAAGCCGGGTGGTCGTGAGCTCACTTCTGGAGCAGCTCGACGAGGCGTACGATCGCCAGTCCTGGCATGGCCCCAACCTGCGGGGCTCGCTCCGCGGGCTGAGCAGCGACCAGGCGCTGTGGCGCCCGGCCCCGGGTCGACACAACGTCTGGGAGATCGCCGTTCACGCCGCCTACTGGAAGTACGCGGCGAGGAGGAGGCTCACCGGCGAAAAGCGCGGCGCCTTTCCCCGCAAGGGCAGCGACTGGTTTCCGAGCCCGGTGTCGCCTGGCGAGGCCGAGTGGCGCGACGACATTGGCCTCCTCCGGGAATCGCACCGTCTCCTGCGCGACGCGGTAGCGCGCCTGACCGACGCCGATCTGCGCCGCCGCGCACGGGGCAGCAAGGTCACGGTCGCACATCTCGTCCGGGGCGTCGCCGCCCACGATCTCTACCACGCGGGGCAGATTCAGCTCCTCAAGCGCCTCCTTCGCTCCTGAGGTGGCCCGACGACCCGCCCCGCGGCGGGTCACTCGAGCTCGACCACCACGAAGAGGAGCTCGCCTCCGCGCTCGACCTGGAAGACGAGTGACTCGCCCGCAGGGGGGCGCCCCACCGCCTGACGCAGCTCGGTGAGGCCCCGCACGGAGACGCCGTTGATGGCGTAGATGACGTCTCCCGGCCGTAGGTCGTCCTGCGTGCCATGGCCTCCGCCCGCCCGCGCCGCCACCAGGATGCCCTCGCTCCCGCGGAGGGGCCCGGCGATCTTCAGGAGATCGGCATCGAGCTCGAGGGCGAGGACCTGGAGGCGCGGCACGAGGTTGCGTTCGCGCGTCACCAGAGAGGTGAAACGGTCCGGGTCCTTCGGCCGCTCCAGGACGGTGACGCCGAAGCTGAAGTGCACACCGCTACGGACGACGTCGAGTGTCACCACGTCCCCGAGCGCGCGCTGGTAGACGTTCACGTCGAGCTGACGCGCGTTCTCCATGGGCTTGCCGTCGAGGGCGACCACGATGTCACCCACGCGAAGCCCCGCCGCCGCCGCCGGGCCTCCCGGCCGCACGTCGGAGAGCACGACGCCGCTGTGGACGCCCAGGCCCAGCCCGTCGCCGAGCTCGGGGGTGATGGTCTGGGCACGCACCCCGATGACTCCGCGGCGGACCCTTCCCTGGTCGAGGATCTGCGCGAAGACCGAGCGGACGATGTTGGACGGGGCGGCGAAGCCGATACCATCGTCGCCCCCCGACTGCGAGGCGATGAGCGTGTTGAGCCCCACGATGCGCCCCTCGACGTCCACCAGTGGGCCCCCGCTGTTGCCGGGGTTGATCGAGGCGTCGGTCTGCACGTAGATCATCGGCGAGTCGGGCGCGAGCTGGCGAGCCACCGCGCTGACGACGCCGAGACTCGCCGAGTTCTCGAGCCCGAGAGGGCTGCCGAAGGCGAGCACGAGCTGCCCCTGACGCAGATCGTCGGAATCGCCCAGGGGCAGCGAGGGGAGGCCCGTGGCCTCGATCTTCAGCACCGCGAGATCCGTCTCCAGATCGGAGCCCACCACCCGGGCGGAAAGGTGGCGGCTGCGGGGCCGGAGGATCGATCCCGACTCGCCCGGCTCGCGCAGGCGCAGCAGCTCGACCTGCACGTCACGCGCTCCTTCCACGACGTGGGCGTTCGTCACGATCCAGCCGTCCCCGTCCACGATCGCCCCGGAGCCGTACGAGCGCGCACGCGTGAGGAGGGCCTCTCCCCCCGCGGCGTAGCCCGAGGCCACCACCTGCACGACCGCCGGGGCCACCCGCCGCGTCAATGCCTCGAGCTGGGCGTCGAGGGCGGCCAGGCCTCCCGGGGCGCGGCCCACGGCCTGCCGGGGTTCCGAGGATTCTCCCGCCGTGGCCGCACGAGGTGCGATGAAGGCGACGACAGCGGCGAGTGCGCAGAAACGGAAGACGGCGTGGACGTGCAACATCGAAGACCTCCCGGCCCGGGGCCGTCTCAAACGTCCAGCTCGACGACCACCGGCACATGATCGGAGGGCTGCTTGCCCTTCCGCTCGTTGCGGTCGATGGCCGCTGCGGAGCAGCGTCCGGCCAGAGATGGGCTCAGGTCGATGTGGTCGATCCGCAGACCCTTGTTCTTGGGAAAGGCCAGCATACGGTAGTCCCACCACGAAAAGAAGCCGGGCTCCTCGTGGTGTAGACGGAAGGCGTCGACGAGGCCCCAGGCCCGCACGTCCTGCAGGGCCTGGCGGGCGTCGGGGTGGGTGAGCACGCTGCCCTCCCAGGCCGCGGGATCGCAGACGTCCCGCGCCTCGGGCGCCACGTTGAAGTCGCCGCACAGCGCGAGCGGGTCGGTCTGCGCGAAGCGGCGATCGAGCCAGGCGCGAAGGCGCCGCAGCCACTCCAGCTTGTAGCTCCATTTCTCCGAGCCGACCTCGGCGCCGTTGGGGACGTAGGCGCTGGCCACCCGGAGGCCCCCGACCTGCGCCGAGACGAGCCGCGCCTGCGTGTCGTCGCCCTCGTCTCCAAAACCCCGTTCCACGTCCTGGGGCTCCACACGCGACAGGATCGCGACACCGTTGTACGTCCTCTGCCCGTGGACGGCGGCGAAGTACCCGGCAGCCCGCAGCACCTCGAAAGGAAACGCCTCGGTCGTCACCTTGAGCTCCTGGAGGCACACCACGTCCGGGCGGGCCGCCTCCAGCCAGCGGAGCAGGCGCGCCTCCCGGGCGCGGACCGAGTTCACGTTCCAGGTCGCCAGCTTCATCGTGTCCCCCTGCACGTGGTGCGGGGAAGACTCTAACCCCGATCCGGTGGCCGGGTCCGGTTCCGGCTTCGGATCGGCGCGAACCTTCTCTCCCGGAAAGGGTTAGGCTCTGTCGGCATGTGGTGAAACAAACGATCTATTTTCTTCGAGCCCCCCGAGGCGTAAATCGGAACCAAGGGAGACTCTCATGCCGACTCCATTCCAGCTCGTTCTCGGCGTTGCCGCCCTCGTCGGACTGGGCGTGCTCTTCGTCTTCGGCCGCCGGGCTGTCGGCACCTGGCTCAAGTACCGCGGCACCCGGGTCGTGGAGTGCCCGGAAAACCACGAGATCGTGGCGGTGGAGGTCGACGCCCCCCACGCGGCCTGGAGCACCCCCCAGGGTCGGCCACACCTGCGGCTCGAGGACTGCACGAGATGGCCGGAGAAGGCCGGCTGCGGCCAGGCCTGCCTGAGCCAGATCGAGGCGTCTCCCGAGGGCTGCCGGGTGCGAGCTGTCCTGACCGACTGGTACGCGGGGAAGGCCTGCGCCTTCTGCGGGCGCGTCTTCGACGAGATCCACTGGCACGATCACAGGCCCGCACTGCTCGCCCCCGACGGCTCGCTGGCGACCTGGAGGTCCTTCGCGCCGGAGCAGGTCATGGATGTCCTGGCCAGCCACAAGCCGGTCTGCTGGGACTGTCATCTGGCCGAGAGCTTCCGGCGCGACCACCCCGAGCTCGTGACCGAGCGCCCTCCACACACCGGCCCCCCGCCCTCCATGGCCTGATTCCTGCCCCAAGGCCCTCCCCGGGCGCTGGC
>JAJDNV010000370.1 GCA_022340545.1 Acidobacteriota bacterium | reverse complement strand
GTCTTCGCCAAGGTACGAGCTGCTGACAGTGTGAACGTCCAGTGCTCGTCCGTCGGCCCAGCGACCTGGAATGCGCACCGGATGGATCTCAACCATGGCCATGCTCCCTGTCGTGGAGTATGAGGGGGAGCGCGGACAGGTCAGGTCCGCCGCAGGCCTTGTTCGGCGCCCTGACGTGAGACGGTCTGTTCACATCATTGAGCCGATCACGGTGCTCAATCGAGCCGCGACGCGCATCCACTGACGGAGCTCGTGGCTGGATGGGGCGACGTCGTAGGGGTGGTGGTGGCATGCGGCGCTCAGGAGCGACCACGCGTGGCGGACCTGACGTGCGACATCGGTGTCCAGGCCCGCTGCGGGCAGGCATATGAGCTGGATCCGCGCGGGGCATGTCGCGAGGCCGGGGCCGGGGGTGAGGTCGAGGAAGAAGGAAACCCGGAGGCCTAGAAAGGCGGAGCGCCGGGTCGCCTCATGGCGCGGTCTCCGGAGGTGTCGGCTCCTGCACGTATACTGTCCGGCGCAGGTGAGCAACGCCTACTGCGACGCACTCGGAATTTCCGTTCCGACCCTCGAGGCGGTGCGGGACCACGCTGGAAATCTCGTCACCCCCGAGTACATAAGGATATGGAGACATGACCGATCAGGGGCTTGTCCGGCTCGCGAGTGTGGTCGTCCTGGTGAAGGGCATTCTGAGCACGCTTCTCGGCGTGGTGCACATCGTCGTGGCCTTCGCCTACGAAGCAGGCAAGATCGCCGGACAGGGGACCGCCGAGATGCGGCGCGACTACCTACTCTGGTTCTACGGAGTTGGGTTGTTCATTGTCTTCATGGGGCTCGTGGACATCGCCTGCCACCGCGGGCTCGCTGCACGAATGTGCTGGGCCTGGCGACTGTCGTTCCTGTGCGCGGTGTTCACCACCGTGTTGGGCGTGTCTGGCGTGGCGGTGTTCGGCGCCTCCCCCCCGCTCCTGCTTCTCGTCACGGGCCTCATCGGACTGGTCACCCTCGCCGGGTCCAAGAGAAGGTTCTGCGAGTCGTGATGCCCGGGCGTCGATCCCGTGTCCCGGCTGGAAAGCGAGCATCGCGCCGCTCACCCGGGTAGCGTCCCCACCGACCCCCACCAGGGGATGAGAAAGGCGATGGCTGCCGCAGCCGCGATGATCGCCCACAGGACCATCCGTGACCTTCTATAGGCGTCGGGAAACCGCGTCTCGAAGCGCCGCTCGAGCCCCAGGAGCCACGCAACCGGGGCCAGCCAGCACAGACCGTAGACCGGCACCGCGAGCAGGAGCACGAGCGCCCAGGAGGCCGCCGTCTTCGGTTCCACGTAGGCGACGACCTCTCCGATCATGTCTCCGAAGAGGAACAGGTAGGCGAGCAGGAACAATCCCAGGGCGACGATCCCCGTGGCGCTCCAGAACGCCGTGGCGCCCAGCCGAACGATCAGGCGCTCGACGAGAGTCCTGGGCACGTAGTACTCCCGAGGCGGGACTCTGAAGATCCTCCTCTCTCGATTCGCCTTGTCGATTCGGCGCTGTGTCTCGGGATCCAGCACCGCCACGCCCCTCACGCCCGCTCGACCCTGCAGCCCGGCCAGGTCTCGTCGAGAGAGACCTCACCGGATCACGGCGCGCCGTCCGACGCGATGGTACCGCATCCGCCTCGCGTCCACTGCTCACCTCCCGACGCCGGCCACGTCACTCCCCGTGGTCGGTATGGAATGCTCTCAAGGATCAGCTGGCGGAATGAGCTGAGAGTATCGCGTGGGTAGGTCGCTTCATTTCGAGATCCTGGGGGTTGGAAAGGCAGAATACAGATCCACCGAATGAGGGCGGCCTGGGGCTCGTGGCCGGCGGGGGTGCCTGGCTGCGGGGGCTCCGGGGCTTCGCTGCAGAGCCGGGCCAGCTCGTTCGGACCATCGAGGGCAGCCAGGATCAAGGCCGACCACTTGTCCTCCGGCTGGGTCTCGTCCTCGAGCCGCTTCAGGACGAGGTCGTGGAGAGTCGTGTCAGCCATGTCGCTCCCCCGCCGCCCAGCGGGCAGAGAGGGGTCTGACTCCTCTTCGAGAAGTTGCTGAATCTCCTCCTTGAGCTTCGGGACTTGCGGGCTTCAGGCGGCTTCAAAGAGCAGGACCCTGCTGGCCTCGACGACGTCGCGGAAGTAGGGGTTGCGGATGGGGCCGGGCTCGACCAGGTCGACAGGAACTCCCAGGAGAGCCTCGAGATCCTCCTGCAGTCCGAAGAAGTGATGCCGGGATGCTCCGAACAAACGACGACGGTGCCGTCGATCTCGTAGGTCTCGGTCGTCTTGACCAATGAGCGGGGCGACCCCGGCCGCGTGGGGTCGAGGGCATGCGTGGTGTCCCAGTTGTCAGTCGATTGGCTCGAAGTACTCCACGAGAATCTGGGGCACTTCCTTGAAGTGGCGGTCCAGCGTCAGCAGCACCAGGCCGTGCTGGGCGGCCGAGGCTGCGATCCAGAGGTCGTTCGTTGGAATGGGGGTTCCCTGTCGACGCAGTTGGTCACGAATGACCGCGTAGCGTTCTGCCGTCTCCTCGTCGACGGGAACGAGCTCTACGCGGTCTAGATCGAGGAACTCCCGCAGGAGGCGTCGGTTGTCCAAGTCCAGCCTGCCGCCCACGAAACCGAAGAGGAACTCGCCCAGGACAACCGTCGTCAGAAACACGCCCGCAGCTTCGCGCAGCGGCTGGAGGAGCCGTTCGTCACCCCGGCGCATGGCCGAGTAGGCCGAGGTGTCGAGGAGGACGCGCCTCACTCCCACATCTCGGAGTCGATCCGCCGCTGCTCACCCAGGGCCTTGTCGAAGGCCTGGGCTTCCTCCCTGCTCCAGGTTCCGAAGAACCGGTCCAGATCGTGGTGGACGGCCTTCTTCCCCGGCCCCGCGCCCGTGGCTTCTTCGAGCAGCTTCACGATGGCCTTGTTGAGGCTCAGCTTCTCCCGGCGGGCCTTCTCGCGCACGGCCTTGGCCACCGCGGGAGGGAGGTTTCTGACCGTGATCGCATTCACTGGACCTTCTCCTTGGTTCACCTTGTGAACCCTTATGCATCGTCTAGAGATGCAACGCAACTCGGCACTGCTGACCGTCGGACCATCCGT
>JAJDNV010000366.1 GCA_022340545.1 Acidobacteriota bacterium | reverse complement strand
ACCTCAAGTAATACTTGAAGTCTGTGTCCGATTGCGGGACACTCGGATCGGGCGGCCACACGCGGAGCGCCTGAAAAAGAAGAACTTACGGCCCGGTCCGGATCGTGCACGTGCTGGGCCCGGAGGCGTGCCATGCGTGTGCGTGTCAGCTTTGTCACGAACGGGTTCCGTCGGGGCACTCTGCCCGAGACGTGGGGCCGGTGGGCCTGGTGTGCCTCGCTTCTCTGTGTGCTCGGGCTCGCCACCCCCGCCCAGGCCCAGTACACGAAGAAGATCACGCTGACCGTCGGGGCCGGGGTCGTCAGCGGACCCCACGCGAACTTCCCCGTGCTCGTGGACGTCACGAACGCCGATCTTCAGAATCCCGCGGGAAGCGTGCAGAGCCCGCAAGGGTACGACATCGTCTTCCGGGGCGAAGACACGACGACCTGCGGCGGTCCATCCAAGTGCATGCTCGCCCACGAGATCGAGCTGTACGACGGCGCGGCCGGCCGCGTGATCGCCTGGGTCCGCGTGCCCTCACTCGTGGCCAGCACCAGCGTCATCCACATGTACTACGGCAACGCCGCGATCACGTCTCCGACGGAGTCCCCAGGTGCCGTCTTCGACGCCGACTACGTGGGCGTCTGGCACCTGGGCGAGACGGGGAACGGGAGTCAGTACGAGTACCGCGACAGCTCGGTGTACGGAAACCACGGCTGGGGAGGCCAGGGCGACGCGAACGCCGTCCCCAAGACCGTTGCGCCCGGATCCGCGAAGATCGGCCGCGCACAGCGGTTCGACAACCTGGTGGATGGCGTCTACGACTTCATCGACGTCGGCCAGGACGGCACGCTCAACATAACCGGCAACCAGATCACGATGCAGGCCTGGGTGTGGCACAACATCACGATCGACGCCCCCCACGGCGTGGGCGCAGTCCCCAGCGTCCCCTACGGGATCCTCAACCACAAGGGATACGACAACGGCGGCTACAGCCTCTGGTTGAATGGGAATTCCTTCGACTGCCCGGGGAGCGACCCGATCCCGGAGCCCTGCGTCGTCAGCAACATCCACGGGCCGAACTACTCGCTCCGGACCGGCACTACCCCGCCGGCCGGCGTCACCGCAGGGGCGTGGCACCAGGTGGTCGCGACCTACGACGGCGCCAACATGAACATCATCGTCGACGGTGCTCTCAGCCCCGACTCCATGGCGAAGACCGGCAACATCAGCCCCTCGATTGCCGAGCAGCACGTGTGGATCGGGCACGGCGACCAGCAGCAGAACCGGGGCTGGAGCGGCGAGTTCGAGGGTGACATCGACGAGGTGCGCATCTCGAGGGTCGCTCGGTCCCTCGCCTGGATCCAGACCGAATACAACAACCAGAGCAATCCGGGGCCGTTCTACTCTTCGATCGTCGGCCCAGCCGTCGTCTCAACCTCCCTCAACACCGCGACCGTGAACTACCGCTCGATCGGCGACACGACAGCCTATTCGACCGGCAGCGGGACCTGCACCGCAACGCTCGGGTCGGATGTCATCTCGTGCCCCAGCGCCACCTGGGTGAGCGACAACCGCGGTCAGGGCGACCGGATGACGATCGACGGGACCGACTACACGGTCTCTGCCGTCGACTCCCAGACGAGCCTGCACTTGACTGCGCCGTTCACCGGCACGCCGGGGGTCGGCAACAAGTCCTACGCGATGAGACGCCAGTTCGCGTCTCCCGGGGCCTGGGAGGACTGCGTCTCGTTCGGCCTGCCGTCGGCCAACGTGGCGGTAGGCGATCCCGGCGGCCTGGGAACAGGACCCTACACCGTTCCCGCCGGGACCGACCGGCTGCTGATCTTCTTGAGCGGCTACGAGGGCCCCGCCGATCCCGGGATCAGCGTCACCTTCGGCGGGCAGCCCATGACGGAGGCGGTGACGGCGTCCGTGGGGAGCGGTCCGTACGGGCGTGTGTCCATGTTCTATCTCCTCGACGCGGACATCCCGTCCGGCAGCCACTCCTTCGTCGTCTCCAACGGCTCCCCCGGTGCGCAGGCCCACTCCTACGGCCTCGTCGTCAACGCCGATCAGACGAGCCCGATCGTGGACAGCCAGTGGGGCTCCGTCACGGGTGCGGCGACGGTCACGACCCCTCCCTTCGACGTCGTCCAGGGGGGGATTGCCGGTGGCTGGGTGATGGCCAACAATGCCGGGGACTACCTCGACGGCGCGTGGGGCGGGTGGAACGAGTCGGACGACCGGGCGATCGGCTCGGCGACGTTCGCGGGCGCCTCCTCGACCGTCCCGTACGGGGCCCCCGGCACGGACACGGCGACCGCCACCTTCAACGGGGTCCCGCCCTGGCAGGTCATGGTGGCCCTCAGCATCCGGCCGACGGCGGGCTGCCAGGGGGTTTACAGCTCGAGCCTCGTCGACGACAACCGCAGCGAGGTCGGCATCCTCTATGCGGACGGCAGCCCCTACACGACGGCCGGCCCCAGCATCATCAACTTCGCGGGCGCGACCACGGACCCCGCCCACACGGTCACCTTGACGGTGGCCCCCGGGAACCGCCACCTCGGGGTCCCCGACACGCTGAACACAGGTGTGGTCCTCGACAACACCGGCAACGCCGGCCCCGTCGTCCAGGTGCAGATGGACCACGTGACCCTGGAGTGGCTCGAGGTCACGGGCGGGACCGGCTCGGGGATCGAGCTCGGCAGCGCTGGCGACGCGTCGATCGGACCCGCGAACCTGCAGACCATCCGCTACAACCTCATCCACGACGTGGGCGGAAACGGGATCTCCGTGACAGACAAGGACACCATCGTCGACATCGAGAACAACTTCATCTTCAACACCCTCCACGGCATCTACCTCGACAAGGAGATGGCCTCGGGGGCGCGCGTGAACGTCTACAACGACACGATCTACAACAGCACGGATCAGGGCATCTTCTCGCAGGTGTTTCCAAAGCAACCCCGGGTGACTCTCCGCAACAACATCGTGCACACCTCGAGAGCGGGTGCCTTTCCGGACATGTACATCAGCCGACCCTTCGACGAGGCCTACTTCTGCACGGGAGTGGGCGCGGGCCCCGGTTTCGATCCCTCGGGCTGCGGAGCCAACATCGCTGCCGCCCTGGCCAACGAGACCACGAACCAGCCGCTCCCGTTCACCGGAGTCAACACGGCCTGTCTGTACCTGGGTTCAAGCCAGCCGTTCCGCGGGGTCGGGGTGTCCGTCGTGGGGGCTCCGAGCGGGAGCGGCGCGAACCTGCAGTGGGACTACTGGAACGGCTCGTGGTCGAGCCTCGAGACGGCAGCTTTCCTGGACTACAACTTCGAGTGGGACGGCTTTGCCTACTGGGCCGACGATCCCGCGGGCTGGAGCACGAGGTCCGTCGCCGTCGGCGGCTCCCTCTACTACGCGCGTGTCTGCCGGTCCGGGGCCGACTCCTCGCCGACAGAGAAGATCATCGCCCGCGCCGACGTGAGCCTCGCGAGCCGGTACAACCTGACCCGGGATCGCTCGGGCTACCTCCACAGCCTGTGGCGCGGAGCGGGCGTCACCGGACTGCAGGAGCCCGGAGTCGCCACCGCCGTGCTCTTCAACTCCGCCACCGACCTCCACATCCAGACGGGCAGTACAGCCGAGAACGCCGTCCTCGACCAGCTCCGGCAGGACGGGGGCTGGCAGAGCTCGGCACTGACCGAACGCTTCTTCCTTGACATCGACGACCAGGTCCGACCACTGGCTGCTGCCGGCTCGTGTCAGGCCAGCAACCCGAGCTGCTGGGACGTGGGGGCAGACGAGTACGGCGCCACGACCGTGGTGGAGCTTCTGAGTTTTCACGCCGTGGGTTCAGACTCCGCCGTGGACCTCTCCTGGCGGACGGGCTCGGAGCTGCGGAACCTCGGCTTCCACCTGCACCGGGCTCTCTCCGAGGACGGCCCCTGGACGCGGGTCACGTCATCTCTGATCCCCGGCCTCGGGTCGTCACCGGAAGGGGCATCGTACTCCTATCGCGACGCGGGCCTCACGAACGGGGTGCGGTACTTCTACCGTCTCGAGGACATCGACTCCGAGTCCGGCTCCACGTTCCACGGCCCCGTCTCCGCCGTGCCGGGGGCGTCGCCCCCGGCGGAGGACGAGGATTCTGGGGGCTCCGAAGGATCGGACGAGGGCGAGGGGAGCGACCCGTCTTCCGGGGACTCTCCGGGCGACGTCACACCCCAGACCTACGGGCGTCCCGAGGATGTGTCCTTCCGCGTCGTCTCGCGGACGAAGCGGGCGGTGGTGGTGGAGCTTCGGACCCCGGGCTTCTTTGCCACCCCGAGCCCCGAAGGCCTCCACGTCACGGTGCCCGGCTTCGACCAGCCCACCGACCCCCGCGCCCCGGATCTGCCCCTGAAGCGCGTCGTCCTCGACGCCCTCGTCGGACGCCACGGGAGGATCGTCTGGGTCAAGGAACGCCAGACCCGCTCCTACCCCGGCCTCACCCCCGCCGCGGTGGGGGCGGCCGAGATCGTCTCCTCTCCCGACGGCACGGTTCGACCCGGGCGCCGCGCCGCGGCGTTGAAGGGCGAAGGGCTGCTTCCCCCGGTTGCTGCCTGGATCCCCGGAGACGCCTTCATCGGGGAGTTGAAGAAGCTCGCCCTCGAGATGAATCCCATCCGCTACGACACCTCCTCCGACACGCTCCTGCTCGCCCAGACGCTCCGCGTCAAGATCGCCTTCGACCGCAGGGCGGTCCGGTCGGAGAGCGGACGGGGATCTCACGGACGGCGCCGGCCCCGCTCCGTTGAGGAGACGA
>JAJDNV010000010.1 GCA_022340545.1 Acidobacteriota bacterium | reverse complement strand
GGCGGAGATCGCGTCCGAAGTACGGGAAGAGCTGGGTCTGCCCGAGCCGGAACGCCGCGTAGGGGTGTCCCGGATCCGTCGCCGGGTCCGCGAGCTTCTCGACCTTACGGACGAAGAGGATGGAGGCGGCGGACGGGAGCTTCTGCGTGCTGCCGTCCTCCGCGGTCTCGACCCGCGAGAGATCCGGCACCTCGATCGGCGCGGAGGCGAGGGCGCCCAGAGGGCCCTTTCCCACCACTGCGCCGACGTTCAGCGTGTACTGCCCGGGAGAGACGGAGACGCCGTAGGAGGCCACGAAAGAACCGTCCGGCTGCACCTCGGCCCGCACCGGCTGCTCCGTCCATAGCGTCTCGTTGCCGTTCCCGTCCACGATGCTCGTCGCCACGACCACATTCGCGACCTGCTGGCCATCGTGGGTCTCGACGGGCAGGTCGGGCACTTTCCCACGGACGAGCCCGAGGACCCCGGTCTTCTCCTCCGACATCCGCATGTACGACGTGTCGATCTCGATCGGGAAGTCCTGCCGGGGCGAGTTGAGGAGGGCCCGCGCCGGCGAGTCCTTGGGCAGCTGGTCCTCCAGCGTCACCAGCCGGCCGTTCTCGCCGGCGCGGTACTCGAGCTGGGGTTGGACGATCCTGGAAGCGGCGATCTGCTCGAGAACGTCTCGGATGCCGCTCGGGGCCCGGCACTCGACGTCGAATGAGATTCGGGCCTCCCCGCCCTCGAAGGTCTGACCCGGCCTGTCCTTGTAGATCCAGAGCTCAGGCACGCGGGTGAGGACGTTCACGCTGCCGATCAGGGGCTTGATCTCGTCGGGCTCACCGAGGAGGATGGAGACTCGACCACAGTCGGTGAGCGAGCCCCTGCGGCCCGCGATCCGGTAGTTCTGGTCGGCCTTCTCCCGTGCCGCCTCGTACTCGGGCCGGTATTCGTTCTCGGGTGTCCTGATGTTCGGGTCGCGACGCGCCCAGAAGATCTTCTGGAACTCCTCCCGGTCGGCCTTCCCCTCCAGTGCCTCGTAGGTCTCCATCTCGTCGGCCAGCATGAGCGGGGCGACGTCATCGAGCCACTTCCGGTCGTCCTCGTCGAGCTTGGCGGCGATCGCGAGGCCGGACCACGGGAGGAACATCGCGGTCAGGATCACGAGTGCCTTCGGACGAACACGCATGCGGGGAAGTCTCCTTGCCCTCGAGGCCGCTCATTCTATGGCGGAGCGCATCACTCCCACAAACGTGCCCGGCCCCGGGGGAACGGGGTCGGGACGGCCGTCCGGAGACGCGCCTCAGGGGCGCTGCAGCTCGACGGAGAGCTCGGCCACGCCGCTCGAGGCCACCTCGACCTCGTGCTCCGCGGTGCGATAGCCGGGCCGGACCACCTCGACGCGATGCGGGCCGGGAGCGAGATTGAGCGTCGTCGTCTCGCGACCCGTCCCCTGGAACTCCCCGTCCACGTAGACCGAGGCGTCCACGGGTTCAATCTGGAGATGAAGCTCGCCGGAGACGGTCGACGGGCCCGACTCGGACGGCGGCCGGGTTTCCGACGGCCGCGAGCCCCGCGCCTCCCGCGGCGCTCCGGGGGAAAGATCCTCGAAGGTTTCTCCGACTCCCTCCTCCATCTCGTGGTCGAGCTTGAGGGTGGCTCCCGAGCCCACGTAGACACGCACCCGGTGCGTTCTGTAACCGGCGAGCTTCAGGGAGATCTCGTGCCGTCCGGGCGCGACGTGCAGCCTCTGGAACAGCCCGTCGAAGTCGTCGGCGACACCCGCGTAGTAACCGTCGACGTACACGCGGGTCTCCGCGGGGTCGACGAGCACGCGAACGGCGCCGCGGTCGGTCTGCGCGTAGGTGTAGACCGCACCGGCTCCCCAGGGAGAGCCCCAGTAGCCCCCCCAGCCGTACCCGTACGACCGGTACGGCCACCAGTAGCCCCAGTAGGCGGGGTAGTAGCCGCCCCAGCCCCACCCGGGGTAGCCCGGGTAGATGGGGTGGCTGGGGTAATAGCCGCCGCCGTAGCGCGAGCCAGTGCCCGTGCCGGCGCGCGGGTGCCGCCTCTCGGCGGCGCTCGGGCTGTACGAGGGCGCGCGGTTCGAGCTCGACGAGCCGCCGCTGTGACCGGAGCCCGAGGAGTGCACCGATGGAGTGCGAGACGTCCCCGCGGATCCGCCTCCGCCCCCGCGCGGCACCGCACGGTCCTGCTGGGCGAGTGCGGAGGTCCCGAGGAAGAAGCACCCCGCAGCGAAGAGCATCTGCCGTCCGTTCATGACCCCCTCCCGCTCCCTGACACGACCACGTCCACTTCGAGGAGGTGCAAGGCCTGTGCCGGCCCGCCCGACCTCGCAAGGCCCTCCAAGTAACTGAATACGAAACTGTTAGCCTCTCCGCCGTCGTGACCCCGGGAAGGTGCCTGTCCGCGAACGCGGACAGGCGCCGTCCCGTGCACCGACGCTCCCTTATACTGCCCCGGCGTGCCCACCGCGTCCAGACCGCGTCTCCTCGTCTCGTGCGGCGAGTCCTCCGGTGATCTCTACGCGGCGGAGCTCGTCCGCCACCTGCGCCGCCGGATCCCCGAGGTCGAGGTGTTCGGCCTGGGAGGGGACCGCCTCGAAACCGAAGGCGCCCGACTCCTGGCCCACGTGCGCGACGTCTCGGTGGTCGGACTGCTCGAGGTCCTCCGGCACGTGCGCCGCCTCCGCGCCGTCCTCCACGCGCTTCTCCGCGAGGTCGACCGCGAGCGACCGGCGCTCGCCGTCCTCGTCGACTACGCCGGCTTCAACCTGCGCCTGGCCCGGAAGCTGAAGGCGCGCGGGGTGCCGATCGTCTACTACGTCTCCCCGCAGGTCTGGGCCTGGCGGCGCCGCAGGCTGCGCACGATCCGGGAGACGGTGTCCCACATGATCGTCATCTTCCCGTTCGAGGAGGCCCTCTACCGCGAGGCCGGAGTCCCCGTCACCTTCGTCGGCCATCCCCTCGTGGACCTCGTGAAGCCGGCTCCGGACCCTGCCGCCGTTCTCGCCTCGGCCGGGCTGGATGCGTCACGCCCGACGATCGCGGTCCTGCCCGGGAGCCGGCCCCAGGAGGTCGCCTACAACCTGTCGCCCCTCGCCGGAGCCATCCGCCTGCTGGCCGCGCGGCGGCCCGAGTTACAGTTCGGGCTCGCTGTCGCCCCCGGCCTGGACACCGGCATCTTCGCGCGGGCCTTCGAGGGGCTTGCGGTGCGACCGCTCAAGGGGCCGGCCTCCTCCCTGATGAGTGCGGCCACCCTCGGCCTCGTGGCCTCTGGCACGGCGACCGTCGAGGCGGCCCTCGTCGAGATGCCGATGGTCGTCGTCTACCGGCTCTCCCCCATCACGTATGCGCTCGGCCGGCCGTTCGTCCATGTGCCCCACTACGCCATGGCCAACCTGATCGCGGGGCATGGGGTGGTCAAGGAGCTGATTCAGAAGGACTTCACGCCTGAGGCGGTCGCGAGCGAGGCACAGGCCCTGCTCGACGACCCGGCCGCGAGGGCCGCCCTCCGGACGGAGCTCGGGCAGATCCGGGAGCGGCTCGGCCCGCCGGGAGCGTCGCAGCGCGCCGCGGAGGTGGTGGCCGGGCTCCTTCGCTAGCGGCCGGCCCCATGGGGGCGGCCACGCCTCGGCGGGTCGAAGCACACTCGAAAAACTTGACTTGATGGGTACTTATATGTGACTGTATCAGGTGAATTCTAGATAGAAGGGGTGGCGATGCGGATTACCTCGCTCGGCGCGGTCGTGGCCGCAGGGATCATCCTCACCAGCTGTCACACCATCACCGAGGAGCTGCCGACCGAGCCGACCGAGACGCAGGAGCCCGCCGCGACCGGACTCCTGACCGTCCCGATCCCTGCTCTCAACGTCGGGGGAGCGGCCACGCCTGCCCCGACAGCGGGCCCGACACCCTCTCCTTCCCCAACGGAGCCCACGCCGGAGCCTTCGCCCGAACCCACGCCCGAGCCTACGCCCGAGCCCACTCCGGAGCCCGAGGACACCGGGGATTGCGGCAAGCCCTACCCGCCCCCGATCGAGAAGGTCAAGGCGAAGATCCACATGAGGGGCCCCGCCAAGATCACGTTGGATTCCACGCCTCTCGTCAAAGGAGCCGACTACTGCCGGGAGATCGGGTATACGGACGGGCGCATACGGTGCCCGGTCCGTCCGGACGGACATCCGGAGCGGGAGGCCTGCGAGGCCTACGTCGTCGGGATGGCCGAAGACACGGGTCGCACGGGTCCCACCTGGACCCGCAACGGGGACTACTGCGACGGCCACTGGTGCGAGAACACCCCGCACAACCAGTACATGCTCTGGGCCTACGATGGCGGCCTCTACAAGGCCTGCGTGGAGAGCGGGGTCTGCGGGTCCGTCGAAGTCGATTGGTGAGGCGGGAGCCGGCTTGACCGCCCCCGGGGCGTGTGTGAGCCTGTGCGCGGGAGGCCGATGAGGACGCTGCTTTCGATCTTGTTGGGCGCCGGCCTTCTGGTCTGGGGGTGTGGAAAGCTGCCCGAGCCCACGACGCCCGATCCCGTCGAAGACCCCGGTCCGGTCGCCCCGGCCCCGGCGCCCCCCGTGAGTGGCCCGGCGCCCGATCCCACGCCGACGCCGGTCCTCGGAAGCCCGTCGTCGAGCCCCACCCCCGATCCCTCGGACGACGAGTCGCCGGACGAGGATCCCTCGCCCGACCCGACGCCGGACACGACGAGCCCCCCCGACACGAGCGGCTGCGGCGCGCCGACGCCACCGGCGATCTCGCGGGTCAACGTGAAGATCTACCTGCGTGGCCCGAACGCCTGGACGCTGGACTCCACTCCCCTCGTCGGCCCGGACGCGGACTACTGCGCCAGCATCGGGTTCACCGACGGCCGGTCCATGTGCCCGGTCCGACCCGAGGGGCATCCGGAGCGCGTGGCCTGCGAGACGTGGGCGGTCGGCACCGCCGTCGACACGGGCCGGCCGGGTCCGACGTGGCGGCACGACGGGTCCCTCTGCACCGGAGTCAACTGCGAGAACCACCCCGACAACCAGTACTTCGTCAGGGCCTTCGCGAACGGCAGCTACCAGGCGTGCGCGAGCAACGGCGCCTGCGGCGCGGTTGACGTCAATCGCTAGCTCCCCCGCCCACGCTTGACAGCCCGGAGGCCGTGTGTGACCTTCGACCGTCCCGTCGCGGGACGCGCGATGAGAAGGCTTCTCGGGCTCACGTTGACGATCGTGTTCGTGGCGGCAGCCTGCAAGACCATCCGGGAGGAGCTCCCGACCCAGCCCGAGTCGACGGATCCGGATGCTCCCCAGGCTGGCGGTGCCACGATCCCGGCCGCGCCCACACCCTCGCCATCCCCCACTCCGGAGGACCTGGCGCCCCTGCCGGCGGAGCCCGGATCCGGGGGAGGAAGCGGCGGCGGCGGGGCATCCGCCTCGTGCGGCGCGCCCCAGCCGCCCGCCATCAGCCGGGTGAACGTGAAGGTCTTCGCCCGCCAGGCGTCGCGGGTGATCCTCGACGCAACGCCGCTCGTCGGGCCGAACGAGGACTACTGCCGGCAGATCGGGTTCACCGACGGCCGCTCCATGTGCCCGGTGCGGCCCGCAGGTCATCCCGAGCGCACCGCGTGCGAGGCCCTGCGCGTGGGATCCGCCGACACCGGTCGGATCGGGCCGACGTGGTCAGCGGACGGCCACCCCTGCCGGGGGGAAGGCGGTGGGGCGTCCTGCCAGAACCACCCCGACAACCAATACCTCGTCTTCGCCTACGGAGCCGGGACCTTCCGGGCCTGCGTCGCCGGTGGGGCCTGCGGACAGATCGCCCTCCCGTGAGACACCGTCTCGGCGAACGCCGGGTTTTCTCCGCCCGCGGGTGCTAGAATCCGGCGCACTGCTCCGAGCGCTTCCATCTGGAGGGGTTGATGGCGAAGCGGATCCTGGTCGTAGACGACGACGAGAACATCCTCAGCCTCGAGCGGACCATCCTCGAGCAGAAAGGCTTCGCCGTCACCACCGCGGCCGGCGGGGCCGAGGCGCTCGAGATCCTCGGAAAGGAGGACTTCGACCTCGTCCTGCTCGACGTGATGATGCCGGAGATCGACGGCTTCACCGTGTGCCGGCGCATCAAGGAGGAGCCGCGGACGAAGGAGATACCGGTCATCTTCCTCACTGCCAAGGGAGGCGGCGAGGCCCTCGCCGAGGGCTTCGAGTCGGGCGCCATCATGTACATCAACAAACCCTTCACCGCGAACAAGCTCCTCACCATCGTCAACACGATGCTCGAGCCCCCCGCCCACCCGTAGGCGGCCGCCGCGGCCAGGTCAACGCTGGGCGGCGCGGGACTTCGCCTCCACCTCTCTCGCGAAGTCGGGGATCACGACGATCTGCTCCGGCTCCTCTTCGTCCTGCCATTCCGCCACGAACCGCATCCCGTCGGGGGCGATGGCGTAGCTCCGCCCTCCACCAGCTCCATCACCAGGAAGGAGGTGCCCTCCGCGTCGCCGATCTCGTACACGGTGGCGATGGCAGGGTGGTTCAGGGCCGCGAGCGCGCGCGCCTCGCGTCTCAGGCGGCCCAGGCGCTCCGGGTCGTGGGCGAGGCTCTCGGGGAGAAGCTTAAGGGCGACTTCGCGACCCAGTTGGGTGTCGTGCGCGCGGTAGACCTCCCCCATGCCTCCCGCACCGAGCGGGGAGAGCACCTCGAAAGTACCCAGGCGCGTGCCGGCTTCGAGGGCCATCGCTCCTTCCGAGCCGCCGGAATTCTAACTCCGAAGCGGAAGCAGACGGCCTCGACCACCCGGAAGAGTCACGATATTCCACAGTAGACTGTTCTGCTCGTCGTCACATCGGACCTGTCCTGTCACCGCTGCCGGCTACAGTTCCCCCATGCAGGAGCAGAATCTGAAGACGGTCTCGGACGACGACCTGCTTCGTGGCCTGTCCGAGATTCTCAAGACCTCCCGATGGGCCGAGGCCGACCTCGTCGCCCGGATCGCCGAGGTGGACGCCCGGAAGCTCTATGCTCGTGAGGCCGCGCCCAGCATGTTCGTGTACTGCACCCAGGTCCTGCACCTGTCGGAGCAGGAGGCTTATCTCCGCATCGCGGTGGGCCGTGCCACACGGGAGCACCCGATGCTCCTCGAGATGTTGCGCGACGGCCGTCTTCATCTGAGCGGCATCGCGCGGCTGGCACCGCATCTGACCCGCGAGAACCGGGAGGCGCTCCTGGCGCGAGCCACCCACATGTCCCACCGCCAGATTGTCGAGTTGGTCGCCGAGCTGGAGCCGAAGCCAACCGCCTCGGCAACGATCCGCAGGCTGCCCACGCGGAAGTCCAGTGCGTCTTTGGGTGGCGCCCGTCAGCTTGGGACCAACGGGGCTGATTCGCTGGTTCCGCAACCTTCATCGGACAGAGCAGTGGCCGGGGACATCGCCCAGCGTATAGACGCAACGGCGGAAGCAGGCGCCGCGACGCCTCAAGAGAGGGGCGGTCCGCCAGACAGCGAACTCTGCGCGCGCAGAGTTGGAGGGCAGCGCCCGGCGATCGAGCCCGTTGCGCCGGCCCGTTTTCGGGTCCGGTTCGACGCCAGCGCCGAGTTCCGCGACAAGCTCGAGCGGCTCCAGGCCCTGACGCGCTCGGCCGTACCCGACGGGGACCTGGCCACGGTCATCGAGCTCGCAGTCACTAGAGAGCTCGAACGGCTCGAAGCGCGGCGTTTCGGAAAGACGAAGAAGCCCCGGAAGAACCTGGCCGCCACGGACACGAGGCCGAGATCGCGTCACATCCCGGCCGCGGTCAGGCGGTTTGTCGAAGAGCGAGACCGGGGCCGGTGCACGTACAAGGACAGGAAAAGCAGACGGTGCAGTCAGCGCCACGACCTCGAGTTCCACCACAGGAAACCGTTTGGCGTTGGCGGCGAACACAGCCCGGACAACCTGGTTCTCATGTGCCGGACTCACAACGCACTGATCGCGGAGGACGACTTCGGAAAGGAGGTGATGGCACGCCACCGGCGCTCGGCGAGATCCGCGTCCGAGGCTCCGGCTGGTTGTGCCATCCAGCCGCCTTCCGGGCCGCCGTAGAGCGGGAGAGAGCCGAAGGCCCGAGGCGGGCACTCGCGGCCGGCCTCGCCGGGCCGAGAGGCTGCGGGTGCTCATGGCAGCGGCTCGTGCCAGGGGGCGTAGGAGCCGAACCACATCGACAGAATCGCAGGCGAAGTTCACGAAAGTGGGAAGCGCCGTATCCCCTGGGGTGAGCGCTCGTAGGAAACGGCGACCTTCGCCTGTCCGCCGCTCTTGTTGGCTCTTCGAGGAGCTCGGGCCGGGGGCCGTGCCCCCCAAGCAGTGCGTCTGCGCTTACAGGCTTTCGAACCGGGTGAGGTCCTGGAACTCGCGGTAGCGCTCGTCGATCTCTCTTCGGGTGAGCGTCAGCAGGCGGTCGAGGCTGAAGGCCTCGCAGCAGAACGACGCCAGGGTGCTGCCCACGACGATGGCCCGTCTGAGCGCGGCGTCTCCCTGCTCGCCGGCGCTCGCGAGGTACCCGAGGAAGCCCCCGGCGAAGGTGTCGCCGGCTCCCGTGGGGTCGAAGACCGTCTCGAGGGGGTAGGCGGGGGCGGCAAAGCAGCCTTCGTCGGTGAACATCAGCACGCCGTGCTCGCCCTTCTTGACCACGAGAGTCCGCGGGCCCATCTTCCGGACGGCTCGGGCCGCCTTGACCAGGTTCCACTCCCCCGACAGCTCCCGGGCCTCGGCGTCGTTGATCAAGAGGATCTGGACCTGGCGCAGCGTCTCTCGTAGCTCGTCGGGCTGGCCGTCGATCCAGAAGTTCATGGTGTCGCAGGCGACGAGCTGTGGCTTCTCGACCTGCTCGAGCACCTGGCGTTGCAGCACCGGATCGATGTTTCCCAGGAAGACCGCCTCGGACGTGCGGTAGGCCGCGGGGATCTTGGGCTTGAAGAACTCGAAGACGTTCAGATCGGTGAAGAGGGTCTCGCGGGAGTTGAGGTCGAGCGAGTACTTGCCCCCCCAGTGAAACGTCTTGCCCTTCGTCCGCTCGAGCCCCTCGAGGTCGATCGGGCGATCCTTGAAGGCCGCGAGCTGCTCCTCGCCGAAATCCTCGCCAACCACCGCGACCAAGCGGACCGGGACGAAGAAGGACGCGGCCACCGAGAAGAACGAGGCGCT
>JAJDNV010000086.1 GCA_022340545.1 Acidobacteriota bacterium | reverse complement strand
CCAGGTCGAGCGGCCGCGGGCGCACTCCTCGGCCGTCCCGGAAGACGAAACCGAAGCGCTCGAGGTAGGGCCTGCACTGGGGCACAGCTCCCCGCGGAGGCATGGGGGGTCACCAGGTCCACCGGGCGCCCTCCGAACAGCTCGGATAGCTCACGCTCAATCCGTTTGAAGGCCAGGCCGGGCGTGCGGCCGGCAACCGGAAGATGCAAGGAACGGCCTTCTCCCGACATGACCCTGATGGAGGCGCTCAGGTGTCACTCGAGCACGTGATCGGCGGTTGGGCCTTCTGGGTCAGGGGGCTGGGCTATAGTCCGGCACGGATGATGGCTGCCGATTCGGCCCTCACTCGGGAGGCCACGCTCGAGAAGCTGCGGGCCCGCATGCGGGCGGCGGCGCGGCGAGGGCCGTTTCCCGAGGAGGCCGAGGATCTGGCGCAGGATGTCCTCGTCGTCCTCACCCGGAAGTACTCCCACGTCGATGCTCCCGAGGAGCTGGCCGCCCTGGGCATCACCATATTGAAGAAGCTGCAGTCGGCACGCTGGAGAAAGGCCAAGAGGCGACAGGAGCTGGGCCACTCTCCCCTGCCCACCCGAGAGGAGAACGACCGCGATCCCCTCGAGGATGTGGCGTCCGAAGGTCCCGACCCCGAGGAGGTCCTCTGGAGGCGCCAGCGGGTGCGGTTTCTCGTCGAGGCCATCAGGCGCCTGGATGGCCGGTGTCGCGACCTGCTGCGCCGCAAGCTGGAGGGGGAGAGCTTCGTCCAGATCGCGGCGGCCCTGGGACGCCCCGTGGGCACGGTCTACGCCTGGGACAACCGTTGCCGCAAGAGGCTCCGGAAGATCCTCGGCGCCGAGCTGGGGTTGGTCCTGGGGAAGGAGGAGCCATGAGCGACGATCCGAAACGGCTCCTCGGTGGCTACGCCACGGACACGCTCACCGATGAGGAGCGCCGCGAGCTTCTGCGGGCCGCATTGGACGACCAGGAGCTCTTCGACGCGCTGGTGGAAGACGAGGGGCTCCGCGAGCTTCTCGAGTCGCCGGGGGCGCGCCAAGAGCTCTTGGACGCGCTCGAGAAGCCGACCGCGTGGGAGCGCGTGCGCTCCTGGTTCAAGCGCCCCGCCACCTTTGGGGACCTCGCGACGGTGGTGGCGGTCGTCCTGGTGGTCGCGGTGGGCTACCAGGCCTTCCGCGGGACTCCAGATGAGGGACGTCCTGCCGTCTCGCAACGGCCGGCGGCGACGGTCTCGGCCGCGACCCTGGAGCATCTTCTCGCTCTGCCACCCCGCCAGAGGGTGCCGGCCAGCCTGGAGCTGGAGACAGTCGCGGCAGGGGTGCCCCCGAGGGTGCGCCTGGAAGAGCCGCTCGTTCTGCGGGCGAGCCTGCAGGGACCGGCCCGCTGGCTCCTCATGGCCGAGCGGGAGGACGGGTCGGCCGTCCAGGTCTACCCTCCTGCCGGAGAGCCGCCCGCCGTGGTCGAAGCCCCGGCCTCCGGGGGGCTGGCCGTCCGATCCGTCACTCTGGTTGCCCCCAGTCGTTCTGGCCCACACCGGCTCCGTCTCGTCGTCGCGCCGGTGAGGGCCGACCTGGGAGCAGCGGCGCCCGAGGACGTCGAGAAGCTGCTGCCCCGGCTCACGCTCGTCGACCTGACCTACGAGGTGATCAACCGATGACCGACTCCCCCGCGAAGACGCTCTCCGAGATCAAGCGCCAGCTGGCCGGCGTGATCCTCGGCAAGGACGAGGCCCTCGACCACGTTCTCGTGGCGCTCCTGGCCGGGCAGCACCTGCTCCTCGAGGATGTCCCCGGCGTCGGGAAGACGACGCTCGCCAAGGCGCTCGCCCGGTGCTTCGCGGGGGAGTTCCGCCGGGTGCAGTTCACCCCCGATCTCCTCCCCGCCGACATCCTGGGCTCCTCGGTCTACAGCCCGCGCGACGGGAGCTTCTCCTTCAAAGAGGGGCCGATCTTCGCCAACGTGCTGCTCGCCGACGAGATCAACCGCGCGTCGCCGCGCACGCAGTCGGCGCTCCTCGAGGCGATGAGCGAGGGGCAGGTCTCGAGCGAGGGGGTGACGCGGGCCCTCCCCTCGGCGTTCCTGGTCCTTGCCACCCAGAACCCGATCGAGTTCCACGGGACCTATCCCCTGCCGGAGGCGCAGCTCGACCGCTTCGGCCTGCGGATCGCCCTCGGCTACCCCGGGTCGGAAGAGGCGCTCGAGGTGCTCTACGCGCAGGCGAAGCGCCACCCCCTGGAGTCGGTCGAGGCCGTGGTCTCCACGGACGACGTCGTGGCCCTGCAGCGTCAGACGCGCGAGGTCACGGTCGAGCGCTCGGTCGGTCGCTACACCATCGAGCTGGGCGAGGCGACGCGGCGCCACCCCGCGGTGAAACTGGGGTGCTCGCCCCGCGGCACGCTGATGCTCTTCCGCGCCGCCCAGGCCCGCGCGCTCCTCGAGGGCCGGGGGTTCGTGGTGCCCGAGGACGTGAAGGCCGAGGCGGTGCCCGTCCTCGCCCACCGCCTGGGGCTCGAGACGAAGGCCCGCTACACCGGGGTCTCGAAGGAGGACGTCGTGCGCGAGGTCCTCGACGCGACCTCCGTGCCGGCCTGAGTGGAGGCAGCTGCTATCGTGGCCACCAGCCCGCTCGCCCGCCCCCTCGAGAGCGCCTTCCTTTTCCAGTCGCTGCGGGGGCTGTACCGGCGGCGGCTGACTGAGCGGGGTCGGTTCGTCCTCTGGGCGACGCTCGCCGTCGCCTTCGTGGGGGTGGACACGCGGCGGGCCCTCGTCTTCATGCTCTTCGCGCTGGCGGCCCCTCCCCTGCTCGTCGCCACGGTCCAGCTCTTTCGTCGTCGGCCCTTCGTGCAGCTTCGTGGCCGACTCCCGGCCCGGCTGACCGCGGGTCGCGGGGTCACCGCGGCCCTGGAGGTGGCGAGCAGGGGCGGGGAGGCGAGCGGGCCGCTGTCGCTCTTCTGGGAGGGGCCGCTCCCCGCGGAGGAAGGGCTCGACGTGCGGCCGGCGGAGTCCTTCACCGAGACGGACGGCCGCCGCCCAGCTCGGGTCGACATCGCCTTCCAGCCTCGCCGACGCGGCCGCTACGTTCTCCCGGGGCTCGGGGTGGCCCGCACCGACCCGTTCGGCCTCGCGCGCTCGAAGGCGGTGTGGCTCCCCGGGGAGGTGATCCTCGCCTACCCGCGCTACTTCACACTCGAGGAGCTCCCCCTGCCGACCGGCCGGCGGTACCAGCCGGGCGGCATCCCCCTCGCCTCCCGGGTGGGCGAATCGCTCGAGTTCGTCGGGACGCGCGAGTACCGCGAGGGCGACCCGCTCCGCAAGATCCACTGGCGCTCGTGGGCGCGCCTCGGCCGCCCGGTGGTGAGGGAGTACCAGGAGGAGTACTTCTCCCGGATCGCCCTCGTCCTCGACACCTTCCTCCCCCGCCGTCCGCGGCCCCGCGAGCGTGCGCGCTTCGAGGGCGCCATCTCGCTCCTGGCCTCGGTGGCCGACCACTTCAGCCGGAGCGACGAGGTGGTGGACATCCTCGCGGCCGGGCCCGACCTCTACGAGGTCAGCACGGGCCGCAGCCTCGGCTACCTCGACAACGTGCTCGACGTGCTCGCCTGCCTCGAGCCCTCCCCGGCCCCGCCCTTCACGTCGATCGGCCCGCGACTCTTCGAGCGGCTCGAGGGGCTGACGACGGTCGTGGCGGTGATGCTCGAGTGGGACGAGGCCCGCGAGGCCTTCCTCCAGCGCGTGCGGACGATGGGCGCCGCAGTGCGCGTCCTCCTCGTCCACGAGGGCGAGACGCGGCGGCCCTGGACGGCCGTTTCGGCGGACCTGGGCGAGGTGACGCGCTTCACGCCGGAGCAGCTCGAGGCGCGGCTCGTCGCGGAGGAGGAGGCGTGAGGCGCGTCAAGCTCGAACCGGTACGCGCCGCATTCGCCGTGGCGCTCGTCGCCGCCACGCTGGCCTTCGCCTTGGCGATCCTCGCGGGGCCGTGGCTGCTGCTCGTCGTGGGGACGTGCGCGCTGCCCTTCTTCGAATGGACCACGGTGCCAGCATCGCTCGTGCGCACGCTTCCACGCGGCGTCGCCCTGGTCCTGCTCGTCACCGGGGTACTCGCCTGGCTCGGCCGCTCGATGGGGGTGCTGATCCTCGACTCGGCGCTCTTCACGCGCCTGGCCGGGCCGCTGCTGCTCGCGAGCGCCATGGTCTTCAGCCTGGCGCCGCGACGCTTCCCGGCCGGGCGCACATTGCTGCCCGCGACGATCGGCCTCCTGGCGGTCTCCGGCCTCGACCCGCGTCCCGAGGGCTACGGCCCGACGGCGCTCGCCTTTCTGAGAGGCTCCGAGCACTCGGCGTTCGCGGAGCGCTACGTGGCCCTGGCCGTCCTGGTGACGGCGGCGCTCTGGACGGGTGCCTTCCTCGCCCGCGGTCCGCGCTGGAGCGCGCGCGCCGCGGCCGGCCTGGCGCTCACGGTCCTCCTCTCGGTGGCACTCGCCGCAACGGGCATCGTCGGCCTGCCGCTGTTCCAGCCGCACGTCGAGAGGGCGTTCGCGGCCGCGTTCGACCAGGGGACGACCGGTCTCTCGGGTGAGTCCACGCTCGGCGACGTCGGGGCGCTCTCCCTCTCGCGGCGGCGGGTCCTCGACCTGCAGACGTCACTCCCATCGGGGGGACGCTGGCGGCTGCCGGCCGAGGTGTTCACGCGCTTCGACGGGCGGACGTGGTCGCGCTCTGCTCCGGGGGTGCGGCCTCCGTCGCCCGGGCCGACAGCTCGGCGCGCCCTCCGCCCCGGTCCGCCTTCACAGGACGCCGGTCCGCTCGTCACGGGCCTGGGGAGCTGGTTCCCGCTGTCTGGGGAGAGCGGCGACAGGCATCCGGAGCCTGCGGAGCCACGGGTCGAGCTGCGGATCACCCAGGCCGAGGTGAGCGAGTGGCCGCTCCTGCTTCCGCGGGATCCCCTGGCGGTGACGGCGAACGCATCGATTCTCCAACTCGACCGCTTCGGCCTGGTCCGGCGCCCCGCAGGTCTTTCGCTCCGTCAGTACGGCGCGGTGCTGGCTTCGCCTCGGTCCGCCTCACCGCCGCTGGACGCGGGCCTTTCCAGAAAGGGGGTTGAGGGTCTCTCGCCCGCCGAACGCGAGGAGAGCCTGTCGCTGCCGGAGTCGGTCGATCCCCGCATCGCCTCCCTGGCGATGAGCCTGGGGCCGCCTTCGGCGGGCCCGCGGGAGACGCTCGACGCGACGGTTCTGCACCTGCAGACCCACTACCGGTATTCGCTCTCGCCGGGGCCCTTCCGTCCCGACGACGACCCGCTGGCCGAGTTCCTCTTCGAGAAGGAGGAGGCCTACTGCGAGTACTTCGCGAGCGCGGCGGTCGTGCTCCTGCGTCTGCGGGGCGTCCCGGCCCGATACGTGAAGGGCTTGAGCGTCGGACCGCAGACCGACATGGGAGGAGGCCTTCACGTCGTGCGCGAGTCGGACGCGCACGCGTGGATCGAGGCCTGGATCCCGGGTCAGGGATGGGTCGAGGCGGACCCGACACCCCCCGGCCAGTTCGCGGGGGCACGCGGCACTCCCGGGTCCGTCCAGCGGTGGCTTCAGCACGCGAGAGCGGCCCTGGCCGACGCCTGGGCGCGCCTCGTCGAGGGCGGGCCGCTCGCCTTCCTTCGCTGGCTCGGTGGCGAGGTGCTGTCACTTGCGGCCCGGGCGGTGCGGGAGCCGCTCGCGTGGCTCGTGCTCGTCGCCCTCGCCTTCGGTCCCGCGGTCTGGCGCCGGCTGCGCGCGCTCCTCGCCCGTCGCCGCGTCTTTCGTGATCGCCAGGCCGAAGCCGCCCGGGTTCCCGCCGACCTCCGCGCCCTGGTCCGCGATCTCGAGCGCCGGTGGGTCGCGCACGGCCACCCGCGTCTCCGAAGCCGGGGCCTTCTCGAGCACGCCTCGGCCCTGGCCGCGCCCTCAGGACCTGGCACCCCCGAGGGCCCGGTGGCCCTCGGAGATGGGGGGACGGACATCGTGCGCACCTACTATGAAGTGCGCTTCGGTGGGATTGCGCCTCCCTCTCTCGACCGGATCCGGCAACTCCGTCGGCCGATCCAGCGGTCGTGAGCCGCGTGGCGGGGAGATGCCAGTCCGCCGATGCCGAGGCCCCGCTGGAAAACCCTGCAGCTGATGGTCCGCGATGACATGGACTATCCTTGAGCAGGCGGGCCTCAAGAGATAGAACATGCATCGTTTCCTGGTCGTGGTCGAGAGAGCAGGAGCCAACTACTCGGCCTTTGCCCCGGACCTTCCGGGCTGCATCGCCACCGGAGACACCGTCGAGGAAACACGACGGAACATGCAGGAGGCCATCGAGCTCCATCTGCAGGGTCTCAAGGAAGACGACCTCCCGATCCCGGAACCCGGGTCATTCGCTGAGTTCGTGGAGGTGGCGTCCTAGCCTCTCGCCGGATGGCGGCAGCCATGAGCCAGAGCACGCTTCCTCGGGGTTGGAACGAGGCGAGGGTGCAGCGTGTCCTCTTGCACTGCGAAACGCAGACGGAGACAGAGGCCGTCGCGGAAGATGAGGCCGCGTACGAATCCTCCGATCACGCGCTGGTGAGCGTACCGCGCGAACTCGTGCCTGCAGTCCGCGAATTGATCGCCAAGCACAGCAAGTCGCCTGGACCAGGGCGGTCCCGTAGGAGCCGGACGAGACCCCACGGTGTATTGAGGTCCATGGCGTAGGAGTCGTACACACCGCGGAAGTTGGCGGCCAGGTCCTCCAGGTCGAAACGTTCCGTGGAGATCACGGGGGCGCCGATGTGCCTCAGGTTGTAGGCCTCGAAGATCTCGTTGGCGATCCCGAGGGCGGTGGCGGCCACGGGTCCGAAGCGGTCCGTCAGGATCCTGGACCCGAGACGGTGTCCGGCGCGGTTGTGGAGAATCCCTTCCTGCGGGTAGAGCCGCTCGCCCCACAGCTTGAGCTCGTCGCCCGACAGGCCGATGAGGAGCCGGTCGGGATCCAGGAAGCGCACCAGTCGATCCAGCATCGTCGTCCTTCCCACCACGGACCGACCGTCCGAGGAGAGCTGCTGCGCGCTGGACGATGCCGCGAGCAAGATCATCAGCAGGGCGAGTGCGGTGGTCCTCACTCGCCCGTTATCCACCGGGCTCTCAGGGGACACGGAGGGCCTCGCTTCCTGCGCTTGACGCGACTTGTGGCGCCGCGCTCAGGCTCGCCGAGCGATCGGTGGCGATGCCGTGGCGCTGAAGGAGCGTCGGGGTCGCGCGGCGGGCCTCCTCGCGGTCGAGAGTGACCCGCCCACCGTCGCGGTAGCCGAAGGTCACGTAGGGGCCGTCGCCCCCCTCGGCGAGCGCGGCGAGCTCGCGAAGGCTCCTCACCGGCTGGCCGTCGACGGACTGGATCACCTCCCCTGCGGCCTTGCCGTAGCCCTGGTTGACGGACGCGGTGAGGACGGCCTGGAGGAGGATCACCTGCTCGCCCGGGTGCTCGAGCGCTCGGACGATGTAGGGGGTCAGGTTCCAGTTGAAGGAGTCCATCTCGAGGGCCCGGATCACGTAGTCCTGGGTGACCGCGAGGAAGACGAGCCCTCCGTAGATGTAGTAGTCACCGGGCCGCTCGTGAAGCCGGGGGACGAGCTCGGCCTCTCCGAGGGCCAGGCCGAGTCTGACCCTGGCCTCGCGGGCCTGGCCAGCGCGGAGGAAGCGCAGGGTGACGGTCTCCCCCACCTGGTGTCGGTCGATGGCGTAGGTCAGGTCGGTCCTCTCGCGTCCCCGAAGCTCGACCGTCGAGTCGTCGGCCACGTCGAGGCCGTCGACCGCGGTCAGGACGTCGCCGGGGAGCAGGATGCCCGCGGCGGGCGACACGGGGGCCACGGTCCGGACGAGGGCGCCGGTCTCCCCCTCCTGCACTCCGAGGCTGCCCCTCAGAGCCGGGTTTCCGAGCGGCTGGGTGTCGATCCTCAAGGTGGGGACGCCGTCGATCCGCCCGTCGGCCACGTCATCGAGGAACTGCCGGACCACCGGGGCGGCCACGGCGCAGCCGATGGTGTCGTTGGTGACCGTGGTCTGGGCGGCCACGCCCACCAGGCTCCCGTCGTGGACGAGGGGGCCACCGCTGCTTCCCGCGCCGATGGCGGCGTCCATCTGAATCGAGAGGAGTCGCGCCCAGCTCTGGAGGTACATCACGTGCTCGACGCGGGTCACCACGCCCTTGGTGATGCTCAGGGTGTCCCCGCCTTCCGGGAACCCAAGGGCCGAGACCTCGGCGCGCAGCTCTGGAAGGTCGCCGAGAGGCAAGGGCTCGATGCCGTCGAGACGATCGGGCTCCTCGAGCTCGACGAGCGCGAGGTCGGCCTCGTGGGACACGAACGTGACCCGCGCTGCATGCTTCTCCGGGTGGCCGTGGAGTCGGACCTGGACGAAGGTGTGGCCCTCGACGACGTGGGCGTTGGTGAGAATGCGGTGACCCTCGATCACCGCGCCGGAGCCCGTCTTGTCGGAGGAGAAGCCCGGCCGCCAGGGGGCGAAGGCGTCGGGCATCACCGCGGCCACGTAGATCTTGACGATGGCCGGGGACGCGTCGGTGGCAGGCTGGGCGGCCTCGTCGGCGGCCGTGGCTGCGCAGGGTACGGCTAGAGCGAGCAGGAGCAGAGACAGGAACGACAGGACGACACGTCGGGCGGGAAACCTCATCGGCACACCTCACTTCGTTGAACACCCAAGCCGGTGAGGGAGGCCGTGCCGAAGGCCGGGACCGCTGGGTTCACGTCGATGGTCACACGGCCCCCTGTCGTGTCGGGTCCGCTCTGCGCGCTTCCATACCCGTCTCATGCCGTGAGAGGGCCGAGCCTTGCGCCGGTTTCAAGGGGTGTCTCATCGGTTCGCGAAGACCGCCAGGTGAACCACCTGGTCGTCGTGCCACAGGCCCGATCCGGCCAGGCTTCCGTTCTCGACGTCGATGTCCTGTCCCTGGCCGAGTCCCGGGGTCAGGGTGATCTGGGCCCTCTGGACGCGGCGCAACCAGGTGGAGGCCTTCGGGCGACGGCCTCTCTTCCGCGTGCTGATCTCCGGAGCCCACATGCGGTCCATGAGGAGCGCGGGGAGGGTGCGGTCGGCCAGCTCGTCCCAGGTCTCGGGGTGCCCGGTGAGCTCGAGGCCGAGGAAGTCCCCACCGGCCGTGACCAGGACGCCCACCTGCCCCGGGTGCCGCTCGAGAGCACGGGAGCGCTCTCGCGCCTCGTCGCCCCTCTCGTCGATGAGGGCGTGGTAGTCGGAGGTGGGGGTCGCGACGGAGCTCTCGTCGAGGCAGCACACGACGTCGGCCCAGAGCCGTGACTGGTCCACGCTCGTCCTCGGCCGGCGGTGCTTCTTCGCCTCGAGGACCTCCCTCGTCGACGCGCCGCGGACCGAGGGCGAGATGCGCATCGTTCCCGACTGGAAGTGCCCGCTCGTCCAGGCCCAGCGCCCCTGCTCCATGCAGCCGACGGGGATCGACACCTTGCCGCCACGACCCAGGATCACCGAGCGGGCGACCACGCGGTTCTGCTTGCACCCGACGAGCGTGTCGCCCTCGAGGATGACAACCGGCTGGTCTCCCTTGTTGAAGGCGTCGAGCTCCTGGACCTCCCCTTCACCCTTCTCGAGGATCTCGAGGACCTGGGCTCCGATCGCCTGGTGCGTCAGGAGGAGGTGCGGGTCCGGGCCCGCCTCCTTCACGCAGACTGGATAGATGGTGTAGGGGTCGAGTTGCTGAGGCTCACCGAGGCTCAGCCCCTTCAGCCAGGCCACAGCGGCCGACGTGGACGACGCGTCGTGTGTCTCCATGCGCTCTCCTTCCGCCTCGGCCGAGCGGCCGGACCGCCCGGCGGTCACTCCCGAGACGCCCGTCGACGAGGGGTCTGACGAGCGCCCTGTTCAGCCTGGAGTGTGCGGGGGCGACCCTGACATCCGGGGTCAGGGTCTCAGCGACCGTGAAACGAAGCAGCGATGGTCAGCAAAGCGCGGTCGGTGCCGGTGGTGCGTCGAACTAGGACGATGTGAAGTCCGAGGGCCTCGGTCGAAGGTGAGGCCTTGGAGGCTCAGTCCGCGGATCGGGTCCGGGGGCGACGGCCGCGGTAGAGCTTGACCGCAGCCTGGAGGTCCTCCTGGACCGCCCGCCGCAGGGACACGGGCTTGAGGACCTCGGCCTCCCGGCCGAACTGCATGACCCACCGCTTGATCTCGCAGGTCTCCGCCACCTTGAGGTGAAGGACAAGGCCGCCGTCGATCTCCTCCTGCAGGCGCGCCGTGCTATGCCACTTGCGCTCGCGGATCCAGCGGGCCTGCCGCGCGGCGAAACGGATGGAGACGTCGACGGGTGTCTCCCCCTTCTGGATGGCGAACGCGTCCTTCATGAACTTCTTGAAGCTGAAGCGCGGCGGGATCTCGAAGGCGTCGGTCGTGGGGGTCACGCGCTGGATGCGGTGGAGGGCAAAGATGCGGACCTCCTGGTGGCGCTCGTCCCAGGCCAGGACGTACCAGTCGCCGTGGTGGTTGAACAGGTGGTACGGGTCGATGCGCCGCTGCGTCGTGGCGTTGGAGCTGAGGCTGCGGTAGCGGATGTCGACCCTGCGGCGGAGGCGTTGCGCGCCGAGGACGTCGCGAAACACCCCGGCATCGGGGGTGTGGAGTGGTCCCGGGTCGAAGGAGAGGAAGTCGTCGAGGGTCGAAGGAGAGACGCGCACCTGCTCCGGCAGGAGGTCCTGGATCTTCTTGAAGGCGTTGGTGAGGTCGTGCTCGAAAGGAGTGTTGCGGTACTGGGCCAGCACCTTCTCGGCGAAGTAGAGGGCAATGAGCTCGCCCTGGCTGAGGGTCACCGGGGGCAGCTCGGCCAGGGGCTCGGTGAGAAGGTACGTGCCCTTGGCCCGGTCGAACTCCAGGGGGACGCCCCACTGGTCGCGCATGAAGTCCAGGTCCCGGTACGCGGTGCGCACCGTGACCTCGAACTCCTCGGCGAGGTCGGTGGCCTTGAGGGGCTTGTTGGAGCGGAGGCGGCCGAGGGCCCAGTAGAGGCGCCGGATGGGGGGCTTCGTGTTGAGCTGCCGACGGGCGACGGGCCGCTTTCTGCGGATGCTGCGTCTCTTGCTCATCGGTCGGACCCTCCCTGGGAGCCAGACTGCAGGGTCCCCGGAGGATCCTGCCGCCCCCACCCTGACAACGGACGTCGGGGCCCTTGCCGCCCCGGCATCGTCCCTGTCACGCATTCGGACAGCCACACAGCCACGACACCTTGGGACGCAAGGGCCGTGCCTGACATGGGATGTCAGGTTGGGGGCGGGGGCCAGTCCCCGCCCCCAACCCCGGGGACGCCTATTGGAGCTCGACCGCTTCCTCCGTGTGCCGGAGGATCGTGGCCTGGTTGGAGACGGTGAGGGGGTTTCCCTTGTCGTCGGTGATGCTGACAACAAACTTCGCGTCCACCGCGCCGCTCAGACCATACATGGTGTAGTAGTGCGCGGACGAGAACTGCATCACCTTCCGGCCGCGCGGGCCGACGTACTCGACGATCGCCTCCTCGTTGTCGTAGAGGATGCCGCCGGTTGCCCGCGAAGTCAGGGTGGTGCGAATGGAGTTGATCGTGAAGCCGACCCCGGCCGTCTCCACGAACTCCAGATTGACCTTGAACCGCCACCAGCCGTTCCCCTGATACTCCGCCGTCTGTGGGTTGGGGTCCACGTTGAGCTGGACCTGCGCCCGGGTCGGCGGGGTCGGCGTGGGAGCGGGCGTCGGAGCCGTCCCGCTGTCTCCCCCGCACGCTGTGAGAAGCACGCCCAGAAGAACACTGAGACTCGCCGTCAGGATTCGCTTCGTCATCTCCACAACCATCCTTTCTTCGTTCGCGAGATCCGGGAGGGCGGCGTCTCCGAACTCGAACGGCAGTGTGAAGAGGGGACCCTGACAGAGAGGGTCAGGGTGCCTTGCCGCTTTCCGATGACGATCGCGTTGGAAGCTGGTCGGGTCCTCCGGAGGCGCGGTC
>JAJDNV010000311.1 GCA_022340545.1 Acidobacteriota bacterium | reverse complement strand
CGCGCCGCCGGTGTCAGGTCGACGGGCAGGTGAATGCCGTACTCGGCCCCGTAGATGATATTGCCGTAGATGTCGACGATGGTGTCCGGGTCGGCGATTCGTATCCCATCGCTGCCGAAGCCGTGGATGATGTTGTACCGTACCGTTCCGAGGTTGTCGGGATCGAGACCGTTCGCGAGTTCGATGCCGTGGGCGGGGGCGGGCGTGCCTCCCTTGATCTCGAACCACTCGATCGTCACGTGGTCGTCGAGAATCCGGATGGCGGGCGGGGCACCGGCCCCGTTGTCGATGACGGTGCCGGTGCCGGCGATGCCCAGGTGGCGCTGGCCGGGGGCGACAGTGAGGGTCAGGGAGTGGACCGGGTCGGTCGTCGATCCGTCGATCGTGAGCCCGCCGGCCAGGGGGCCATCGTTGTAGGCGATCCCGACCTCCCGTCGCCTCTCGAGGACGAGATCGCCCTCGCGCGCGCTCTCCCAGTCGGTGAGGGTATTGAACGCCCGGGCAATGGTGTAGCCCTGGGCCAGGTGCGCGGCGGTGGCGGGGGTCTGCAGGGTCACCTGCGCGGCCGAGTCGCGGGACAGGATGTGGAGCGTCTCCACTGGAGCCCCCGGAAACGTCAGCGCGTCCCCCCGGCCGACGTTGGGGGGGAGGCTGGCGCCACCGCCGAAGGTCACGGTGATGTCGCCCAGGGCCACCGAGGCGTCGCCGGTGGAGTAGAGGACTCCGGCGGTGCCGATCGAGCGGTAGTTCACGGTCAGGGTGTCGATGACGAAGGGGCCGGAGGTCTCACCGCCCACAGCGTAGAACCCCGGGGGGTCGGTCTGGTTGGCGTACTCCGTCGCGATCCACTCCGCCGAGCGCGCCACGCGTGAGATCCGAATCTCATCCAGGTCGCCCTCGTACGGGTTGCTCCAGGGCTGGCCGGGCTCGTCCCCGTGGCCGATCCACATGGGTTGGCCGCTGACCGACGGTGCGACGTTGCCCGTCTTGAGGAGTGAACCCTCGTTGACGCCGTCGACATACACGTTCATCGTCGCGCCGTCGTAGGTGGCGACGACGTGGTGCCACTGGTTCGGCCCGAGGGACCCCAACGGGGTGTTCTGGAGGAGATGGGTGCTTCCCGGGAGGCTGAAGACGAGGCGGGGCTCGGATGCACCTTCGAGCGTCAGTCTGTAGCCGTCGCTCCAACCCTTGTGGTTGAGGATTCCGTAGGGATGCGGGGCGGGGATCGTGATGTCGTGCCTGACCCAGGCCTGGAGTGTGATCTCGTCGCCCGCCACGTGCAGCGTCCCGTCGTCCCCGCCGTCGATGAAGTCGTAGGTGCCATCCGCGTCGTCGAAATGCTGCCCGGCGCCGACGAAGCCCACGACGGGATTGGGAGCCGCATCGAGGACCCCCTCTCCCCCTCGCCCGTGGTTGGCGTACCGGGAACTGTCGCGGTAGCCGTTGACGGCGGCGTTGTGGGCTTCCTCGAGGTGCCAGACCCCGACGTAGTCCGCGTCCCAGACCGCCCGGCGGGCCTCTCGCGAAGACGTGGTCTGGCTGTCACCGTAGTACAGGTAGATGACGGTGCCCGCCGAGAGCGAGGGCACCCGAACCCAGGCCAGAAGCGTGCCGGTCGCCCCGTCCCACCCCTCGATCTCGTGGTCCAGGGTGCAGGCGGGCGGCCCCCCGCAGGTCACGGGGTCCTCGGCCCGGAAGACAATGTCGTACCCACGCGGGCTCGAGACCCCGTCCCTCAGGTCGGGATCGACGAGGCTGACCAGCACCGGGAAGTCGGCGTGGGGGCCGCCGACCACCCCGTTCAGGGTGATGGCCTTGCGGTAGCCGAACGTCCCGGCCGCGTTCACCGTCGGGGCCAGCCACAGCGTGCCTAGGAGGGTCGCCGCAGCCGCGGGCCCGAGCCGTCTCAGGTGGCCTCTGGACATTCTCACCTCTCCCCCGGGGAGTCCTGTGCGGTGGCGACTCAGACGCCCCCACCGCGGGGTGAGCAAGGTCCGTTCCGGGCTCGGCCCATCGACAGAGCGTCGAACCGCTTGATTTCCAATCAGATCGGAGTGACAGATGGGGTCCCGGAGAGCGCCGGACGCGCGGCCGTCCGCATTTCAGACATCCGGCCGCCACGCCCTCCCTCCCCCCGGGGCCTCGGGATCGCTCGGGAGGATTCGGTGGCCGACGCGAAGCCGAGCTCGATCGGGAGTAGCGGCGGCGCGTTCCGGCTTCCGCTACGATGAGGGGCCATGCTCTGGCTCGCGCCCGCCCATCTTCTCGCGCTCCTGACCCTCGCGCTCACCAGTGAGGCGGCCCCTCCCCCCAACCGGCTGCCCCGCCTGACCGACGTGACGGCGGCGTCGGGAATCGACTTCGTCCACGTCAATGGGCCCTCGAACCGAAAGGACTACATCTTCGAGGCGAAGGGTGGCGGCGTCGGGGCTCTCGACTACGACAACGACGGCTGGATGGACCTCCTCTTCGCTCAGGGCTCGACCCTGGAGCGGGTGAGGGCCGGCCGCAGTCCCACGCCCGCTCTCTATCGAAACCGCCGCGACGGGACCTTCGAGAACGTCACCGAGAGGGCAGGTCTCACGCACCGGGGGTGGGGGATGGGCGTCGCCGCCGCGGACTACGACAACGATGGCTGGACCGACCTGTACCTCACCTACCTTGGCCCGGACGTACTCTACCGCAACAACGGCGACGGCACCTTCACGGACGTCACGAAGGAGGCGGGGATCGACGCCTCCGGGTGGAGCGCCTCGGCGGCGTTCGGGGACTTCGATGGGGATGGCTTCCTCGACCTCTACGTGGCCTCCTATCTCGACGTCGGCCCCAACCGACTCCCCGAGGGACGCGCCGGCGGGACCTGCTCCTACATCGGCGTGCCCGTCCTCTGCGGCCCCCGGGGCCTGCCGGGGGCGATCGACCGCTTCTTCCGCGGCAACGGGGACGGCACCTTCTCCGAGCAGTCGGCGGCGTCAGGAGCAGCCGACCCGGGCCGCTACTTCGGACTGGGCGTCGTGGCGGCCGACTTCGACGACGACGGCGACCTCGATCTCTACGTCGGCAACGACGCTACCCCCAACTATCTCTTCGCGAACCTGGGTGGGGGACGGTTCGAGGAGCGCGGCCTCACCGCCGGAGTCGCGGTGAGCGGGGAAGGCAACGAGCAGGCCAGCATGGGTCTCGACGCCGCCGACTACGACAACGACGGGCGCCTCGATCTCTATGCCGCGCACTTCGCCCACGACTCCAGCACGCTCTACCGGAACCTCGGGGACCTCCTCTTCGCGGACGTGACGCTGCGGGCGCGGGTCCTGGAGCCCGAGAACCTGCTCGTGGCCTGGGGCATGGCCTTCGTCGACCTCGACAACGACGGATGGAAGGACATCGTTCACGCCAACGGGCACGTGTATCCGCACCTCCGTGGTGCGAAGGGGGGCGAGACCTACGAGCAGCCGGCTCTCACGATCTACCGAAACACGAGGGACGGCACCTTCACCCACGCCTCGGCCGAGGCGGGACCGGACGCGGTGAAGCCGGTCGTCGGCCGGGGCACGGCCTTCGGCGACCTCGACAACGACGGCGACACCGACGTCGCGATCGCCTGCCTCGACAGCGCCCCGCTCCTGCTCCGCAACGAGGGGGTGGCCGGGACACACTGGCTGATGCTGCGCGCGGCCGGGAGGAAGAGCAATCGCGACGGAATCGGGACCCGGATCACCGTCCACTCGGGCGGCCTCAGCCAGACCTGGGAGGTGAAGAGGACGGTCGGAATCTACTCGTCGAGTGACCCGCGGGCACACTTCGGCCTCGGGGCGGCGACGAAGGCGGACCTCGTGCGGGTGCGGTGGCCGAGCGGGAAGGTCGACGAGTTCCGCGACGTTCCGGCGGACCGGCACTACCTCGTCGACGAGGCGGACGGGCTCAGCGCCGAGCCCATCCTGGGCCGGACGAGGTGACGGTCAACGGCGGCTACTTGATGTCGAGCCCGTAGCGGCCGAGGTAAAGCCTGGTCGGAGCACCGGTGACGACCTGCAGAGGCACCGGCTGCGCGAGGGCGGCGTCGTAGGTGGCCTCACCGGAGCCCACCTTCTCACCGGCCAAGTCGTAGACCTGGAATGTGCCAGGGGCCTCGCGCTCGCCCTTCTCGAGTCCGAAGCCGTAGGCACCGACGCCGAGCGCCACGCCCCCGATCGAGACGGGCTTCTCGACGATCGCCATCCCGATGTACTTCGCCTGGATGTCCGCGCCGTAGCCGCTCGTGTCGAGCAGTGCGAAGAGCATCCGCTTGCCGTCAGTAGACTGGATCAGGACGGCGTTCCGCTTCTGCGTGGGGACCGCGTTCCCCTCGAGGTAGAAGTCCTTGACGACGGCGGTGTCGAACGCCTTGCCCTTCAGGACCTCGAAGTCCGACTGGGCCAAGACCGGCGCGGCCAGGCCGACGAGGACCGCACCCGCGAGCGCCGAGGCGCCCATCCAAAGGATCTTCTTCATTGGCCCTCCTCCTCTCGGCGGAAGCGCCCGGCCGGGAGGACGACGTGCCCGGCGGGCGGTCCGTCCATTATCACCCAGGCGATCGCGGTCAGGGAACAAGCCCTAGTGTCACATCGCCCTCAACTGGCCCGCCTTGGTCGGCGGGTGCCGTCGACGCCCCGTCGTCCCCC
>JAJDNV010000310.1 GCA_022340545.1 Acidobacteriota bacterium | reverse complement strand
TCTGGCCGCTGCGCCGGGCCTACCCCACCGTCGTGGACGGGTACACCAACCTTCACCGCCCCATTGCCTTCGCCCCGGACAGCCGGCGGCTGGTCTCCAGCTGGTCCGACGACCAGCTCCGGCTGTGGCCGGTGGGAGAGGCGATGCAGGATGGCCCCCGGTTCCTCAAGCTTCCGGAGAGCAATCTCTGGATGGGCATGGCCTTCCAGCCGCAGGGCCGCTCTCTGTTCGTCGTGGGCAACCAGGACCGCACCTACGTCGTGCCGCTCGACGGCTCGTCCGCGCGCCGGCTCGAGGGCTTCTCCGACGACACCTTGCTCTTCGCGGCCGCGGTCTCACCGAGCGGGCGCCGGGTGGCGACCGCCCTCGGCTTCGGCAGCGGCGAGAGGACGCTGCGCGTCTGGGACCTGGACACGGGCGAGCTGCGCCTCTTCGATCTCCCTGCGAACGAGAGCGCGGCCCCAGGTGCGGAGCCCTCGTCTGGCCAGAGCGGATACGAGCGGGGAGTTTTTGGCCTCACCTTCGTCGGCGAGTCGACGCTCTATTCCGGCGGTGATGGCGGGATCCGCCGCTGGAACCTCGAGGAGGGCACGCACGAGCTCGTCCTCGCCGAGCGACCGGGCTACTCAGTCGCAGTGCGCTTCGACGCCGAAGGACGGACCGCGCTCGCGCGACGGCGTTCCAACACAGACTGGAAGGAGTGCCACCCCGCGGAGCTCGTCGATCTTCGGACAGGCGCGGCCCGGGCGCTGCCGGAGTTCGGTCAATGCACTGGCGACGAAGGGATCGCGCTCGACGCCTCCGGCGGCGTGGTCGCAACCGGCGACCCGGACGGCCTCGTTCGCGTGGGTCGGGTCTCCGGGGGAGAGCCACACCTGCTCTTCGGGCACGAGGCGGCCGTGCAATACCTGGCGATCTCACCGGATCTTCGCTGGGTCGCCTCGACAGGTGAGGACAATACGCTCCGTCTCTGGCCGATGCCGGACCTCGACGAGCCGCCGCTTCACACCCTGCCCCACCAGGAGCTCCTCGCGAAGCTGAAGTCCCTCACCAACCTTCGCGCAGTCCGGGATCCCGAGGCCCCCAACGGCTGGAGGATCGACCTCGACCCGTTCCCCGGCTGGAAGGACGTGCCGGAGTGGTGACAGACCTCAGAACTCGAACTGAAGGTTCGCGTAGAGGTTGCGGCCGAGAGGGTCGTACATGCCGAAGAAGCCCGGCCCGTAGTCGTTGGCGTCCAGCCCGGGTGCGATCTGGGGGTCCTTGTCCAGGATGTTGTTGACGCCGAGCGTCAGGCGGAGGCCGTCCCGGAAGGAGTAGGTGGCCGCGAGGTCGAAGAAGTTGTAGGCGGGCAGCTCATAGGCCCCGTTGATCTTCCAGGACTCGATCTCGTCCGGGTCGGCGAGATGCGGGTTGTCGCTGGCCACTTCGTTCAGGACCGAGCTGATAAAGCGCCATCCGAGAGAGATCGTGGTGTCGAAGCTGGTCTGCCACGAGGCGCGCACTCGATGACGCCACCGGGCATGGGGCTGCCAGCACTGGGGGCCGAAGAGGCCGGCGCAATCGTAGTCGGTCACCCCGTTGTCGAGGCTCTTCTCCAGCATGTAGCTTCCGAGAAGCGAGAGATTGACGAAGCCGCTTCCCCCGAGGTTCAAGGGGTAGCTGGCGCTCACATCGACACCTCTCGCGCCGGTGCGCCCGATGTTCTGATTCCTGGCGTCGACGTATCCGTCGGGGAGCCACAGTGAGCCCACCGAATCGCGGTGGATGAGGCCACAGAGGAGGGGGTCGCCGGTGTCGGCACACTGCCGGAGGATGCTCTCTGGCTCGAGGGAGCCGATCGTGTCTTCGAGCCTGATGTCGTAGTAGTCGACCGTGGTCGAGAGACCCGTGATCGCCTCCGGCGTCCACACGAGACCCACGGTGAGGGTGTCCGCGGTCTCGACGTTGAGATCCTGTTTTCCGCCATACAGGCCGTTGACGCCGAGACCCGAGGTCCCGGGAAGGTTTCCGTACTGCGACTCACTCACGCCGGTTCTCAGACACTCCTCGAGGGTGGCGGTCGGAACGCCCGTCTCCGGGTCGTTGGCACAGAGGTCATTGGTCCAACCGGTACCCCGGTTTTGCGGATAGAACAGCTCGAAGATGTTCGGCGCGCGAACGGCCCGGTTGAAGCCGGCGCGGAGTTTCAAGGAATTGACCGGTGCCCAGGACAACAGGGCCTTGTAGCTGCTGTTGCCCCCGGAGAGGTTGTAGTGGGCATGGCGGTAGCCCAGCTCGAGAGTCAGATCCTCGACCCCGCGTGTGTCTTGAACCACGGGAACCAGCGCCTCCACGAAGAGCTCTCTCACGTTGAAGCTCCCGTCGACGCCAGGGACCTCACTACCGAAACCCGCGGCACCCTGCTGGGTCACCTCGTCCGGAATGAAAGAGAGCCTCTCATCCCGGTACTCGGCGCCGAGAGCGAGCTGGACACCCTCGGAAGCGGAGGGGAAGGCGACACCGTAGACCTCGAGGTCTCCCCTCACGGTCAGGTTGAGCATCTGCGTCCGGGTCCGGTAGGCGCTGAGGGCGGCCACCGACATGTAGTCGATGGCCTCCTGGGTCACTCCTCCGGCCTGGAAGATGTTCCAGGGAACGCAGCCCGGGTCGCCGGAGCGGCACCGCCAGGTGCTCGGATCGCTCGGGTCACCCACGACGTCCATCGCATACCCGATGCGGTCGATGTCGAAATCGTTGATGAAAGAGTATGGACTGGACATCTGTGCGTGCAGCCCATAGAGGTCGTAGCTCCAACCGGGGCTGATGTCGCCCCGAAGACCACTCAGAAGACGGAAGGTCGTGTGACGGAACTGGCTCGTCCGAGGGCCACCCTCGACGTTGCGGCGAAGAGTGAGGACGTTCGCGTCATCGTCGGGTCCATACCCGGCTTGGGTGCAGAGAAGATCTCGCTGCTGGGGACTGAGCATCGGATTGTCGCAGTTGATGACTTCGGTGTTGCCGAAGTTGGCCGTGGGCGCGATCTCGGCGTCCGTAGAGTCGTCCATGAACATGATCTCGGCGTAGGGCTCGAGATGCGGGTTGACGGTGTACCTCGCGAAGGCGCCCCCGCTCCACTTCCGGTCCGGGCGCTGCATGTGGTTGTAGGGACCGTAGTTGAAACGCTCTTCCTCCCAGGGCTTGAGCGTGTTGCCCGTCGATGGATCCAGTATGTAGTCGCCGAGGTAGTTCCAGTTCTGGTCGAATGAGATGAAACGGGCCCGCTCGGCGCTGCCCGAGCCGCCGCAGACGGGACCATCGTCGCCGCGCATGGCGGCGCAGTTCGTGTAGTCGCGTCTCTCCTTCAGGATCTCCGCGATGTTGCGGTAGTCGACGTAGGCGGTGGCATGACCCCTGCCCTCGGCGAACCTCCCACCGAGTGCGAGGTTGGCGTTGAAGCTCCCCCCATCCCAGGTGCTCCCGGTGGGCACGGGAAAGCCCGCGGCTTCGTTCATGGCCTGCGCGGTGGCGTTGTTGTTGTTGTGCTGAAATCCGTTGTACTGGACGGCGCCCCGGACGCCCTCAAACTCGGTGTCGAGGACGAAGTTGATCACTCCCGCGACCGCGTCGGCGCCATAGACGGAGGACGCCCCCCCGGTGAGGACGTCCACCCGCCGCACGAGCGCGGCCGGGATGAAGTTCAGGTCGTGATACGTGCCGTCAGATCCCGTTCGGCGACCGTCGATCAGGGCCAGCGTCCGGACCTCGCCCAGGTAGCGCAGGTCCACCGTCGCCGTGCCCGACGCGCCGTTCGAGAGGGTCGAGTTCTGAGAGGGAAAGACCTGCGGCAGGGACTGGATCAGGTCTTCGATGCGGCCCGTCCCCTGATAGGTGATCTCCTCGGCATTCACGAGCGCCACGGGGCTGAGCGACTCCAGGTCCTTTCGAGGAATCAGCGTGCCGGTCACGCTGACTTCCTCAGCGAGCCGCACGAACCCCTCTTCTTCTGCTTGCGCCAGGGCTTGTGCCTCCGTGTCATCTTCGTCGACGTTCTGTTGCTGGGGCGGTCCTTGCGAAGCGTCGTCCTGAGCAAGGATTGCCACCGACGAACAGAGAACGAGCGACAGGGCCAGAACAGACGGCGACAGTGCGCGCGCGATCCGGGTGCAGTTCATGACGACCCCCCCTGGGAGCTGGTACGGCGTCTGAGAGGTCCGGCAAGAGGCGTGGGTGCCCGTGGCCCTGAAGACGCAGGGCGGAGCGGCTCGGGTGGAGTCTCTGACTCTCACTGCTCCACCTCCTCGCAAGGCCTTGTGGGGATCCGGCTGGCCAGGCCCGCCTCGAAGACGGACGGTGTCGGGGTGGAAGCGCCCGCTTGCCGCCAAGTCAGAGAGAAGAC
>JAJDNV010000284.1 GCA_022340545.1 Acidobacteriota bacterium | reverse complement strand
AGGGGGCGTCGGTCCGGGACCTCGAGCGGGACATTCCCCGCTGCTCCTACGCGATCTACCGCACGCTGGCGGCGCTGCTCGACGCGGGACAGATCGAATAGCGGTGCTCACTCCCCTGATCATTCAATGACCCCCCACCCTATCCCTCCCCACGTAGGGGGAGGGAAATGCTCTGAGATAGGCCAAGGACACCCGCGTGTCCCCAAAGAGAGGACACGCGGGTGACACCAGGCCTGGGGCCCGACCGCCCTTCAGGCCTTCACAGGCGCGTGGCGTCGCGGATCTTCTGGCGGAGCGTCCGGGCCTCTTCCTGGCTCTCCTGGAGCTCCTCTGAGAGGCGGGTGATGGCTTGCCGCTTCGCGAGGAAGGCCCAGTTGGCCGCTTCGAGAAGGAGGCCGGTCACCAGGGCGATGCCGATCGCGTTCCAGAGCAGGGTCATGCTCAGCGGCTCACCCTTCCAGCCCACCTGGTAGACGGCGAAGGCCACGCCGATCCCCAAGCCGTTGGCCCCGATCCCAAAGCTGGCACGGGCGTGTGCGAGCTCGGCCTGGATCCTGTTCATCGTTTGCTGGTTCTGCGCCAGCGCGTCACGGAGCGGGGTCACGTCGGCCATGACGAGCCGGACGCGATCACCGCGAACGACCTTGTGCTTGGTCCCGCACGTCCCACAGGCGATATGGTCTCCGTGGGCATACTGCTCGGGAATCGCGATCTCTTCCCGGCAGCTCACACAGCGGGCCTTCGTACCGGCGGCGCCGTCGGCCATGGGCGGATCCTCCCCGGTCGAAGCCTAGCAAAACTGCGCAATTGCCGGCAAGAAGTGCCACACTTGGGGTCCAGTCGGCGTGCAAGGAGGAGCCATGTCCCGCATCGTCGTGGTCGGCGGTGTCGCCGCCGGGATGAGCGCGGCCAGCCAGGCCAAGAGGCGCCAGCCCGAGGCCGAGGTCGTCGTGCTCGAGCGCGGCCCGTACGTCTCCTACGCAGCCTGCGGCATGCCGTACAACATCGAGGACCCCGCCCGCGCGATGGACGACCTCGTGGTCCTCACGCCGGCCGACGTCCGCGAGCGCGACATCGACCTGCGGCTCCGGCACCGTGCGCTCGCCGTCGATCCCAGCCGCGGCACGGTCACCGTCCAGGACCTCGGGGGGGGTGGGACGGTCGACCTCGCGTACGATGCCCTCGTCCTGGCCACCGGCGCCGCGCCCATACTCCCGCCGATCCCCGGTCTCGACCAGCCGGGGATCTTCCTCCTGCGGGAGTTGACCGACGGCCAGGCCCTCAAGCGGCATCTCGCCGAGACACGGCCCGCCCGTGCGGTGATCGTGGGGGCGGGATACATCGGCATGGAGATGGCCGAGGCACTCCGTCGCCGGGGCGTCGCGGTCACCATCCTCGAGAAGATGGAGCAGGTCGTTCCCGGCTTCGATCCCGTGATCGCATCGCTCGTCGTCGACGCCCTGCAACGTCACGGGGTCACGGTGGACACCGGGGTCACGGTCGAGTCGGTGGAGGAGGGGGACGACGCAGGGGACGCGAGGCTCACGGTCCGCACCGACCGCGGTCTCGTCCCGACCGACATGGTCCTGGTGTCGGTCGGCGTCCGCCCTCGGGTGGAACTCGCGCGGTCTGCGGGGGTGGCGCTGGGCGAGACCGGCGCCATCGCCGTGGACGAGGAGATGCACACGAGCGTGCCCGGCGTCTTTGCTGCCGGGGACTGCGCGGAGGCTCGCCACATCGTCTCCGGGCGGCCGGTCTGGATCCCCCTGGGCACCACCGCCAACAAGCAGGGGAAGGTGGCCGGCGCCAACGCCGCCGGCGCGGCCGAGCGCTTCCCCGGGGTCGCCGGCACTGCCGCCTTCCGTGTCTTCGACCTCGAGGTGGGGCGCACGGGGCTGTCCCCGACCGAAGCGGCCCGCGTCGGTCTGGAGGCAGTGGCCGCGGTCTCGCGACAGCCGTCCCATGCCCACAGCGTCCCTGGGGCGAGCCCGATCACCACCATCCTCTCGGTCGACCGGAAAACGGGCCGACTGCTCGGGGCGGAGATGGCCGGTGTCGGCGTCGTGGCCAAGCGCATCGACGTTCTCGCGACCGCGCTCTACGCCGGCCTGACTGTAGAGGCGCTGGCGGAGCTCGATCTGTCCTACGCCCCGCCGTTCGCGCCCGTCTACGACCCCGTCCTCATTGCCGCCGCCGTGGCCCAGAAGCGGCTGCATGCAGTGCGTCGCCAGGAGGCGGCCGCGAGCGGCCGCGCCGCGCGATGAGCGTGACAACCGTCCCGTGCCGCTCCTGCGGATCGCTCAACCGGGTCGAACTCGAGCAGCTGCATCGGGGGCTCGGGCCGGTGTGCGGCCGGTGCCAGGCCGAGCTTCCCGTCTCCGTGGCCCCGGTGGAGGTGACCGACGGGACCTTCGACGACGAGGTGCTGGGCTCGCCGCTGCCGGTGCTGCTGGACGTGTGGGCTCCGTGGTGCCTCCCCTGCCGGAGCATGGGCCCGGTGCTCGACGGCGTCGCTTCCTCGCTCGTCGGGCGCGTGCGGGTCGCCAAGCTCAACGCAGACCAGAACCCCGAGGCAATGGCCCGCCTGCGCATCCACGGGATCCCGACCCTCATCGTCTTCAAGGAGGGACGCGAGATCTCCCGGATGATCGGCGCTCGCGGGAAGGACGACCTGCTCCAGCGGCTCGGGGCTGTCGCATGATGTCAGCCCAGTGACCTCTCCGGGCGAAGCCGGCCTTCTCGACGCCGCGCGAGCCGGAAACGCGCAGGCGCTCGAGGAGCTTCTCGAGCGGCACGAGCCGCGACTGTACCGCTTCGCTCGCCGCCTGTGCCGAAACCCGGCGGATGCGGAGGACGTCCTCCAGGAGTCGCTCCTCGCCGCCGCCCGCGGCATCGGGGGCTTCCGGGGCGCGTCCTCGCTCAGCACCTGGCTGTACACGATCGCGCGCAGCCACTGCATCAAGACGCACCGCCGCCGCCGGTCCGCGCCCATGGAGATCTCGCTGGAGGCCGAGGAAGCCGCGCTGGCGCGCGAGCATCCCGACCCCGCCCCCGATCCCGAGGCGACGCTTCGGGCCCGGCGGCTCGAGGCAGCTCTTGAGCGGGCCCTCGCCCGTCTCGACCGCCCCTATCGCGAGGTGCTGATCCTTCGCGACGTCGAGGGCCTCACCGCGCCCGAGGTGGCCACAGTCACGGGTCTCTCGATCGCGGCGGTCAAGAGCCGGCTGCATAGAGCCCGGGCCCGTGTCCGCGAAGAGATGGCGCCGCTGCTCGCCCCGCGCGGCGAGCCCGTCGTGGAGGCCGAATCCGACCGCCCCTGCCCCGACGTGATCCGCCTGTTCTCCCGCTACCTTGAGGGCGACATCTCGCCGCGAACGTGCGCCCGCATGGAGAAGCACCTGGCCGCCTGCCCCCGCTGTCGCGCCTCCTGCGACACCCTGCGAAGCGCGCTTGAGACGTGCCGGGCCGCGCCGACTCCGAAGGTCCCGCCCGCCCTGCAGGAGAAGGTGCGCACGGCCATCCGTCAGGTGGTTGCACCCGCCGCGGCGCGGACGAGTTGATCCTCAGGCCGGTCGGGCGTTCCCGGCCAGCAGGGCGAGACCGATCAGGATCACGAAGACGGCGAAGACCCGCCGCAGCTGAACCGGCGCCCTGCCGGCCGACAGCCGCACTCCGAGCACCACCCCGACGACCGAGGCCACGCTGAAGGCGAGGGTCAGGTCGAGGGGCAGGCTTCCGTGGCGAAGGTGCCCGACGAGCCCCGCCGCCGCGTTCAGGGTGATCACAAGAAGCGAGGTCCCGATGGCGCTACGAATGGGAAGGCCCGCGAACATCGTCAGGGCGGGAACGATGAGAAAGCCCCCGCCCACACCGAGGAAGCCGGTGAGGAGGCCGACGCCGAGTCCCGCTCCCAGCACTCGCAGGCGTCGAGGACGAGGTGCGGCCGAGTCCGACGGCGGCCGCCGGACCCGCAGCATCAAGGCGCCGACGACGATCATCAACGCGGCGAAGAGCACGAGCAGCGCCCGGGGCGGCACCAGGTGCGTGACCTGGGCCCCCAGCGGCGCCCCCACCATGCCGGCGCCCCCGAAAAGGAGGGCGGCCCTCAGACGCACCCGTCCCCGGCGGGCGTGCACCACCGCCCCGCCGAGGCTCGTGGCGCCCACGACCGCCAGCGACATCCCGATGGCGGTGCGCACGTCGATCTGGGCCACGTAGACGAGCAGCGGCACGGCGAGAATGGAGCCGCCGCCGCCGAGCAACCCCAGCGAGACGCCGATGAGGGCGCTCAGCACGATCGCGATCAGGAGGTGAGGATCCACGAGCGGACGATTCTAGCGTGGCTGGCTGACTTTCGGGACGTCTGCGGGACCGCCAGCGCCGAAACAGCGTCGAGCCTCGGGCCTCCAGCCGCTTCCGGTCGCCCCCGGGACGCCCCGTCGGTAGAATGCCGGGGTCTCGTCTCGAGCAGGCCAACAAGATCGGAGGATCCGTTGGAGACTGCCGGCAGCTGGTACCCGTTCTTCGTTCTTGCCATCGGAATCTCGGTGGTGCTGGGGAGCATCGTCCTCCTGCGCGTGAACGCCTTCATTGCCCTGCTCAGCGCGGCGCTGGTCGTGAGCTTCCTGGTGGGCGCGGAGATCCCGGACACCGCCGCCGCCCTGACCGATCCCGTCGTGCGGGTGGTGGACGCCTTCGGAGCCACCGCCGGTGCCATCGGGATCGTGATTGCCCTGGCTGCGGTGATCGGGGAGGCGATGATGCGCAGCGGCGCCGCCGACCGCATCGTCCGCGCCTTCCTGGCCGTGCTCGGTGAGAAGCGTGGCGCCACCGCGATGATGAGCAGCGGCTTCGTGCTGTCGGTGCCGGTCTTCTTCGACACCGCCTTCTACCTGCTCGTCCCGCTGGCCCGCTCGCTCTACAAGACGACGGGCCGCCACTACCTGAAGTACCTCGTGGCAATCGCGGCCGGCGGGGTGGCCACGCACGCCATCGTGCCGCCCACCCCCGGACCTCTCTTCGTGGCCAACGTGTTCGACGTGAACCTCGGAGCCATGATCGTCCTGGGAGCGGTGATTGCACTGCCGGCGGCGACCGCCGGCCTCCTCTATGGGGTCTGGCTCGACCGGCGGATGCCGCTGGCACCGGGCGGCGAGGAGGCTGCGGAATCGAGGGGGGACGATGCGGCGCCGGCACCCGCTGTCGACGAGAGGCGGCTGCCCGGCCTCACGCTCTCTCTCCTGCCCATCCTGCTGCCGATTCTCCTCATCACCGGCAACGCGGTGGTCAAGACGCTGGCGCAACAGGAGCTGATCGCCGCCGACGCCGAGGCGCGCCTGCTCCGGGGCGGCGCACTCAACCTCGCGATCCTCCAGGCGGGGGCGGAGGGAAGTCGTCTCGGTGCGGCCTTCCGATGGACGAACGTCCTCGGCAACCCGAACCTGGCGCTATTCCTCTCGGGTGTGATCTCGATCGCGACGCTCTGGACGCGGAGGAGATTTCTCGACATGCCCATCCCGCGGATCATCGAGACCGCGCTCATGAGCGGCGGGATCATCATCCTGATCACCGCCGCCGGTGGCGCCTTCGGGGGGACCCTGCGCGCGGCGGGGCTGGGGGACGCGATCCGCCACCTGGCCGAGGCCCAGGTGGCCGGTGGCGGGGCCCCCGCCCTCCTCAGCGGCCTGCCCCTGCTGGGGCTGGCGTTCGCGGTGGCGAGCCTGATCAAGTTCGCCCAGGGCTCGAGCACCACGGCGATGATCGTCACCTCGGGGATGATCGTGGCGATGATCAACCCGACTCAGCTGACCTTCCACCCCGCCTACCTCGTCGCTGCGATCGGTGCTGGCTCGCTGGTCGGCTCGTGGATGAACGACTCGGGCTTCTGGATCTTCGCGAAGATGGGCGGGCTGACCGAGGTCCAGACACTCAAGTCATGGACGCCGGCACTCGTCATCGTGGGCTCGGTGGCCTTCGTCCTCGTGGTGATCCTGGCGGGCGTGCTTCCGCTGGCCGGCCCGTGAGGAGCCGACGGCCCTGGCCCGCGTGAGGAACGCAGGGAGAGCGTGATGAAGGCGATGGTGCTGACGGAGCACCGGAAGCTCGAGATCCAGGACATGCCGATGCCCGCGCTCGGCCCCGGGGACGTCCGGGTGCGGGTGAGGGCCTGCGGGATCTGCGGCAGCGACGTGCACGGGTACGACGGGTCGACTGGCCGACGCGTTCCGCCCTTGATCATGGGCCACGAGGCGGCGGGAACGATCGAGTCGGTGGGGGATTCGGTCGAGGAGCTTTCCCCCGGCGACCACGTCACCTTCGACTCCATGATCTCCTGCCGCACGTGCCGTTTCTGCCGGGCCGGGCAGGCCAACCTCTGTGACAACCGGCGGGTGGTGGGCGTGTCCCCCGGGAGGTGGAGACAGCACGGGGCCTTCGCCGAATACGTGGTCGTTCCCCAGCACATCGTGTTCCGCCTGCCCGACGGGCTGAGCTTCGAGCACGCGGCCATGGTCGAGCCGGTATCGGTGGCCGTCCACGCGGTGAATCGGACCCCGCTCGATCTGAGTGACCGCGCAGTGGTCGTCGGCTGCGGCATGATTGGCCTCCTCACGATCCAGGCCGCGAGGGCCGCCGGCTGTGGGACGATCTTCGCGGTGGATCTGGACGAGACGCGGCTGGAGCGGGCTGCCCGGCTCGGCGCCGACGTGACGATCCACGCGAAGGACGACGTGCCGGCGACGGTGATCAACGCCACCGAGGGCCGTGGAGCCGACGTGGCCTTCGAAGCGGTGGGCGCGGCGAAGCCCATCGAGACCGCGATCGCCTCTCTCCGCAAGGGCGGCACGCTGACCCTGATCGGCAACGTGACCCCCCGCGTCGAGGTCGACCTCCAGGCGATCGTGACCCGGGAGCTGACGCTCGGCGGCAGCTGTGCCTCGAGCGGCGAGTACCCGGTGTGCCTGGACCTGCTCGCTCGGGGCACGATCGTGGTCGACGAGCTGATCAGCGCGGTGGCGCCGCTCGAGGACGGCCCGTCCTGGTTCGAGCGGCTCTACTCACGGGAGCCGGGCCTGATGAAGGTCCTCCTTCAACCGTGAGGATGTGATGGGACAGAGCCACGAGATCTTCGATCTGAGCGGGCGGACGGCGGTGGTCACCGGGGCCAGCCGGGGGCTGGGCCAGTACTTCGGTCGGGCGCTGGCCCGGGCCGGGGCGGACCTCGTCGTCACCGCCCGCGACGCCGCGAGCTGTGCCGAGTTCAGGGAGGAGATGGAATCGCTGGGCCGCAAGGTCACGGCCCTGTCGCTGGACGTCCGTGATCGCTCCAGCATCGAAGCGTTCGCAGACGCGGCGGTGGAGGCCGCCGGTCGCATCGACATCCTCGTGAACAACGCCGGCTGCAACGTCCGCAAGCCCGCGGTGGATGTCGCCTGGGACGACTGGAACCTCGTCCTCGATACGAATCTGCGCGGGATGTTCTTCGTTAGCCAGGCGATCGCCGCCCGGTCGATGATTCCCAACCGCTACGGCCGCATCGTCAACGTTGGCTCGTACACCACGGTCGCCGGCCTCGCCGGGCTCGCCCCTTACTGCGCCAGCCGTGGCGGGGTCCGACAGATGACGATGGCCCTGGCCGACGACTGGGGGAGACACGGGATCACCGTCAACTGCCTCTCCCCGGGATGGTTCAAGACCGCTCAGAACAGCGTCCTGTACGAGGACGAGGAGTGGGTGGAGTACCTGTCCGACCGGATCCCGCTCGGGCGGCCGGGCCAGCCGAGGGACCTCGACGGTGCAGTCGTCTTTCTGGCTTCTGATGCCTCCGAGTACATGACCGGCCAGAACCTCCTGGTCGACGGCGGCATCTCCACCGGCGCGATGCGCGCCCTGCCGAAGAGAGAGTGATCCAGGTCACACTTCAAGGACGCGCGTTCGCTCTTCGCTCACCGAGCCGCTACCCTTGACGGGATGCGCGGCTGGCTGATCGTTTCGCTTCTGTTCCTGGGAGGGGTGGAGGCGCGGAGCCAGGACGGTCACGTCCTCTTCGCGCCCGCTCTGCCCGCGGGCGTAGCGGACGTCACCGGCTGGGAGGTCGTGACCGGGGAGTTCGAGACGACCCGGGCCCAGGGCGCCTACCGCTTCTACGTCAACCCGAAGCTCCAGGGGATCTACCAGCTGATGCGGTATCGGATCCAGCTGCTGGCGCCGGCGTCCAGCCTCGAGAGCGCCCGCAGCTCGGCCGAGCGCGTCGTCTTCGTCCGCCATCCGGGCTCTCGTCAGCCGCTTCTCTGCTGGGAGCGCGAGCCGACCGGAACGGTCCCGGCCTGGCGCGAGATCCGGCCGGGCACCGACGAGTACAAGCTCGAGATGGGCATGGTCATCAGGGTCCTGGAGGTCCACCGGGCGGCGCGTGCCCGGGCGAACCCCTGAAGGCGACCCCGCCGCGCTCAGTCGTACCTCACCCGGTAGAACAGCGAGTACAGGATTGGCACCACCCCGAGGGTGAGGGCGGTGGCGAAGACGAGACCGAAGATGATGGCGACCGCCATTGCCTCCCACATCGCGCCCCCTCCCAGCCACAGCGGCAGCAAGCCACCCACGGTGGTGGCGGTGGTCAGCAGGATGGGGCGCAGGCGCCGCTGCGCGGCCTCGACCACCGCCTTCGCCGGCTCGAGGCCGTTTTCGTCGATCTCGACGCCGATCCGGTCGATGAGCACGATGGCGTTGTTGATGACGATGCCGGCGAGGGAGATGATTCCCAGAAAGGGCATGAAGCCCATGTACTGGCGCGCGACCAGCAGCCCGAAGCTCACCCCGATGAGCGCCAGGGGGATGGTCAAGAGGATGATCGCGGGCTTCACCAGCGAGTTGAACTGCCAGACGAGCAGCATCAGGATGATCAGCCCCACGAAAGGCAGGTTGACCACGATCGACTCGTTGGCCTTGGTGGAGGTCTCGTTCTCCCCGCCCAGCTCCCACACGTAGCCGAGGTCCCAGCTCCGGCTCTCCTCCTCGAGCCACGGGAGCAGCTCGGCGGTCACCGCAGCGGCGGTGGTCCCCGCCTGCACGTCGGACTCCACCGTCACCGTACGCAAGCGGTCACGACGGTAGATCCGTGAGGGCTCCCAGGCGACTTCGACGTCGGCCACCTGCTTGAGGGGGACGGACCGGCCGGTGGCCTGGGAGTAGACGTTCAGGGTCTCGAGCTTTCCGAGGTCCTGGCGGTCGGCGGCCACTGAGCGCAGCGTCACCGGGATGACCTCGTCGGCCTCGCGGAACTGCGTCGTCTGGATGCCGGAGAGCACGGTCTGCAGCGAGACCGCGACGTCCTCGTTGGTGACGCCGGCCCGGAGCGCACGCGGCTCGTCGATCCTCACGACCAGCTTCTTCGTCCGCAGGCCCCAGTTGTCGCGGACGGTCTTGGTCCCGGGAATCGAACGCAGATGAGTCCGGACCCGGTCCACCAGCTGAAAGAGCGTCTCGGTGTCGTCGCCGGAGAGGCGCACCTCGATGGGGATCTCGATCGGGGGTCCCAGTCCGAGCGGGTGGGCGGTGACCTCGAGGTCGGGAAGGGTGTCGCGGCAGAAGGTCTCGAGGCGCGGGATCATGCCGAGGAGCGTTTCCCGAGAGGTGGTTCTCACCAGCAGGAAGGCGTAGTTCGGGCTGGGGGGCTCGGGGTTGTAGGCGAGCTCGAACTTCGGGGCCCCCTCCCCGATCCAGGTCGCCCAACGGGTGATCCCGCTCTCGCGCTCGTCCGAGGTCCGCAGCTCGCGACGGATGAAGCCATCCACCTCGCCGGCGACCTCCTCGGTGCGCTCGATCGAGGTCCCCAGGGGCATCTCCAGCGCCACCGTGAACGTGCTCTTGTCCGACGGCGGGAAGAAGATGAACGGGAGGTGTCCCATCCCCATGAAGGCCAGGAACAGCAGGCCGACGACCGCGCCCAGGGCCAGCCACGGGCGCCGGAGACCGCCCAGCAGTATCGACCGGTAGCGGCGGTAGAACCGGGTGTCATAGCTCGCTGCTTCGGGGCTTCGCTTGACCCGAAGGAACGTGACACAGAGAAGCGGAGTCAGGGTCAGCGCCAGGAGCCAGGAGCAGAGGAGCGCGATCGTCACCACCTTGAAGAGCGGTGCCGTGTACTCGCCCGTCGAGGACTTGGCCAGGTAGATGGGGAGGAACGCGGCGGCGGTGGTGAGTGACGACGTGAGGAGCGGAATCCGGAGCTCGTGTGCCGACCGCATGGCGGCATCGACCGGCGTCCGCCCCTCGGCCATCCGCACCATGATCGACTCCGACATCACGATGGCGTTGTCCACCAGCATGCCGAGGGCGATGATCAGCGAGGCGAGCGACATCTGGTCGAGGCCGATGTCGAGGATCGACATCACCAGGAAGGACAGGATCATCGTCGTGGGGATGAGGCTGGCTACGACCAGGCCGGTGCGCAGGCCGAGCATCACGAGCATGACCAGCATCACGATCCCGACCGCCTGGAGCAGGTTGACGACGAACTCCCGGACCTTGCCGTCGACGGTCCGGGGCTGGAAGTTCAGGACCTCGAAGTCCACGCCGATCGGGTAGGCAGTGCGGAGCCGGCCCAGGAGCGCGTCCGCCTCAACCCCGAGCCGGGAGATGTCGCCACCCTCGCGCAGCGAGACGGCGAGGCCGAGCGAGGGAGCCCCGTTCGTGAACATCTTTGCGCTCGGAGGGTCGATGTAGCCCCGGGTGATGCGGGCGATGTCGCCCAGGTACACGAGGTCACTGCGGCCGGGGAGCGAGATCACGGCCCGGCTCAGGTCCTCTACCGACTCGAAGTTGCCAGAGGGCTCGAGGCTGATCCGCTCCGGCCCCACCGTGACGCTGCCCCCGGGGATGATGATGTTGCGGCTCTCGAGGATGGAGCGGAGCTGTCCCGGCGAGAGGCCGATCTCGGCCAGCCGGGCGTTGCTGTACTCGACGAAGATCCGTTCCTCCTGGGCACCGCTGATCTCGACCTTGGCCACGTCGTCGAGGCGCAGGAGCTGATCGCGGACCTGGTCGGCCACGTCCTTGAGCTCGGCGTAGTCGTATCCCTCGCCGGTCAGGCCGATCAGGATCCCGAAGACGTCGCCGAACTCGTCGTTCACGAAGGGCCCGCGCACGCCGTCGGGGAGCTCGCGGGAGGCCCGCTCGACCTTGCGCCTCAGGTTGTCCCAGATCGGGCGCATGACCTTGTAGCGCTCAAGAACGGTCACGTAGACGATCGAGACCCCGGTCTTCGACTGGCTCGAGATGAAGTCGATCTCGGGGATCTCCTGGATCGCCTTCTCGAGCTTGTCGGTGACGAGCTCCTCGACCCGCTCCGGGCTGGCGCCGGGGAAGTAGGTCGTGACGAGGGCCACACGGATCACGAAGCCCGGGTCCTCCGAGCGGGGCAGGTTGAAGAAGGCTTGCAGCCCCATGAAGACGAGGACCACCACCGCGACCCCGGTGACCACCCTTCTCTCGAGGGCGAAGCGCGTGAGGTCCACGTGTCTAGACCGCTCCGGTAACGCAGCCGTAGCCGACGTTCCCGGAGTATTCCGTTCTGTTCTCGGGAAGCATCAAAAGCTGGCGAGAGACGTCGTCCACGAACACTTTCGCATCCTGCGCAGAGATCAATGACAAGGGTCTAGCCTTCCGCCGGCAGCTTGACGATGTCGCCGTCCTCGAGCTGGCTGAGGCCGGCGGTCACGAGGCGGTCACCCTCTTCGAGCCCGGCCAGCACCTCGAGTCCGGCCGGGGTCAGGGAGCCCACCTCGACCCCGCGGCGGCGGATCACGCCGCGCCCATCGCCGCTCGGCTCCACCACCAGCACGAAACGCCCCTGGCGGTCTTCGGAAACCGCGTGGGGAGCAACGCGGAAGTGGGCGCCCTCGCCGGGAGCGTCGAAGCGGAACTCGACCTCGGCCGCCATCCCGAGGCGCACCATCGGGTCCTGTTCGGCGAGCCGGGCCTTGACCGGAAAGGCGCTGCCGGTGGTCGAGGTGGTGACCCCCACCTCGGTCACGGTGCCTCCGAACGTCCTTCCCGGAATCGCATCGAAGCGGACGACGACATCCTGCCCGTGTCGGATCTGCCCGATCAGGCTCTCGGGGACCGTCACCACGACCTCGTCGCCCCCCTCGGCGGCGAGGCGCACGACCGCGTCGCCGGCGCTGACGTTCTCGTTCACCTCCGCGTTGACCTCGGCGATCGCTCCGGCCACCGGCGACTCGAGGCGCGTGTACGACAGCTGCTGGCGGGCCAGCTCGAGCCGCTTGCGAACCGACTCCGCGTTGGCCCGGCTCGACTCGGCCGCGGCCCGTGCGGAGTCGAAATCGGTGCGGGAGGCGTTGCCGTTCTCGTAGAGCCCCCGAATGCGCTCGAAGCTGGCCTCGGCGTTTCGTGCCTCCGCCTGGGCTCGCCGGAGAGCGGCGTCCGCCTCCTCCACCTGGAGCTGGAAATCGCTCGGATCGAGCTCGGCGATGAGGGTCCCGCGGCGGACACGATCGCCCATGTTGACGGGCAGGCGGGCGATATTGCCGCCGACCTTGAAGCTCAGCTTCGGCTCGACCGCCGGCTGGCAGGTGCCCGAGAAGCTGCGCCTTCGACCGGCGTCCACGGAGGAGACGACCTCGAAGCGGACGGGCCGGAGCTCGGGCTCGGCCGGAGGCGACTCGGGTGAGCAGGCGAGGGTGGCCCCGGCGAGGGCGGTCACGAGGACGGCGCCGGGCGCGGCGCGCCGCCGCGGCGGTCCGGCGTTGCTGCAAAGGGGGAGACTGGTCGGCATGGCGGCTCCTCGATTCACGGTCCGGCCCCCGCCCCGCCCGCCGCCTCCACCTCGGCGACGTAGCGGCTGAGGCGGTCGAAGTAGTCCTGCCGCTCGGCCGGGGTGACGAAGAAGCCGAAGCGGCCCACCGCGCGCTCGACGTCCATCAGGTCGAGCAGGAAGTCATTGATGGCATTGGCGGCGGCGGCCTCCGCGGTGATGGCGGCGTTCTGGGCGTCGAGCAGGTCGATGATCGACAAGACCCCACGGCCGTAGGAATCCTGGACGAGCTCGAGGTTGCGGCGGGCAGCCTCGGCGCTCTCCCGGGCGAGGCCGATGGCGGTATAGGAGGCCCCGGTGTCGTGGAGGGCGGAACGCACGCGCTGCTCGATGCGGTTGGCGGTCGCCGCCCGCTCCGTCCGCAGGCGGGCCAGCTCCTCCTCGGCCTGCGTCCGCCGCGCGGCGCGTTCGCCTCCCGCGAACACGGGCAGCGACGCCTGGATTGCCACCTCCCAGGTGGTGCGGTTCGGGACCGGGAACTCGGGCGGCAGGAGCGATGAGCCGACTCCGGTGCCGGCGCCGCCCTCGGTCAGCCGTCGGCCGAGGCTCGCCCGCAGCCCGAGCACCGGGACCCAGAACGACCTCTTCGCCGCGGTGACGCCGCGCTCCCGGGCCCGGATCCCGGCGTCGAGCGCCATGAGCTCGGGGGAATTCTGCTTGGCCGCTTCGACGTGGAAGGCCCGGAACACGCGGAAGATCCAGGGGTTGTCGATGTAGCGGTGGATCCGGGGGTCGCTGGTGATGAGCGACGGATCCTCGAGCCCGACCTCGAGCGTCGCGAAAGGCTCCTCGCCGGGGCGGTCGAGGATGCGGTTCAGCTGGATCTCCGCCTTGTTGCGCTGGGCGTTCGCGGAGATCACCGCCTGCCGGTCGGCCGCCAGCCGGGCCTCCCAGCGGTAGACCTCGGCCGGGCTGGCGACGCCGATCTGTGTGCGGATGCGCGCGCGCTCGAGGTTCTCCCGGGTGAGACGCAGGTTGACTCGGGCGATGCGCTCCTGCGTCTTGGCGCGCAAAACGTCGATGTAGGCGGCGGCGGTCTCGAGCGTGACGTCGAGGCGGATGCGGTCCCGCTCGCTCTCCCGCGCCTCCTGAAGGCGCTGCTCGATCTCGTAGGCGGCCCACGCGTCGTCGGAGTAGATGAGCTGGCCCAGCTCGACGCTCGCCAGGACGCTGCGCTCGGGCTGGGAGCCGAAGCTGGCCTCGGCCCGATCCTCGTCGATGACGAGGCCCTGTCCGAGGACGTCCAGACGGGGGAGGAGGGGCGCCCGCGCCCGCCGGACCTCGGCCGCGCCAGCCGCGACCGCCTGCTCGGCCTCCTGGAGATCGAGGTTGACGCGGCGGGCCTCGCGCACCGCCTCGTCCAGGGTGAGCGTGCGGGCCACGCGCTGGCGCACCTCGTTGAGCAACCGAGCGTCCGTCAGCAGCGCCCAGGGCGGGTAGGTCCCCAGGGCCCGGGCGGTGGCCATGTTGATGGTCAGCTCCTCGCCCCGCGCGAAGGTCACGGGGAGCGTGCTCGCCGGCTCCCCGAGGAGGATCCGCTGCAAGTTCAGGGCGGTTCGCCGCGCGAGGCGGTCGAGGTCGGTGTCCGGGGAGTTCGTGGCCAGCATCCCGAGCTCGACATCCCGCGTGGAGAAGCCGGAGAAGGCGGGAAGCCTCCGTCCGATCAGGCCCTCGGCGAGCCGGCCGATCTCACCTTCATCGAGGCGGAGAAGAGGTGTGAAGTACACGGCGTCGACATTCGCGGGGATGGCGGCGAGGGTTTCGCTGGCGTCCCGGCCCGCCACCACGTTGACGATCGACACACCCACCTCGCGTCCGGCGGCGTCGATGCGCTGGGGGACCACGTCGGCCGCCCCGCCTCTGGTGGCGGACGTGACGACGGCCAGGCGCTCGAAGGGAACGATCGAGCGGAAGACCTTGATGTCCGACGCGAACGACGGCGGGTAGGTGGCGTAGACGAGGTTGGCCCGCCCGCTGTGTCCTTCTTCGAGCGGACACCCCTGGATGGACGCATCCAGGACGAAGGGTGCGATGACCGGCTTGGGCAGGTCCGAGCTGCGGCACGCCTCGTCGGAGGCCAGGATCCCCGCGGCCAGCACGACGTCGATGGAAGGGTCCGACAGCATCCGCTCGAGGGCGGCGCGCACCCCGGGAAGAGTCCAGTCACCCACGACCGCCGTCTCTTCCACCACGAACTCGCCCTCGAGGAGCCGCCGGATCTCGGTGCGGAACCGGTCGGCGATCGGGGCCGTGCGCGCGGCCTCACCGTCGGTCACGACGCCGAGGCGGACGATCCCCGGCGTGTCGGACACGGCCGAGAGCACGACCTGACCTCCGGCCACGAGGGCGAGCAGAAAGAGGGCCATGCGCGTGAGGGTGCGTGACATGAGAGCCCTGATGAGCAGACGGAGGCGGAACTCTAACACACCCCGTTCGACACTCCGGGTCGTCGAGTCAGGTGACCGGGTAGGGCAACGGACGCCCGGCCAGGCCGGCGAGCAGGTTCTCCCGGGCCATCCGGGCCATGCGCTCACGGGTCTGAACCGTCCCCGTCCCCAGGTGAGGCGTGATGACGAGGTTCTCGAGCCGAAGGAGCGGGTGGTCGCGGGGAAGGGGCTCGGGATCGGTCACGTCGATCGCCGCTCCGGCGATCCGCTTCTCCTCGAGGGCGCGCAGCAGGGCATCCTGATCCACCACCGCCCCCCGGGCGGTGTTCACGAGGAAAGCGGTCTTCCTCATTGAGTAGAGCTCCTCCTCGCCGATGAGCCCACGCGTCTGCGGGGTGAGCGGGACGTGGAGGGTGACGAAGTCGGACTCCGACAGCAGGGCCGGAAGGGTGGCGTGGCGGACGCCGAGCACGGACTCGGCCGCGGCGTCCCGGCGTCGCTGCGAGTAGAGCACTGTCATACCGAAGCCGCGGGCCCGCCGGGCCACCTCTCGGCCGATGCGGCCCAGGCCAACGACCCCGAGCGTCCTGCCGAAGACGTCCCGGCCGAGCATCCGGCCCGGGTCCACGTCCCGATAGGCCGGGCCGCGCGCGAACGCGTCGCCGATCACGACGTTGCGAGCGACGGCCAGGAGGAGGGCCATCGCGAGATCGGCGGTCGCCCCGTCCACCACGCCCGGTGTGTTTCCCACCGGGATGCCGCGGGCCGTCACCGCCGCCACGTCGATGTGGTCCACGCCGACTCCGTAGTTGCTCACGACGGCCAGGCGCGGCAGCAGATCGAGCTCGGCATCCCCGACGGGGGTGTGTGAGTAGCTGAGGATGCCCGTCACCTCAGCTCGCTCGCTCGCGTCGCCGGACAACGCGTCCCAGGGCACGAGCTCGCAGTCCTCGGTGAACACGGCTTCGAGGAACTCGGGGAACGGCACGTCCAGGAGGACTCGGGGCTTGGGCATGCTCATTGTGTCCAGGGCGGCCAGTGCTACGTCACCGAAGCCGTGTTCACCGGATGGGCGGGGTGGCCGCCGAGCGCCGAACGCTCCAGAGAATACGCACGACTTCGGTAGACACTAGTACCGCACCCGGATCCTTTCGTCCCCGATCGTAGCCGAACGCAGCGGCCTTCGGCACCCTCGCGGGGACACGGCTCGAGATCGTGTACCCTCGAACGGTCTGGGGAGGGAGACGTTGGCGGCTGACGAGAAGCGTGAGGAGGAGCCTCGTGACTGCACGAGCTGCCGGCTCTTCGTCGACGACCCCAGGGAACTGGAGCGCGTCCTGCCCGGCCTGACCATCCTGTCCTCGGCCAGCGGGTCGACGCGCGGACGGGCCGGGATCTGCCTCCCGCGCCACACCTTCCAGGACCCGGAGCCCGCCTGCCCCGAGTTCCGGCCGCGCCAGAGCCGGCGAGGCTGAGGGCTGCCCGCGTGATGATAGTCGGCGCGACGGCGCCTCAGGCGATCGACGACTCGACCGCGGGGGGTCTCCCCTCCGGCCTGGGATTCGCCGCCCCCGCCCTCTCCAGGGCCGGCTTCAGCCAGGCCGTCCCCCGGAGGCGCAGCGCGATCAGGAGCGCCATCGCCGCGAGATAGGCGATGACGCAGCTCCAGGCGGCGACGAGGCCGTATCGAGGAGCCACGTAGAGCGTGAGAGGGACGAAGAGCAGCCAGGCCGAGGCCACGTTCACGATCATGGCGTAGGTCGTGTCCCCCGCGCCCCGCAGCCCTCCCGCGACGACCATGAACGTCAGGTCGAAGAAGAGGCAGATGGCCACGATCGTGAAGAGCGGACGGGCGAAGGGCAGGAGCGCCGCCAGCTCGCTCTCGCGCACGAAGAGCGCCATGAGCCACTCCGGGAGCAGGACGTACACGAAGGCGAGAGCGGCCATCAGGCCGTAGCCCATGCGCAGGATGCGGCGCGTCACCTTGCGCGCCTCCTCTTTCGCGCCCGCCCCGATGCACTGGCCCGTGAGCGTCTGGGCCGCGACGCTCAGCCCGTAGGCGAGCATGAAGGCGGCGCTCCAGGCGTGAATCACGGCGTCGGTGGCCGCGAGCTGCGGGTCGCCGAGCCGCGCAACCACGGCGGTGAAGACGCTGAAGCCCCCCATCTCCATGAAGGTCTGCACGCCGATCGGCAGGCTCAGCACCACGAGCCCGCGGAAGACCCGGCGATGGAAACCCGTGTGTGGCAGCAGGGCGTAGACGTCCCGGAACTCGGCGCGCACGAACAAGGTCACGAACATGGCCACGCCGATGACGGTGTTGGCGATGGCAGTCCCGACCGCCGCCCCCACCCCGCCCAGCTCCGGAGCGCCGAGGTGGCCGAAGATGAAGACGTAATTCGCCCCCGAGTTCAGGAACAGCTTCACGAACCCGAACCACATCGGGACGTCGGTGCGCCCGATTCCGCGGTAGAAGTTGTCGCACGCCATGAGGAGCATGAGGCCGAAGGCCCCCAGCAGGCGGATGCGCATGTAGGACGAAGCAGCTTCTTGAACCGTGGGCGACGCGCCGGTCCACGCCATCAGGTGCGGGGCCAGTGGCCACAGGACGAAGACGAGCGCCGAGAGGAACAGCCCGAGGTAGATCCCCTGCCAGAAGGCGACCCCGGCCGCCCGGCGGTCGCTGGCGCCCTCCGCCTGCGCGACGAGGGTGTTGACGCCGGCCAGCATCCCCCAGAAGAGGCTGAGCAGCCACCAGAAGAGGATGCTCCCCAGGCCGACGCTGGCCAGGGCGACGACCCCCACACGCCCGACCATGATCGTGTCGATGATGCCCATCGCGGTGTAGCTCAGCTGGCTGAGCATGACCGGCGTGCTGAGACGGATGATCTGTCGGTACGACGTGTCCGGACGACTCATGACGCGGACCCACTGACGAAAAAAGGAAAAGCCCTGAACCTCGTGAGGTCCAGGGCTCGGAACGAGTGCGGTCTTCGCTTTGAGCTATGGACCTCCGCACGCCGGCACAGCCGTAACCGGGAAGTTGCCGGCGTCGATGATGCGGTTGCGGTTCTTCATGGGTCCAGGCCTCGTCTTCGAAGCTCGGAAATTGTTGCAGATCACCGACGGGGGTTCAAGACCCGGCTACACTGACCGCGGATCGGCGGAATTGGAACGCCGACGGGTGTAGAGTCGGCAGGTCGGGAGGAGAGTCGATGAGCGACCCCAGAGAGGAAACCACCCAGCCACCTGAGAGTCCCGGGCTGCTGCTCGAGGTCGTCGCGCACGCCGCCGCCGAGCTGGCGGCGGAGCGGGAGCTGGACGCCCTCATCGCCCGGTTCCTGGACCGGTTGCGCGAGTGGGCCTCACCGTCGGCGGTGCTGGCCGCGGTCCGGGATCCGTCTTCCGAGAGCGGATGGCGGCTGCTGCCGGCGCTGAGCTTCGGCTCGGGGCCGCTGGGCGCCGAGCGCTCGCTGCCGCGGCTCGTGGAGAGCGCTCCCGGGTGCCTCGAGCGCCCCACCGTCGTTCATCCCGACGAGGACGTTCCCGGCGTCCATCCCCGTGACAACTGCATCGTGCCCTGGGTGCACGAAGGGGAGTCGGGGATCCTCGTTCTCCGCGGCCTGCCGCGTCCGTTTCCGCCGAACCTCGGAGAGGCGGTGACCGTCCTGGCCGCACCGGTGTGGCCCCGGCTCCTCGGTGGTCCCGCTCACCGACTGGAATGGACGCTGGCCGAGCTGCGGCGCGTGGCCGAGCGGCTCGGGGAGGACGCCGGGCAACAGCTCGAGCGGCTTCGCGCCTCCGGGCTGCCGGGGACCGGCGACTCCTCCGGGGAAGCGGGGGCCGAGGGCGTCCAGGTGGCTGATCTCATGCAGCAGGTCGAGTCGACCCGGAAGGAAACCGAGCTCGCGAAGAGCGAGCAGGACATGCTGCGGGAGAGCCTGCAGTCGCTTGAGGCGGCGTTGAAGGAGTCCGAGGCGGAGCGCGATCGAGCCCGCGACGAGGTCGACAAGCTCGAGACTCGGGCGGGGTTGCTCCATACCGAGCACGAAGGCGTGCTCAAAGACCTGGAGAACCGTTGCCGGAAGGCGGAGGCGGCGGCGCGCATGGCCGAGGAGGTCCGGGCCGCGTCGCAGCGGGAGCTCGAAGAGGCCCGCTCCGAGGCCGAGCACTCGACCCTGGAGTGGGACGAGCTGAGGGGCCGGGTGGCGGTTCTCCAGGAGGCGCTGCAGGACGCCGAGGGCGAGCGGGACCGGGTGCGCGACGAGGCGGAGAGGCTCTCGGCCCGCGTCGAGTCGATGCAGTCGGAGCACAGCGCCGCCGTCTCGCAGGTCGAAGAGCGGCGCAAGACGGCCGAGACCGCCCTGCGGAAGGCCCTCGAGGACCTGACCGAGGCGCAGCGCGAGGCCAAGTCGGGCCGGGAAGCCAAGCAGCAGCTGGCGGCCGGGGAAGACGGGCAGCAAGTGCGCATCTCGGCGCTCGAAGCCGAGCTCAAGGATGTTCAGGCGGAGCGCGACCGGGCTCGTTCCGAGGTGGAACGGCTCGAAGAGCAGAACCGGGCGGCGGAGACGGCGGTCAAGATGGCCGAGGAGGAGCGGACACAGGCCCAGCGCGAGACCGAGTCGGTCAGGGAATCGGCGGAGCGCTCCACCGCAGACGCGGACGAGCAGAAGAGACGCATGGCAGAGCTCGAGACCGCGGCGAAGAAGATCGAGGCCGACCGCGACCGGGTCCGGGCCGAGCTGGAGCGGCTCGAGGAACGTCACCGGAAGGCAGAGGCCGCGGCGACGAAGGCCGGGGAGGAGCGGGACGCTGCGAAGCGGGAGCTCGAAGAAGCGCTCGAGCGTGTCGAGCAGAAGGAGAAACGGCTCGCAGACGCGCAGGGTGGCGCCGCGGGCGGCGCCTTCCAGGACGGAGAAAAGGCCATCGAGACCCTTCGGTCCAGCCTGGCCATCCTGCGCCGCACGCCGTTCATGCCTCCCGGGCTGCGCGACTCGATGGCGGAGGGCGAGGCGCTCGTGGCGGGGAAGGACGACACCGAGGAGCGCTGGCTGCGGGTGGTGCTCCTCGACCGTGATGCCGCCAGCCTCGAGCCCCTCGCCGACGAGCTCGAGAAGGCCGGCGTCGACGTCAAGATCGCGAACTATCCCGAGGAGCTCGCGCTGCTCATGAAGACCCCCGAGGCGCAGAAGCTGGACGCGATCGTCTGCGACATCCTCGCCTTCCGACCCGACCAGACGGTGGCCGGGCTGTTCCGAGGATGGGCGAAGGACCGGCCTGGCCTGAGCTTCTTCCTGACCTTCAGCTCCGACGACCCCGCCGAGACCGAGCGCGCCAACCGCGTCCCGCTATCACTCACTGCGGCCCGGCTCCGGCGGCCCATGCCCGTGGCCGAGCTTCTCGAGAAGTTGAAGGTCCTGGCCGAGCGCCAGAGCGCATCGGATTCTTGAGCCCTCGGGGGCCAGCCCCACGACGCGACCGCGGTCCCGAAGAACTGTAGAATCCCCGCTCGTCCAGGGGGAGAGCAGATGAGGATCAAAGGCACGATCGGGTTCGTCGGGACCGGGAACATGGGCGAGGCCCTCATCCGCGGTCTCCTGAAGGCCGGCGTCGTCGAGCCGGGGCAGATCGTGGGAAGCGACCCGCGCCCGGATCGCGCAGCAGAGCTCTGTGAGACCTACGGGATCCGGACGAGCGCGGACAATGTCGAGGTCGCCCGCCAGGCCGACATCCTCATCCTGGCGGTCAAGCCCCAGGTGATGGAGCGCGTGCTGGATGAGGTTGGGCCCGAGATCCATGCCCACGCCCTCGTGATCAGCATCGCGGCCGGGGTGCCGCTCTCCGCCATCGAGACCCGGCTCCCGCAGGCGCGCGTCATCCGCACCATGCCCAACACGCCGGCCCTGGTGGGGGCGGGGGCAACCGCAATCGCGGTCGGAGGGCACGCCACCGACGAGGACCTCGCGGCCGCCCGTCGCATATTCGACTCCGTGGGGATGACGGTGGCCCTCGACGAGGCCCAGATGGACGCGGTCACCGGGCTCTCAGGATCCGGGCCCGCGTACGTCTTCCTCGTCATCGAGGCCCTGGCCGACGCCGGGGTCAAGGTCGGCCTCTCGCGCCATCACGCGCAGGCGCTCGCCGCCCAGACGCTGCTCGGCTCGGCCAAGCTGCTCATCGAGACCGACGAGCACCCAGGACGCCTGAAGGACATGGTCACGTCCCCCGGGGGGACGGCCATCGCCGGGCTGCACACCCTCGAGGCCGGGGGTTTGCGCACCACGCTCATGGATGCGGTCGAAGCGGCCACCCGGCGGAGCCGCGAGCTGGGGGAGGAGGCGGTCAGGGCGGACCAGGGTTGAAGCTGCTCCGTCAGGTCTGAGGGACCGAGGAGCGGCCGGCCCCGCCCGGCGGCGACGGGAGCGCCCACCCCGCGACGAGATAGACCGGGATCGTCGCGAGGAGGAGGGCGCTCATCCCCCACGTTGCGGACACCGCGACCGCGAGGACGGGCGCGAGGACCGAGAAGACACCGTTGATGCCCCACGCCCACGGCACCAGCGCCGGGCCGTCGACCTTGAGCCGGTCGAGCCCCCTCGGCATGTAGAGCCCCAGGAGGAGCCCGATGGGGGTGATGAGGGCGACGGCGAGGGTGACGCGGGTGGCGAACGAGAGCCCGACCAGCCGCGGCAGGGCGGGCAGGGCGACGGCGTACTCGAGAAGGACGAGTCCGGCCAGCGCGTAGCTCGCGAAACGAAGCCCTCCCAGCCGTCTGACGGTCGCCTCGGTCAGGAACGACCCCAGCCCGGTCGCCATGAGAAGCGCCGCGAGAACGACCGACAGGGCGTAGTTCGGGTGCCCGAGGAAGAGCCCGAACTTCTGCAGGAGGGCAATCTCGATCCCGAAGTAGCCCAGGCCGATGGCCGAGAAGAACGCGGCATACCTCCAGCGCCCCCGCACCTCCGCACCCCGCCCGGCGAGCAGCCGCAGCGGAAGTGACACGCAGACCACGACCGCCAGGCCGACCGCAGCGAAGAGGAGCAAGAGGGTCACTTCGAGCTGGGGGAAGCTCGTTCGGACCAGCGGGTCCCGGGAGAACAGGTGCCCCCAGAACGAGTGGCGGAAGAAGAAGGGCCGGTCGTCGTCGACCGCCGATACGTCGAAGGGATACAACCGCACGAACGCCCGCTCTCGCTCGGGGCGGCCCTGCTCGAGCAGGACCTGGTAGGCGTTCTCCATCCGCCCGTTGATCTCCGGGCTCGCGGCGAGGACGATGCGGGGGCTCTCCCTGGCCCACGACGCGACCCGCGCGCGCTCGGCCTCGGTGAAGGGCGAGCGCTTGACGAGCAACGCGGTGAAGTTGCCGGCGCGGGCACTCACCGCGAGGACGTGCTCGGCGGGCCGGCTCACGCCAGCTCGCCGCAGTGCCCCGATCGCCGTCACCATGGCCCTGAGCATCTCCCGGGGCGGGGTGAACTCCGCGCGCATCATGTTCAGGATGCCGTCGTCCGTCAGTCGCGAGAGGTAGAGGTCGAAGGCCTCGGCGGTGTACAGGTAGCTCTCGGAGAAGACGTGAACGGCGGCCGGGGTGCCGCTGTACGAGTCCACCCCCGACAGCTGGAGGATGTCGTAGCGCTCGTTCGTCGTGGCGAGGTAGTGGCGTCCCTCGTCTTCGACGAGACGGACCCGGGGGTCTTCGACCCACGAACGGCAGTAGTCTCGGTAGGTGCGCGTCACGATGTCGACGGTGGCGCCGTTGATCTCGACGCCCGTCACCTCGCGCGCGTCGTATCTCAGGGCGGTCAGGATGTCGAAGCCGCCCCCCACACCGATGACGAGGGCCCGGGGCCTCTCCACGGACGACGCCACGTAGGCCGCCGCGTAGATGGTCTGCTCGATGCCGGCGAGCGAGTCCCGCTGGCCGTCCCAGTCGACCATGTACGTGAACGCGTAGTCGTTCTGGGTCAGCATCCTCCGGAACCGCTCGAGAAAGGCCGGGTCGTCCCCGATGAGCGCGGGGTAGGGCATGGACTCGGGGCTCGGAGGGGGTATCCGCGTGACCTCGATGCGGGCGATGGGATCCCACTGGAGGTACTCGAGCCCGTACGGAGGTCCGAGGGTCTCCCGAAGTGTGAGCATGGACCCCACCCGCGGGCGCATCTGGAAGAGGGTCCCCTGGCTCCAGGTGACGGCCAGGAGGACCGCCGCCGCCGAGGCGACGAGCGCATGCGTCGCCCGGCGCCGGGGCCGGGCGAGAGCGACTGTCCCGATCAGGAGGACGGCACAGACCACCAGCAGGGCGCGCTCGACGCCGAGAACCCTGACTGCCGGGATGACGATGAATGCCCCCAGTGCGGAGCCGAGAAGGTCAAACCCGTAGATGCGCCGCGCGGGCAGGGTGGGGTCGGCCAGCAGGGTGCCGAGCATGAAACCGGCGAATGCGAAGGGGACCGAGAACGCCAGGGCGGCGGGCATCCACCCCAGTGCCTCCTCGAGAAAAAGGGAGAGGGCCGGGGTGAACTGGATGCCGGCGTGGGCGTGATAGAGGAACACGGAGACCGCGAGGATCGAGACCACCAGCCCTGCCGCGGATCCCGCCTGGACGTCCTCCCAGCTCTCGAGGGCCCGGTCGCGGACGCGGGAGAGCACCACCCCGGAGAAGGCGAAGCCGAGCATCGTCAGGGAGATCACCAGGAAGGCGAAGTTGTTCAGCAACTTCGCCGACACCATGCGGTGGACCAGGATCTGAAGGAAGAGGGTGGTCGCCGCGACAAGAAGGGCCAGGGCGCAGGCACGCCCGACCGGCCGACCACCGTGTGCGTTCATCCTCTCCTCTCGGCGGCCGGCTCACCGCCCGAAGCCCGACGACCGCGGCCATTCTAGCCCGTGCGGACGCCGAGGCGGCGGCCCCGTTCGTGGGAGGCTGGATCCGACCATTGTGCAATCTCTTTGCATGACGGCCACGAATCCCGGGAGACTTGCGGCGTCTCGAGTCCTAGATTGAGGTCGGATAAGGAGGCGCGTCATGACAAAGGCTCTCCTGCCCTGGGCCGCGGCGATCGCCGCGACAGTGGCCGCCTTCGGGATGCCCGTCCAGAGCGGCCACGACCTCTACCAGCAGGCGCTCGTGAAGGAGCGCGCGGAAGGGAATCTCCAGGAAGCGATCGATCTGTACGATCGAATTGTCCGCGACTTTCCCGACGACCACGCGCTGGCCGCGAAAGCTCTCGTCCAGATGGGCCAGTGCTACGAGAAGCTTGGCAAGGCCGGGGCCAAGAAGGCCTACGAGCGCGTCATCCGTGAGTATGCCGACCAGGCGGAGTCCCTCCAGGTGGCCCGTGCGCGGCTGGCGGCGCTGGTCCGACCGCCGCGCCACGAGATGACGGTCCGCCGCGTCTGGTCGGATCCGATGGCAGACATCGAGGGGCAAGTGTCTCCAGACGGGCGGCACCTGTCCTTCGTGGACTGGGCCACCGGCGATCTGGCGGTCCGCGACCTCGCGACGGGAAAGAACCGGAGGCTCACCGACAAGGGCTCGTGGGAGGACTCCCTGGCGTTCGCCCTGTACTCCCGCTGGTCGCCCGACGGCACACGGATCGCATACGACTGGTGGTCCCCCGCGCATTCGAACGAGCTGCGGATCGTGGACATCGAAGAGGGGCGCTCACGTACGGTCTACAAGACACCCGACGAGACCGTCCTCCTCACCATGGACTGGTCCCACGACGGCCGGGAGGTCCTCGTGCTTCTCGTGCCCGCTTCTGCCCGGTCCGGGCCGAGGAGGGACCAGCTGGCCGCCGTGTCGGTGTCCGACGGTCATATGCGATCCATCCGGTCCTGGGAGAACCCCTACCCCTACGACACTGTGGGGGGGTGGACCGGCTTCTCTCCAGATGGACGCTTCATCCTCCTCGACTCCCATCCTTCTGCAGGCCGTGGCTCCTCGAGCGACGTATTCGTCCTCACCCGCGATGGCCGCGAGCAGACCCGGATCGTGGATCACCCGGCCAACGACCTGGCCGTGGGCTGGAGCCCGGATGGGAAGTGGGTCCTGTTCACCAGCGATCGGACCGGGACCGTCGATCTGTGGGCGCTTTCGGTCGAGGACGGCCGACCCACCGGAGAGCCCCAGATCTTGAAGGCCGGCGTCGGCCGCATGGTCTCCCTGGGATTCGACAGAGCAGGGCGCTATTACTACGGCACCTCGCCTGCCTCGCGGGACCTCTTCGTCGCGACGCTGGACCCGCGGACGGCCCGCGTCCTGTCTCCTCCGTCGCGGCCCATCAAGCGCTACGAGGGCCAGAACGACTGGCCCTCCTACTCGCGGGATGGAGAGCGCATCACCTACGTGTCTGCCCGCGGCTCGCTGACGGGCGTGCGCGCCCGCTTCAACGTGCTGTGCGTCCACTCCCTCGAGACGGGCGAGGAGCGGGAGTTCTTCACGGACTTCATGAGAATGGTCGACCCGCGCTTCTCGGCCGATGGGAAGGACGTGTTCGTCGTGGCCTGGACGGAGGCGGGGCAGATGGGCCTCTACCGTTTCGACGCCGCCACCGGCGAGAGGTCCCTCCTCATCGAGGCAGGCGAAGGGCGGTCTTTCGGGTCCTATGCGGTGTCCCCCGACGGCAAGGCCATCTTCTACACCTCGAGGGACGGAGCCGAGAAGGCCTGCCGCCTCCTGAAGCGGGATCTCGCGAGCGGCGTCGAGACGGAGATCTTCCGAGGACCATACGCGGAACCCTTCACGGCCGCCCTCAGTCCGGACGGGCAGAGCCTGGCCCTGCTGAACCGGCACCCGGAGGATGCCGGCGCCGAGAGAGTCGTCCGAGTCATTCCGGCGACCGGCGGAACGCCGAGGGAGGTCTATCGCTTCTCACCTTCCACGAACGCTTCGATCCGTCTGGAGTTCAGCGCCGACGGGGAGTACGTGTTCCTGCCGCGGAAGCCAACTCCCCTGGAAGGCCCCACGTCGAACCTGTTCCGGCTTCCGGTCCAGGGAGGTGAGCCGGAGGACCTCGGGCTGAAGATGATCGGCTTCCGCGGTCTCTCCGCTCACCCCGATGGGACGCAGATCCTCTTCTCCTCCCGCGGCGCCGAGGAGAAAGACTCGGAGATCTGGGTCATCGAGGACTTCCTGCCCGCGGCGAAGGCTGGGGACTGATCATGTGTGGTGAGCGAGGCACGGCACCTCGGTCCTCGTGGGCCGGTTGGCGGAGCCTCGGAGGATGCAGCCCGGACGACGCGGGACGGAGCTGTTCTAGAAGAACGAGGAGGTGGGCCATGGCAAGGGCTCTCCTGACGTGGGCGACGGCGATCACCGCGACCGCGGTCGCTCTCGGCATGCCTGTCCAGAGCGGTCACGATCTCTTCCAGCAGGCCCTGGTGAAGGAGCGTGCCGAGGGACACCTGCAGGAAGCAATCGATCTCTACGACCGGATCGTCCGCGACTTTCCCGACGACCACGCGCTGGCCGCGAAGGCCCTCGTCCAGATGGGTCAGTGCTACGAGAAGCTCGGCAAGGCCGAGGCGAAGAAGGCCTACGAGCGCGTCATTCGCGAGTATCCCGACCAGGCCGAGCCCCTGCAAGTGGCTCTGACCCGGCTCGCCGCGTTGAGACCGCCGCCTCGCCATGACATGAGCGTCCGCAAGATCTGGGCGGACTCCAGGACGGACGTCATGGGGGAGGTCTCTCCGGACGGGCGCCACCTGTCCTTTGTCGACTGGGAGACTGGTAACCTGGACGTCCGGGACCTGGCGACGGGCGAGATCCGGCGGCTCACGGACGAGGGCTCGTTGGAGGACCCTTCGGAGTTCGCCCTCTGCTCCCGATGGTCACCGGACGGGAAGCGGATCGCCTACGACTGGTATCGCCCGTCGGGCCCTTTCTCCTCGAACGAGATCCGCGTCGTCGCTCTGGGAGATGGGCGGCCGCGTGTGCTCTTCAGAGGTGACGAGAAGACCTCGGTTCTGACCGCGGACTGGTCGCCCGATGGCCGGGAGATCCTCGTGATCATCCACTCGGATCCGCTGCGTCTGCAGCAGCTCGCCGCGATCTCCGTCGCCGACGGTGCCATCAGGGTCATCAAGAACACCGACTTCCGCTATCCGTCCGGAGAGATGGCTGGATTCTCTCCGGACGGGCGCTACATCGTGTACTCCCGACCCTCCGGGGAACGCGGCCTCTCGAGCGACGTCTTCGTCCTCTCCGCGGATGGACGGAACGAGACGCGTCTCGTGGCCCACCCGGCCAACGACATCGCCGCCGGTTGGAGCCCGGACGGGCGGTGGGTCGTGTTCGTCAGCGATCGCACCGGGACGCTCGACCTGTGGATGATTCCGGTCGAAGACGGGAAGCCAGCGGGGGAGCCGCGGCTCGTGAAGACCGGAACCGGTCGCATCTTCCCCCTCGGGTTCGACGCTCGTGGACGCTACTACTACGGGACCCACTCGCGAGGCTCAGACATCTTCACCGTCGCGCTGGATCCGACGACAGGGCAAGTCGTCTCCACGCCGCACAGAGCCATCGAGCGTTTCCAGGGACTGAACGACTGGCCGTCTTACTCGCGGGATGGCGCGTACATGGCCTATGTGTCGGCACGTGGGTCCGTGACGAGCGTACGGCCCCGCTTCAGCGTGCTGTGCATCCGCGCGCTGGAGACCGGCCAGGAGCGGGAGTTCCGCACGGACTTTCGGCGTCTGGCCGGCCCCCTGTTCTCCGCAGACGGGAACGCCGTGTTCGTGGGTGCATGGGACAACGACAAGAGCATGGGGATTCATCGCGTGGACGTGGAGACCGGCGTCTTCTCCCTGGTGGTGAAAGCGGAAGAAGGGTCGCTCCTGAGCGGTCATGCCCCGTCCCCGGACGGCAAGAGGCTCTATTACTCGGGGTGTGACGAGGAAAGCTGCTGGATTCGATCGCGGGACCTCGCGAGCCAGTCGGAGACCCAGATCTACGGGGGGCCGCGCCAACCCTTGAGCATGGCTTTGTCCCCGGACGGGAAGGACCTGGCCTTCATGTCTCTGCCCCTGGATTCGGTGGAGGCAGAAAGAGCGGTTCGAATCGTGCCGGTCGACGGCGGGACACCCCGCGGGGTCTTCCACTTCAAGGAGCACGGGCAGCACTGGATCAAGCCGGAGTTCAGCGTCGACGGGAAGTACTTGTTGGTGCCGCGGGAGATCAACCCCCCGGCGGAGCCGCCCTGGACCCTGCTCCGAGTGCCGGTCGTTGGCGGTCAGGCGGAGGATCTCGGCTTGAGAATGGCGGACCTGGGCCGGATCGCGGCACATCCCGACGGCGGTCGGATCGCATTCGCCTCGAAAGGCTTCGAGAGGAAGGACGACGAGGTCTGGGTCATCGAGGACTTCCTACCGGAGACGAAGACCGGGGACTGATTGTGTGCGGTGAGCGAGGCGCGACAGGTCGATTCTCGCGGACTGACATGGGGACGCTGGACAGATGCATCCCTGGCGAGGGAGGACGCTGCAGCTCAACGCAGAGAAGGAGGTCGCCATGGCAAGGGCTGTCTTGACGTGGGCGACGGTGATCACCGCGACTGTGGTCGCTCTCGCCATGCCCGCACAGAGTGGTCACGATCTCTTCCAGCAGGCGCTCGTGAAGGAGCGCGCGGAGGGGAATCTCCAGGAAGCCATCGATCTCTACGATCGAATCGTCCGCAACCACTCCGGCGACCACGCGCTCGCGGCGAAGGCCCTCCTTCAGATGGGCCAGTGCTACGAGAAGCTCGGCAAGAGCGGGGCGCGAAAGGCCTACGAGCGCGTCATCCGCGAGTACGCCGATCAGGCCGAGCCCGTTCAGGTGGCCCGTGCGCGACTGGCCGCACTCACCCAACCGCCGCGCCACGACATGGCGGTCCGGAGGCTCTGGTCGGATGCGATGGCCAACACCCTGGGGGAGGTGTCCCCGCAAGGTCGGCACTTCTCTTTCGTCGACTGGAAGACTGGCAACCTTGTCGTCCACGACCTCACGACCGGAGAGAACCGCCCGCTCACCAAGAGCTCGTGGAAGGAGTGGCTGGTGAGCTGGGTGAGGGAGGACGTGGTCCTGGACTTCCCCCTGTTCTCCCGGTGGTCCCCGGATGGAGAGCGGATCGC
>JAJDNV010000280.1 GCA_022340545.1 Acidobacteriota bacterium | reverse complement strand
CCCTCCCCACGTGTAGTCAGCCTTCGCGGCGGACGGCGATGACCTCCATCGAGTCCCGGGTGTTGATGTACAGGACCTTGTCCTCCCATCCCAGCACCCGGATCGCCGCGCCTACGGCCCCACGAATGGCCGCCGGGTAGGTCGACAGCCGGCTGAGCCAGTATCCGTAGGTGAAGATCCGCCCGAAAGAGCGGATCTCCCGGACGGCGAACCCGGTCTCGTCGAGCAGTCGGGTCAGCGTCGCGGGCGAGAAGTAGGTGAGGTGGGCCGGCCGCAGCCCCCACCAGTAGGGGCCCATTAGACGGGCGGAGAGGCTCGAGATGTCGGGCGTGACGAGGTAGCTGACTCCGCCCGGCCTCAAGAGCGCCGCCGTTCGTTCGAGGAGTGCCCGGGGATCGAGCACGTGCTCGATCACGTCGATCATCGCCACCGCGTCGAAGCGGGTCGGGCCCGCCTCGTAGGTCTCGAACGACCCGCTGTGCACCTCGAGCCCGAAGCGCTCGCGGGCGATCTCGGCGGCCCAGGCCGACGGCTCGACCCCCTGGCAGTCGAACTCGAGGCGGGCGGCGTTGAGGAAGAACCCGGTGGAACAGCCGATCTCCAGCAGCCGGCCCTCGGCCACGTGCCGCTTCAGTGCCTTCAGCGACAGCAGCGCGTTCATCCCGCGGCATTCCCGCTCCGCGAGGTAGTCCTCGTCTTCCAGGGCGGCGTAGGCGGAGAGCACGTGCGCGTCCGGCTCCCGGGGGTTCCGGTAGGTCATCGTGCAGCGACGACACCGGGCGACGCGGCCGTACGAGGAGTACACGTCCGTCGTCATCTCCGCGGCAAAAGGGGCACTCCCCGGTCCCGGGCGAAGATGCAGCGTGCGGTCGTCTCTCGCCCCGCACACGGGGCAGGGAACGGTGACCTCGGCGGGGCTCTCCATGCTCAAGGCTCCCCCGGCTCGGACCGGCGGCGATCCCGCCAGGCCCACGCCCCCAGGACCAGCAAGGCCCCGAACGCCACCGCCACCCCCGGCCCGAGCCAGCGCGAGCGGAAGCGTAGCACCACCCGATGCCGACCCGCCGGGAGCGGCACCGCGCGCATCCAGGCGTTGGCGGGCACGCAGGGTGCCGGCTGCCCGTCGACCTGGGCCTCCCAGCCCGGGTACCAGGGCTCGGCCAGGACGAGCACGCCGGGCCTGGTGCTGTCGGTGCGCACCGTGACGCGCTCGGCCTCGAAGGTCTCGATCCGGGCGTGGGGCGACCGTTCGTCGACGGGCTCGAGCGGCAGGGGGGGCTCCAGTGGGGCCTCGAGGAGGGCCACGCGGTGGAAGTCGTGCCCCTCGCGCATGAGCGAAGGGGCCTCCCGCCACGTCCCCAGGACGCGGGCGGCGGAGGCGACGTACGCACGGGGATCGGGCGTGCCTCGCTCGACCAGGCCGCGTTGCGGATCCACACCCGCTACGAGGTTCATCGAGTCATAGGGAAACGGGCCCCGCTCGTAGATGAGGGGCGAGGGGAACGTGCTCTCACGCGGGGGCGACAGGCCGAGGGCGTCGTGGAGATACACCCAGACACGGGCGAGGGAGACCGCCTGATAGCCGGCGATCGAGGACCACCCGTAGACGGCGCCGGCGTTCTCGCGCGCCAGCCCGGGGGGAATCGCGATCCGCGGCGGGATGCCGCGCGCGCCGTAGAGGCCCCGGGACCGGAGACCCTCGTGGATCAGCCTCTCGCCCTGCTCGCGCACCTCCCGGTTTCCGGCCTCTACCCTCTCGTCCCAGGCCCGCTTCGCGGGCGGGATGGCCAGGCCCACGTCGGCCACGACCACCGCGACCAGGGCCGCACTGGCCCACGCCCGGCGGCGGGGATCCGTGGCCAGGCCCACGGCGGCCAGGGGCGCGAGGACCGCGGCCAGCCAGGCGAGCCGTCCCAGGGGCGGCAGCGGCACCAAGCCGGGCGGGGCCTCCCACTGGTACACGGCGACGAGGAGCCCGGCCACCGCCGACCCCAGACCCAGACCGACAACCACGACCCGGGGACGAGGGCGTCGCGACAAGAAGAGACCAAGCCCCAGGATGAGCACCAGAACAACCAGGAGGGCCGCACGCGCGTGCAGGCGGAAGACACTCGTGCCCGGCACGAGGAAATAGAAGAGGCCAAAGGCCGGGGTGCGGCTGCCGCCCCCGAGCAGGACCCCGACGACGCCCATGAGCCACAGCCCCCTCGAGTCGCGCTCCCGCGCGGTCGCCAGCAGGCCGGCGACGCCCCCCACGAGGACCGCGAGCCCGGTGTAGACGTTGAACTCCCAGTAGAAGGCGGCGAGACCGCCGTCGGGCACCGCGAGCGACGACCAGTGAAAGGCGGCCATGCCGTCCCGACCGGATGCCTCCAGGGTGTTGGGGGCGCGGTTCCCCTGGCCGATCATCTCGAGGAAGGGCAGGAGGGTGGGGGCGGCCAGGGCCAGACCGCCGAGGATCGCCGCCCCGAGAGCCCCAAGCCCTCGGGCCGCTCGCAGCAGAGCCGGACGCGCTGCTGGCCGTGGATGGCCGGCCCTCCCCACGCCAGCAGGGACGGCGATCCTAGAGCCGCCTTCGCCTCCCCCTCCGTGGGGAGGGATAGGGTGGGGGGTCGATGAATGATCGCCGTCTTCCCCTCCCCACTCCATTCGACCCAGCACGAACGCGCCAAGGCCCACCCACGTCAACCAGGCGATCTGGGGGTGCCCGCACAGCAGCTGGAGCCCGAGGAGGGCGGCCAGCCCGAGGGCTCGCGCCCCGCTCGGCCGGTCGCCGAGACGGGCGGCCAGAAACAGGAGGAGTGGCACGTAGGTGATGGCCTGTACGTAGTGGGTCTGGCCGCCCTGGAGCCGGGCCACCAGGGCCTGGCTCGAGAGGAAGAGCGCGGCGCACAGCCACCGCACCCACGGATCCAGCCTCAGATGGCGGCCCAGCCACAGCATCCCCCAGAACCCGAGGATGGCGTGGGCCGCGGCGATCAGCGCGTAGGCCGCCCTCGGGGTCAGGACAAGGTGGACGAGGTTCGGCGGGTAGAAGACCGCGGTCTCGATGTCGGCGAGGAACGGACGGCCCAGGGCCACGTGGGGGTTCCAGAGCGGGAGGCGTCCGGAGAGAAGGGCGGCGGCCATGTACTCGCGCGCCGGGAGGTGCAGCTGCAGCCAGTCGACGCCACGGAAGAGCGTCGGCGGCGTCAGGTGAATCAGCGCGAAGAGACCGGTGGCGAAGAAGGCGGCGCCGAGGACCTCGCGCCCGTCGACGCGGCGCCTCAAGCCGTCCTCGCCATCCGGGCCTCGGCCGGCACGCCTCGCCCGCTCACGCCCGCTTCCGACGGCGGCCGAGCCCCGCCTCCTCGACGAATCGGCGTCCGGTCAGGCGGTGAAAGCGGTCGGCGAGGCCCTCGAGCTCGCCGACGCTCTCATCGCGCTCCATGCGCTCGAGACGCCACATCGGGTAGAAGACGGACAGCAGCCCGAGCCCCGACGTCTCGCCGCGGGCCTCCTGTCGCATCCAGTCCTCCAGCGACAGCAGATCGAGCCCGCGGACGATCACGCCCGCCGTCTCCAGGGCGACGAGCAGCCCGAAGACCTTCTCACGGGGCGAGTGGAGGTAAAGGAGAACCGGAGCGCCCGGCGCGAGGTCGAGCTTCTTCACCGTCGACCGGGCGATCGCTCGACGAGCCCCGAGAAGAAGTCGGCCAGCCGGCGTGCCCCCTCGCGAAGATCCTCGAGCGAGGTCGCGCAGGACAGCCGGAAGTAGCCCGGTGCGCCAAAGCCCTCTCCGGGGACGACCGCCACCGCCTTCTCCTCGAGAAGCCGGGTCCCCAGAGTCACCGTGTCCGGCATCCTCTTCGACAGGTGCCGTTTGACGTTCGGGAACAGGTAGAAGCTCCCCTCCGGAGCCGGGCAGACGACGCCGGGCAGGGCATCGATCTTCGGCTGCATGAAATCCCGCCGGCGCCGGTACTGGGCGGCGAGCTCACGCACGACGTCCTGGGGACCGGCGAGGGCCTGCGCCGCCGCGACCTGCGAGAACGTGGCCGTGCTCTGGACGCTGTGGGAGTTCAGCGCGGCGCAGGCCGCCGCGAGGTGTCGCGAGCCGATGACCCAGCCGATGCGCCAGCCCGTCATGCAGTAGGCCTTCGACATCGTGCCCGTCACCACCAGGTTCTCGCCGGCCGCCTCCGCCACCGCGTCCAGGGCAGGCGCCCCACCTTCGCGGAAGATGAGATGCGAGTAGGTGTCGTCGAAGATGAGGAAGAGGCCGTGACGCCGGGCCACCCGGGCGATGGCCACGAGCTCGTCGGGGTCGACGACCGCCCCGGTGGGATTGGAGGGGCTGTTGACGAGCACCGCCCTGGTGCGCGGTCCGATCGCCCGCTTGAGCACCCGGGCGGTCAGCCGAAACCCGTTCTTCTCGGACAGTGGCAGGAGGGCCGGCCTCCCGCCGGCGATGCGCGCCGCCTCGGCGAAGGTCGGCCAGCAGGGCGTCGGCACCACGACCTCGCTGCCCCGGTCGAGGATCGCCATGTAGAGGAGCGCCAGCGCCTGCTTGCCCCCGACCGTGATCGTGACCTGGTCGGGGACGAACGGGGCCCCCCAACTGTCACGGTAGCGTTGCGCCACCGCCTCCCGCAGCGCGGGCAACCCGGCCGCCGGTGTGTATTTCGTCTGGCCCGCCTTCATCGCCTCGCAGGCCGCGGCGACGATCGAGGGCGGCGTCGGCTGGTCGGGCTCGCCCACCGCGAAGTTGTAGACCTTGATCCCCTGCGAGGTGAGGAGCCGAGCCCTCTGGGCCATCGCCACCGTGGGCGAGACCTCCAGCTTCCGGACGCGCGCGGCGAGAACGACTCTTTCGTGGCCGCTCATGGCTTCCCCCGCGACCCGGAGGCGGGGTCGGGGGGGATCGGCGAGCCGTACACCTCGCAGAGCCGACGCTCTACGACCGGCGGCACCAGATCGCTCACCCTCCCGCCCAGCTGAAAGACCTCCTTGACCAGGCGCGACGAGACGTAGGAGTAGCTCTCCGCCGGCATCATGAACACGGTCTCGATCGCGGGGTTGAGCCTCCGGTTCATGAGGGCCATCTGGAACTCGAACTCGAAGTCCGAGATCGCGCGGATGCCTCGGATGATCACGGTCGCTCCGACCTTCTCCGCGTAGTCCACGAGCAGCCCCGAGAACGTGTCGATCTCCACCCGCGGCTCGTCCGCGTAGGTGTCGCGGATGAGCTTCACGCGCTCGTCGATCGAGAAGAGCGGCTTCTTCTCGGGGTTGATGAGGATGGCCGTGCGCACGCGGTCGAAGACGTGCAGTCCCCGCTCGACGATGTCGAGATGACCGTTGGTGATCGGATCGAAGGAGCCGGGGAACACGGCCAGCGATGGGCGGGACGACGGCTTGTCCTTCGTCACAGTCTCTCCCGTGCTCGCGGGACATCAGGACGCATCTTCGCTCCGTCGCCGGTAGAAGCTCAGCCGGTGGTCGCCGACGCGAACCGTCCGGGTCCGTGCGAGGTGCCCTATTGTCTCCGGGAGGGCTCTCTTGTGGAAGTGCTCGGCCACCACCAGGCCCTCGTCGGCGAGCAGGCCCCCCGTGCCCAGCCCCTCGAGCAGCGGCTCGTAGAGGTCGCTCTCGTACGGCGGGTCGAGATACACGATGTCGAACCGCCGTCCCCGATCGGCGAGCGCGGCGAGGGCGGTCCGGGCATCCTGCTGGAAGACCTCGACCTCTCCCCCGCCGGCAGCGAGCGCGCGCGCATTCTCGCGGATGGCCCCGATTGCGGGCCCGCTCTTGTCGACGAGGACGACCTTCGCGGCCCCGCGCGACAGCGCCTCGAGGCCCACTCCCCCGTTTCCGGCGAAGGCATCGAGGAATCGGCACCCCGGAACCTCGGGGGCGAGAATGTCGAACAGGGTCTGTCGGACACGCCCGCCGGTGGGCCGCGTGGCCTGGCCCGGCGGGGACCTCAGGCGGTGGCCACGCCCCCGGCCCGCGATGATGCGCGACATCGAACGAACACTATCCGGCGCTGCGATCCCAATCAAGATGGGGACCCGTCCCTTCAGCCAACGCGCGCGAGGCCGAAGCGCCGCTCCCAGCCGCCCCCCTCGAGGAACTCCGCCAGGGGCGAAGGCAGGGCTTCGCCGTGCTCGTCGACCAGCCGGAACGCCTCCCGGCGCGCCGGCTCGAGCAGCTCGCGGTCCCGCAACAGGTGGGCCACGCGGAAGCTCGGCATCCCCCACTGCCGGGTGCCGAAGAAGTCACCGGGGCCGCGGATCTCGAGGTCCCTCTCGGAGATGGCGAAGCCGTCTTCGGTCGCGACCATGACGTCGAGTCGTGCGCGGGCCACCTCGGAGAGCCTCCCGTAGGCGAGGAGGACGCAGGTGGATAGGGCCTTTCCTCGTCCCACTCTTCCCCGCAGCTGGTGGAGCTGGGCGAGGCCGAAGCGCTCGGCATGCTCGATCACCATCACCGCGGCGTTCGCGACGTCCACCCCGACCTCGATGACGGTGGTGGCGACGAGGACCTGCACCTCCCCACCCGCGAAGGCCGCCATCGTCTCCTCCTTCTCGGCGCTGCGCATCCTGCCGTGCAGGAGGCCCACGCTGACCCCGGGCAGCGCCGTCCGCCACTCCTCGGCTGCCTCGGTGGCGGCCCGCACGTCTTCGAGCTTCTCGGATTCCGCGACCAGGGGATAGACGACGTAGGCCTGGCGGCCCTGCTCCACCTCCCGGCGCACGAGACCGACGACGTCCCGCCGGGCCGAGGCCGGGCGCAGCAGGGTTCGGATCGGGTTCCGTCCCGGTGGCTTCTCGTCGACGACCGAGACGTCGAGGTCGCCGTAGGCGGTCAGCGCAAGCGTGCGCGGAATAGGGGTCGCCGTCATCACGAGCACGTCGACGTCGTAGCCCTTCTTCCGCAGATCCTCGCGCTGCAGGACCCCGAAGCGGTGCTGCTCGTCGACCACGGCGATGCCGAGCCGTCGGAAGGCCACGCCCTCCTGGATGAGGGCATGCGTCCCCAATACGATCTGGGCCTCGCCTCCGGCGACCCGGCTCAGCCCATTCTCGCGCTCGCGGCCCTTCACCGCCGAGCTGAGCAGGACGACCTCGTAGGGGCAGCGCTCGAGCAGCCGCCGAAACGTCAGGAAGTGCTGTTCAGCCAGGATCTCGGTTGGGGCCATGAACGCCGCCTGGTAGCCGTTCTCGACGGCGATGACCATGGCCAGCAGCGCCACCATCGTCTTGCCCGATCCAACGTCGCCCTGGACCAGTCGGTTCATCGGGTGCGGGGAGCGCATGTCATCGGCGATGTCGCGCAGCACTCTCCTCTGCGCCCCGGTGAGCGGGAACGGGAGGATGCGCTTGACCGCCTCCCGGGTGCGGTCCGTGACCTCGAAGGACACCCCCTTTCTCTCGGCGCGCACACCCCGATGCCGCCGGGCGAGGCCCAGCTGGAACAGGAAGAGCTCCTCCAAGATGAGCCGGACGTGGCCGGGCCCGCGGAAGAGGTCGAGGGCCTCGAGGTCATCGTCCTCCCCCGGCAGGTGGACCCGCCGAAGGGCCTCGCCCCGGGGCACGACCCCGAGCCGGGCCCTCAGATCTGGCGGGAACGGGTCGTCGAGGTCTGCCGGGACCTTCTCCGCGAGCCGGGTGAGGATTCGGCGGAGCGGCTTCGCGGTGAGGGGGCCGAGCTTTTCGTAGACCGGCACGATCCGGCCGGTGTGAACGCCGGGGCCGGTCTCTTCGGCGTCGACGAGCTCGTACTGGGGGGAGCGCATGAGCGGACGCCGCGAGCCCTGGTCCCGCTCGACGGGACCGAACAGGGTCACCCGGCGCCCGCGCTCCAGGACGTCCCGAAGGAACGGCTGGTTGAACCAGAGGACCTTGAGCTTCCCGGTGCCGTCGTCGACCCGAATCTCGTAGAGTGTCATGCGGCGGGCCCGGCGCAGCCCGGCGACGACGATCTCCCCCGACACCGACACGCGCATCCCCGGCCGGAGGTCGGCGATCCGCGCGGCGGTCCGCCGATCTTCGTAGCGCATAGGCAGGTGCAGGAGGAGGTCCTCGGCGGTGCGCACCCCCACCTTCTCCAGGGCCTGGGCCCGCTGCGGCCCGACGCCCTTCACGTACTGCACCGGCGCGTGGAGATCCATG
>JAJDNV010000275.1 GCA_022340545.1 Acidobacteriota bacterium | reverse complement strand
TCCGGCGCCTGCTCTGCCGGATCCTCGGCGAGGACCTGCGCCGGGGGCTCCTGCCCGACGACCGTGAGGCGCTCGGCGCCCTCGTCGCCAACGTGTCGTTCTTCAACGCCCGCGACTACTTCGGCTTCCCCCTCGGCCGGGTCGCAGGTGAGCTGGCCGACACCCCGCGTCCCTAGCCTGGCCGCGCCGCGGGCCGGGCCCCTTCCCTTGACACTCTAGGGGAGAGTGTTACCCTTCCCATCGATCGTCTAGGGGAAGGGGAGATGGCCGAGGACCGGACCGATCTGCTCCAGGGCACCCTGGACCTGCTGGTCCTGAAGACGCTGGCCCTCGAGCCCACGCACGGGCTCGGGATCGCCCGGCGGATCCGCCAGGTGTCCCGAGATGTCCTCCGGGTCCAGGAGGGCTCGCTCTACCCCGCTCTCCACCGCCTCGAGGGCCAGGGCTGGATCCGCGCGAAGTGGGGGCTCTCGGAGAACAACCGCCGGGCCCGGTTCTACGAGCTCACGCGCACCGGTCGCCGGCGGCTCGAGGTCGAGACGAAGAGCTGGGAGCGCCTGGCCACGGCGATCCAGCACGTCCTCCAGACGACCTGAGGAATCGCTCCCATGTGGGGTTCGCGGCTTCGTTCGTTGATCCTCCGCTCCCGGGCGGAGGCCGAGCTCGATGAGGAGATCCGCTTCCACATCGAGCAGCGCACGGAGGAGCTGATCGCCGCGGGCCGTACCCCAGACGAGGCACGGCGGGAGGCCCGGCGCGTGTTCGGCGGGGTCGAGCAGATCAAGGAAGAGTGCCGGGATACCTGGGGCCTGAGCTGGCTCTGGTCCTTCGTGGCGGACCTTCGGCACGGGTGGCGCATTCTCCGGCGCTCCCCCGGCCACACCCTGGTTACCGTGCTCTCCCTGGCCGTCGGCATCGGGGCCAACACCACGGTCTTCAGCCTCGCGGACGCCGCCCTGTTTCGACCGCTCCCGGTCCCTGATCCAGGGCGGCTCGTCGAGCTGGTCGCGAAATGGCCCGGCGGCAGGCAGACGAATCTCCGCGCCGAGGTCTTCGACCACGTGCAGCAGGAGAACAGGGCCTTCGAGGGCCTCGCCGCGTCCTGGTGGGGTACGTCCCGCCTGAGGGTCGGAGACGGACCGTCTGAGGTCGTCCGGGCGCTCTTCGTCTCCGGCAACTTCTTCCGAATGCTGGGCGCTCGGCCCGGTCTGGGGCGCCCGCTCCGCGAGCAGGACGACCGGCCCGGGGCCGCGCGCGTCGTCGTCCTCAGCCAGTCCTTCTGGAAGACGCGTTTCGACCGACGACCTGACGTGATCGGCAAGACGCTCTGGGTTCAGGGTGGTCCGGCCACGATCGTGGGGGTGACCTCGGGCGATTTCGTCGGTGTCGACCGCAGCTTCCGGGCCGACGTGCTGATGCCGCTGTCGGCGGAGCGGGCAATCGTCAACCTCTGGATCGTGGGGCGTCTGCGGCCGGGCGTGTCGCGGGCGCAGGCCACCGCGGCGATCCAACCCCTCTTTCGCCGAGCGCTCGAGTCGATGGAGGAGGAGACGCGGAGGTGGTCGGCTCCGGAACGGGAGCGGTTTTTCGCCCAGCGGCTCGAGCTGGCCCCGGCCGGAACCGGGACCGCCGCCCTGCGCTGGGAGCTCGCCCAGCCGCTGCAGGTCCTGGCCGCGGTGGTCTTGGTGGTTCTCCTGATCGCCTGCACCAACGTGGCGGCGCTGTCCCTATCGCGTGGGGATCGTCGGGCCCAGGAGATCACGGTGAGGCTCGCCCTCGGCGCCGGGCGCGGGCGGGTCATCCGGCAGCTCCTGACCGAGAGCGCGCAGCTGGCGTTTCTCGGCGGAGTGGCCGCGGTGGCCCTGGCGTACGCCCTCCACGGGATCTTCGTCAGCCTGCTGCCACTGGATCCCACCGCTGTCGTCGACTTCCGACTGGACGGGCACGTCCTCGGCTTCAGCGCCGCCGTCGCCACCCTGGTGGGGTTCTTCACGGGGATCGTTCCGGCGTTACGACTCACCCGTGTGGACCTCCAACCGGCTCTCCAGGGTCAACGCGGCGCCCTCGGGCGAGCGCGAAGCCGCGCGCTTCAAGGGATCCTCGTCTCCCAGGTCGCAGGGACGCTCGTGCTTCTGGCCACGGCCGGTCTCTTCCTGCGAAGCCTGTCCAAGCTGTACGAGGTGGACATGGGACTCGATCGGACGGACCTCCTCCTCGCCCGGGTGGCCCCGGCTGGCGGCGAGGGCATGGTGACGCCGGGGCTGGGCGAGCGACTGGTGACGCATTTGCACGCAGAGCCCGGGGTGGAGGCCGTGGCGGTCGCGGCTCGTCCGGTCTTTGCCGACCGCGAGCCCTGGATCCTCACGACCTGGGTCGACGGTTACGAGTACGCCCCCGAGGAGGAGCAGTACACCAGCTTCAACGCCGTCGGCCCCGGGTTCTTCCAGGCCGTGGGTATTCCTCTTCTGGCCGGCCGCGATTTCACCCCCCGGGACGGTCCCGGGGCCCCCCGCGTGGCCATCGTCAGCCGGAGCTTTGCCCGGAGGTACTTCGGGGAGCAGAGCGGGGTCGGTCGCCGGTTCGGGACGACGGGGGACGAGTCCCGTCGGGATATCCAGATCGTCGGCGTGGTGGCCGACTCGAAGGCCCGGAGCCTGAGGAACAGGCCATCGCCCGCCATCTTCCTGCCACTCCGCCAACAGGGCGACTTCCGCTCGCTCACGCTGCACGTGCGCACGGCAGGCCTGGGTACTGGTCGGGAGACCATCACCCGGGCCGTGAGCCGGGCGGGGCCGGGCCTCGAGCTGACGCGCTTGACGAGCCTGGAGGAGGTGGTGGGCGGAACGCTCCGGCGCGACTCGATGTTCGCGGGGCTCACGACGGTCTTCGGGGCGATGGCCCTCTTCCTGACGGGCGTTGGCCTCTACGGATCGTTGGCCTATGCGGCGTCCCGCCGCACCCACGAGATCGGCATTCGTCGAGCGCTGGGGGCGAGCCGGGGGAGCATCGCCCGGCTGGTGCTCAAGGAGGCGGCCGCCGTCGTGGGCCTCGGCGTCGCCATCGGGGTTCCACTCGCCCTGGCTGGGGAGCGGGCGCTCCGCTCCCTCCTCTTCGGCCTCGCGCCCGTCGATTCGGTGGCCTTCCTCGGCGCCGTGGCTCTCGTGGCGACGGTCGGCACCCTCGCCGCATCCGTGCCCGCTCGCTCGGCGGCCGCACTGCACCCGATGGACGCCCTCCGCCACGAGTAGTGACGGGTCCGGTGGCGGACGCACCGCGACCGGCGTAGAATCCCCCAGACTCATCAACAGCTCCAAGAAAGAAGGGAAAGCAGAGTGGCTCTCTGGAAGAAGCTCGTCCTGTCGCTGATCGTCCTCGTGATCGTCGCGGTCGGGGCCGCGGTCCAGGCCGTCGTGGGTTGGCGCGCGGTCCTCTTCGGGCCGAAGGCGCGAGCGCTGACCGAGCGGACCTTCGAGGCGACTCCCGAGCGCCTCGAGCGGGGGGACTATCTCGTCAACGCGGTGCACGGCTGCGTGGCCTGCCACAGCGAGCGCGACTGGGACGCGCCCGGGGCCCCCGTGAAGGCCCGCCCCGGCGCGGGCACCGATTGGGCCTTCCACGGACTGCCGTGGCTCGTGGCCTCGAACATCACGCCCGACCCCGAGACCGGCATCGGCAACGTCAGCGACGACGCCCTGGCCCGGGCCATCCGCGAAGGCATCGGCTTCGACGGGCGCGCCCTCTTCCCGATCATGCCCTGGCCGGAGTATCGGAGAATTCCGGACGAGGACCTGGGCGCGATCATCGTGTATCTCCGCTCTCTGGATCCGGTGCGAAACGAGCTCCCCCGGACCTCACTGCCGTTCCCGCTCAGCCAGATCATGAAGAGCCTTCCCGTGCCTCTCGATGCACCGGTCCCGGCGCCGGGCCTCTCGACCCCGGTGGAGCGGGGCGAGTACCTCCTCCGCACCGCCGCGTGTCACCACTGTCACACCCCACAGGACAGCCAGGGTCGGTTCCTCACGCCTCTCGACATGGCCGGGGGCTTCGTCCTCGAGTCGCCGGTGGGTGCGGCCGCGGCCACGAACCTGACCCCCCACGCGACTGGCCTTCTCTACGACGAGGCGGGCTTCCTCCTCGTCATGCGCACCGGACAGGCCGGGGCCGCCGAGATGAGCCCGGTCATGCCCTGGGCCTACTACCGCTCGATGACCGACGAGGACCTCAAGGCGATCTATGCCTACCTGCGCACGCTGGAGCCGGTGAAGCACGTGGTCAACAACACGGAGCCGCCCACGCCCTGCGCCGTCTGCGGCATCGAGCACGGCGGCGGGAGCCGCAACGGGGACTGATCGGCAGCAAAACCCCGAGGGTACCGAACACCGTGGGTCTCGCGTGTTTGACTCGTTTCCGGGGGCGGGCATAGACTCGCGCCGCCGCCGGGGCGGAGGAACTCCGCGGCGCCCGCCATGCTCACCGCGAAGCTCGGAGCGGTCCTCGCGCGTCCCATCGACGCGCTCGTGCGCGCTCTCGCGCGCGTCAGCCCGGACGTCCTCACGATCACCGGGCTCGCCCTCAACGGCGTCGCCTGCGCCTTCTTCGCCCTCGCGGGCGGGAAGGGCTACGTCAGCCCTGCGACCCTGCGCGTCGGAGGGCTCGTCGCCCTGGCCGCCGCCGTCTTCGACATGCTCGACGGACGCGTCGCGCGTCTGCGGGGGCGGGAGACCCGGTTCGGGGCCTATCTCGACTCCACGATGGACCGCTACTCCGACATG
>JAJDNV010000269.1 GCA_022340545.1 Acidobacteriota bacterium | reverse complement strand
GGGGGTTATTGAATGATCGGCCCAGCAGCGAACGGACCGTCACCTGAACGACGTCAGTTCGGCGTTCAGGTGACTATCTGAGCTCAATCTGATCGCCGACCATGATCTCCTCTCTGGAGTAGGTGACCTTGGCGGTGGAGGTGGTGTCCCGGGTCGCCACCACGGTGACCTGGCCCACGACGTTGCGCGGGGTCGGGACCGACGGGTACATCACCCGATAGATCGAGAAGACGCTGCCGGGAGAGATCCCGTCCTCCGAGCCGGCGTCGATGCTGACGAAGTGACCCTGCCCGGCAACCGTGGCGTCGTTCTGGATGGCGATGATGTAGGCGTCCACCTTGCCCGTCGGCGGGGTCAGCCGATCGGCCGGGGTCCGGCGGACCACCATCGGGACGTTCACCCGCTCGAAGGGCTTCAGATAGTCGGCGGCGTGAATGTCCATGCAGGACTCCTCGATGACGGCGGTCGCCGTGTCCTCCTGGACGAGGATCACCTTGACCCAGCCCGTGGTCTCGATCTTCGTGCCGAGCTTTCGGCCGGTGGCGGGGTGGTTCACCGCGTAGGCGACATGTTGCAGGGAATAGAGGTCACCCGCCCTCACTCCGGCGTTGCTCCCCTTGCTCAGGTAGACGATGTCGCGCTCGGCGAAGGCGTAGTGGTCCTGCCCCTGCTCGGAGCCGATGATGTAGAGGCTGTCATCCTCGTGCTTGTCGACGATGTAGTCCGCGCACTGCAGCGCCGTCTCCTCGGTGACCGGGCGCAGCGAGGTGCCCGGGCCGCCGGCGGGACCCATCTCGCCTTCGGCCCCCTCGAGGCCGAACTCCTCGGCGATCCCCGCGGGGGGGCCGACGGCCAGCTCCTCGCCGGCGCCCTCGGTGATGACGGCCACCTCAGGCAGGACGACCGGGTCCCCGGGATAGATCCAGTGGGCGTCCTCAATGTACTTGTTGGTGTCCCACAGCTGGGGCCAGAGGTATGGGTTGTCGAGGAAACGAGCGGCCAGGTCCCAGAGGGTGTCGCCCCGCTCGACGATGTGGTAGGCCGACCCCTCGGGAATGGAGGTCGGGAAGCCCGGGTTCTTGGTCCAATGGGGGGCCACCTCCGCCGGTCCGGTCTGAAGGCCAGGCGGCGCATCCTGCGCCGCGACCAGCGCCCCCGCCAGTGCGAGTCCGACGAGACCACGGAGAATCAGCTTCGGTCTCACTGCTTTCCTCCCGGACGGACCTGGTTCCGCCCTCGTGAACCCCACACGGCCCCCTCGAGAGACCCGGGCTCAGCCGGACCCTATCAGGAGAAAAGGGCTTTCGTCAAGGGCTTTTTTGGCAATTCCTCAAAGTGACACTTGAGGTCAGCTCTTGGGAAGAGGCCCCTCGTCTGCCTCGGGGGCGGGCGGGGACGGACCGGCCTGCTCGGTCGGCTCCGGGGCCGCCTCGAGCATCGTCGGCATCTCGGCGAGGATCTCGTCGGCCCTGGAGACCCACTTGCTGTTGGGGTACTCCTCCTTGAGCCGGGTGAGGACGGGGAGGGCTTCGGCGAAGCGCGCCGCCGCGGCCAGCGCCTCGCCGAGGCGGAAGATCACCTCTTCGAGGTTGTCGTAGTCGGGATACTCGCGCAGGATGCGCTCGTAGCGCCCGATGGCCGCTCGCCAGGCCTTGCGGCTCCTCTGGTAGAAGTACCCGACCTGGAACTCGGATTGAGCCAGGATCTGTCGGCACTCCCGGATCCGCTCCCGCGCCGGCTCGACATAAGAAGAGTTGGGGTACACGTCGAGGAGCCGCTGGAACTCCTCGAGGGCCTGCTTCGTGGCCGTCTGGTCGCGATCGGGGCTGTTTTTCTGCCGGAAGTAGGCCTCTCCCGTCTGGTACTGGGCATAGGCCGCCTCGGGAGCCGACGGGTAGAGGGTCAGGAACTCCCGGTAGGCGGACACGGCGAGGATGTTGTTGCCGGCTCCGCCCGCCTCCATGTAGGCGTCGGCCAGGCCAATCCGGGCCCGCGCCTGATACTGGCTCTGGGGAAACGCGTCCACGATCCGCCGGAAGTATTGACGGGCGGCGTCCCAGTGCTTCCCCTGCATTGCCTGCTCGGCTGCTTCCCAAACGACCTCGTCCGAGGGGCTGGCGAGCTTCTCCAGGTCGACGGTCGCGGCCCCACAGCCGGCCAGGAGCAGGGCCAGGACGACTCCGAGCGCGCGACGAGACGTCAATGGTCCCCTCGCAGCCAGTCCCACTCCCGAGCCAGGCCCTCGGCGAGCCCGACTCGGGACTGGAACCCGAGCTCGCGACGCGCCGCCGCCGTGTCCGCGAAGGTGTCTCGCATGTCCCCTTTCTGGAAGTCCTCGCGCTGGATCCGGAGCGGTGTCCCGCTGATCTCCTCGATCAGCTGCAGCACGTGGTTGAGCTCCACTCGCTCCCCACCTCCAACGTTATACACGGAGCCGGGGTGCCCGGAAACCGCGGCGGCCCGGGTGGCGGCGACGATGTCGGAGACGAAGGTAAAGTCCCGGGTCTGCCGGCCATCACCGAACACCCGGATCGGTGCCCCCTCCTGTGCGGCCTTGAGAAACCGGTGAAAGGCCATGTCCGGACGCTGGCGCGGTCCGAAGACGGTGAAGTAGCGGAGGCTCACGGTGGGCAGTCCGTAGCTGCGGTGATAGAGAGCGGCGAGGTGTTCGGCGGCGAGCTTGGTGACCCCGTACGGCGAGACGGGTCGGCAGGGCCCGTCCTCGCGCAGCGGCAATGTGGGCGTGATCCCGTACACGGACGACGACGACGCGTAGATGACCCTCGGATGCCCCGCGGCGAGAGCCGCCTCCAGCAGGCGCTGCGAGGCGAGAACGTTGTGGTCGGTGTAGAGCGCGAAGTCGCGACCCCACGACGACCGGACACCGGCCTGTGCCGCGAGGTGATAGACCTGCTCGGCGCCGTCGAGGATCGGTGCCAGGTCGAGATCCTGCAGCCGACCCTCCGCGAGTCGGAAGCGTTCGTGGTCGCGCAGCGGAGCGAGGTTCTGCTCCTTTGTCTTCCGTGGGTAGTAGTCCGTGAAGCAGTCGACGCCGACGACCTCGGCGCCGTCCGCGAGCAGGCTCTCCGCGAGATGGGAGCCGATGAATCCGGCGGCGCCGGTCACGACGGCCTTCACGGCAGAAGCCTCATGAAGGAGGAGGCAGCCAGGCTCACCCGCAGGCCTCGATCAGCCCGCGTGCCGATGCCTCGGGGTCTCCGGCGGCAAAGGCGGCGACGCCGGCGACGATGATCTCCGCCCCGGCCTCCATGACGGTTCGGATGTTCTCGGTGGTGATGCCCCCGTCCACCTCGATGCGGGCTCGGAGCCCCCGTTCGCGGATGGTGGCGCGGAGACGGCGGATCTTGTCCAGCGCCGACGGTAGAAACACCTGTCCGGAGAAGCCCGGGTTGACGGACATCAGCAGCACGTAGTCGACCTCGGGCAGGATCTCCTCGAGCGCGGAGAGGGGCGTCGAGGGGTTCAGGACCACCCCGGCCTGAAGGCCGCGCTCGGAAAGGGACGCCACCGCCCGCTGGAGATGCGTCACCGCCTCGACGTGCACACTCACCCAGGTGGCTCCGGCGTCGACGAAGCTGTCGATGTGGCGCTCCGGTCTTTCCACCATCAGGTGGACGTCGATCGGCAGGTGGGTCACCCGACGCACCGCCCTCACGATCGCCGGGCCGAGGGTGATGTTGGGCACGAACTGGCCGTCCATGACGTCGACGTGGATGACCGACGCTCCACCGCGCTCCACGGCGGCGATCTCCTCGGCCAGGTGAGCGAGGTCGGCGGCAAGGATCGAGGGCGCGAGAATCACGATGCTGCCCTGCTCACGTCGAGGCTGAGGGGACTGCGAGGGTCGATGCGATGCCCCGCCGGCGGCAGCTGACGGAGAATGATGCCCGGGGGCACTCCGGGGTACGTGCGGTAGCGGACGTCCGCGACCTTGAAACCCGCGGCGAGCAGCGACGCCATGACGCGCTCGGCGGGGTGGCCGATCAGGTCCGGCATGACGTACGCGGCCCGCCCCCCGCCTCGGCTCACGAGCAGGGAGGCCCCGTCGCCAGAAACGTCCGTCTCGCCGGCGGGGGGATGCTGGATGAGGACCTGGTCCTCGGGGGCCGAGTCACCCACCTCGACGACGCGGGCGACGCGTAACCCGGCTTGCTCGAGGGCGATGCGCGCGGTGCGCACCGACTGGCCTTCGACCTGCGGAACGGTGATGCGACGCCGGCCGAGGCTCACCCACACGCGAACGTGGCGGTGGGCCTTCAGGGTGCCCCCAGGCGGGGGCTCTTGCGCGATCACGTGATCCGCGGCGACAGATGCGTCGTGGCGCCGGCCCTCAACCTGGATGGCGAGTCCGCGTTGGGCGGCCAGCCCGGTGGCCTCGGGCAGTGCGTGCCCAACGAGGCCCGGCACCGCGACGTCCCGGGCCGAGAGCACCACCCGCATCGTGACCACGGCGCTCACCGCGAGGGTGGCCAGGAGCACGGCGCCGAGAAGGGCATTTCGCGCGAGGAAGCGGAGGACGTTTCTGATGGTCAAGCCGTGATGATCCCGTGACTTTCAGCGTGACCTCGTAGGCTACCACATCCCCTGCCGGCGCCTCACCGTGTGCGCGTGAGCCGCGCGGCGAAGAAGGCGTCCCCGCGGTGGCGGGCCGGGTCCATTCTCACGAATGGCCCCGCGGCGAACGGCAGGGCCCACCGCGGAAGCTCCTCGATCTCGAAGATGGGGTGCGTCTCGAGAAAAGGACGCACGACACCCTCGTTCTCCTCGTCCTCGACCGAGCACGCCGAATACACCAGGCGCCCGCCGGGGCGGACGAGGGGGGCCAGCGCGGCGAGCATCGCGCGCTGGCGGCGGGCGTGCCGCTCCACCTCTCGGGGTCCAAGCCGCCAGCGGATGTCCGGGCGGCGGGCCAGGGTGCCGAGGGCGCTGCAGGGGGCGTCGACGAGGATCGAGTCGAAGGGCCGGCGGAAGGGTGGGTGAAGCGCGTCGCCCCCCACCGAGCGAACGTTGACGGCGCCCCACCGTGCGGACAGCTCGGACAGCGTGCGCAGGCGTCGAAGCACGGCCTCGGTCGCCACGACCCGGCCGGACGGCCCAAGCCGGTCTCCCATCAGGAAGGCCTTACCCCCGGGAGCGGCACAGGCGTCGAGGACGGTCCCGGACTGGACCGCGAGGTGGGCCACCAGCTGCGAGCCGACGTCCTGGACGTACACGAGCCCTTCGGCGGCGAGGCTGGCGAGGGGGCCGGAGTCCGCTTGCCATGCGTCCGGAACGCCGGTCGCCCGCGCCTTCAGTCCGGCCGCGGCGGCGCGGGCGGGGGCGTCCGGGACGCGGGGGTTGAAGCGAAACCCGGTGGGTGGGGGCTCGAGCAGGGCGCGGGCCCTCGCGGCCGCGCGCTCGGCGCCGAGGCGCTCGAGCCAGCGCTCGGCGAGCCATCGGGGGAGCGAGCCGGCGGTTGTCAGCCAGCCCAGCGGGTCGTCCTCGGCGCTGGGCTCCGGGGGCGGGCCCTCGCGCTGCAGGCGGCGGAGCACGGCGTTGACGAAGCCCGCCGCCCCACCTCGAGGCTCGGCCGCACGTGCCAGGGCGACGGACTCGGAGACCGCGGCGTGGGCCGGCACCCGCAAGTAGAGGAGCTGGTAGGCCCCCAGGCGAAGGGCGTCGCGCACCTGGGGAGCGATACGCCCCGGGGGTCGGCTCGCCAATCTCCCGAGGACGTAGTCGAGCCACCCGCGTCGGCGGAGTGTCCCCAGGACGAGCTCGTGCAGGAAGGCCCGCTCCCGAGCGTCGAGTGAGGCAATCTCCTCGGCGGCGAGGGCGTCGGCCAGCGTACCCTGATCGCTCGCCACACGGGCGAGGATGGCCGCGGCCAGCCGGCGCGCAGGTGTCGCCACTCGTCTCTCAGCCGAAGGCGCAACCGGCCTTCAGCCGAGCGCCAGCGGCGAAGGCGGTGGCGGGCATGGGGCGACGGCTCTCGGGCTGGACCTCCGTCACCAGCAGGCGGGACCCGCCACCGCACGCGATGACCAGACCCTCGGACGTCACCTCGACGAGTGTGCCCGGAGCTCCCGCACCTTCTTTCGGGGCCGAGACCGGGGCGATCGGGCGAGCCCCCAGGATCTTGACCGTCCGGCCGTCGAGCGGCGAGAAGGTGCCGGGCCACGGGTGAAACCCACGGATTCGGCAGTGCAGCTCGGCGGCGGTGAGGGCCCAGTCGAGGCGTCCATCTTCTTTGCTGAGCAGGGGGGCGAGCGTGGCGCGGCCGTGATCCTGGGCGGTGGCGGTCAGCGTGCCCTCGCCCAGCCCCCGAACCGTCTCGAGGAGGACGTCGGCTCCGAGCCGGGCGAGACGCGGCTCGAGATCGGCCGCCGTTTCGTCCGGGCCGATCGGGGTGGCCCGCCGCAGGAGCACCGGACCGGTGTCGAGGCCCTCGTCGATCAGCATCGTGCTGACCCCGGTCTCGTGCTCCCCGTTGGCGATGGCCCACTGGATCGGGGCCGCTCCCCGGAGCTTCGGGAGCAGCGACCCGTGGACGTTGACCGTGCCGAGAGGGGCGATGTCGATCACGCTGCGGGGGAGGATCTGGCCGAAGGCCACGATCACCTGGAGCTGCGGGGCGAGCCGACGGAGGGACTCCTGGACCTCGGGGTCGCGGACCCGCCGGGGCTGCACGACCGCCACGTTGCGGGCCTCGGCCACCGGCTTCAGCGGGGGGGGAGTGAGCACCTTGCCCCTTCCCTTGGCGCGGTCGGGCTGGGTCACGACCGCGGCCACGTCGTGGCCGGCGTCGAGGAGTGCTTCGAAGCACGGGATCGCGAAGGCCCCGCTGCCGAGGAAGACGATGCGCAACGGCCTCAGGTCTCCCAGCCCTCGCGGACGCGCTTGCGCAGCCGGCGCTTCATCAGGTCTCGCTTGAGCGGGGAGAGCCGGTCGACGAACAGGAGGCCGTCGATGTGGTCGATCTCGTGGGAGAAGGCGCGGGCGAGAAGATCGGTGCCGCTGTAGACTCGCTCGACGCCGTCGGGGTCGAGGCCCTTGACCTCGACCCGGGCCGGGCGAACCGGTGTCCCACCGTAGCCGGGAACCGAGAGGCACCCCTCGTCCTGCTGCTGGTCGCCCTCGCGCAGAATGAACTCGGGGTTGACGAGCTGGATCAGCTGGTCACGGTCCTCGCCCACCGAGAGGTCGATGACGATGACCCGGAGCCCCACCCCGATCTGGGGGGCGGCGAGCCCGATCCCGGGTGCCGCGTACATGGTCTCGACCATGTCGGTGAGCAGGGCCCTCACCGAGTCGTCGATTTGCTCGACGGGGGCCGCCGGCGTGTGGAGCACGGGATCGCCGTACTTGACGATGGGACGGATCGCCATGAGGCCTGATTATGTCCCGACGACGCGGCGGGAGCGCAACCCGCATCTCGCGGCCATCGCAGTCCGCGTTTCCGGTGGGCGCTCGGGCGCGTGGACTCGCGGGCCTTCTTGGGCGCGGGGCTCGTGCGGGGGGGCATCAACAAGGCCCGCACCCGCCAGAGGTGAGGTCGGATGCGAGAGCAGACATGGTGCGGATGACTCGGGGCGTGCTCGTGGGCGGTGACCGGTGCGGGCAAAAGGTATGTCCCGCACCTCGCACTCCCGAACGTCCCACCCGCGCCCGGCGCCGCGGCATCGAAGTCGCAGCGAGGAGGACTGCCGACGCCGGCAACTTCGATGCCACGGACAGGACCCGCTCGCTCACGCGCCCTGCGCGCCTCCGCTTCGGTGCGCCGATGGCCGCTTGTTCTAGCCGGACTCTTCCCCGATGAGCTTGCGCTGCTGCTCGCGGGTGGACTTGAGGTGGGCGAGGACCTCGTCCAGCGAATCACCGCCGGTCTTCTCGAGCAGGGCGTCGGCCAGGACCCAGGCCACCATGGCCTCGGCCACGACCCCGGCGGCCGGCACGACGCAGGTGTCGCTCCTCTCGACCGAGGCCTTCTGGGGCTCGCGGGTCGAGAGATCGACCGAGCGCAACGGGATGAGGAGGGTGGGGATCGGCTTCACGATCACGCGGGCCCGGATCGGCTCCCCATTGGTCACGCCCCCCTCGACGCCGCCCGCCCGGTTGGTGGGGCGGTCGATGCCGCCCTCGCCGGACCACACGATCTCGTCGTGGAACGCCGAGCCCCGTGTCGCCCCGGCCTCGAACCCGGCGCCCAGCGCCACCGCCTTCACCGCGTGGATGGACATGAGGGCCTGGGCCAGTCGGCCGTCGAGCCGGCGGTCCCAGTGGGCGTAGGAGCCGAGGCCGGCGGGGACGCCGCGGACCACGACCTCCAGCTCGCCCCCGACGCTGTCGCCGTCCTTCTTGGCCCGATCGATCTCGGCGATCATCGCCTGGCTCACGTCGGGGTCGACGCAGCGCACCGGGGATTCCTCGACGCCGGCGATCTCGTCCCAGGCCACGGTCCGCTCGGGCGCGAGGGCCGCCCCGGCGATCCGGACGACGTGGCTGCGCACCTCGGTCCCGGTCTGGAGGAGGAGGCCGCGCGCGAGCGCCCCCGCCGCCACGCGGGCGGCGGTCTCCCGAGCGCTCGCCCGTTCAAGGACGTTGCGGAGGTCGGTCGTGCCGTACTTGAGCGCCCCCGCGAGATCCGCGTGCCCGGGACGCGGATACCGCAGGCGGCGTCGCTCCCGCGCCTCGTCCGGCTGCGGGTCGGATGCCATGACGTCGCTCCAGTTGGCGAAGTCGCGATTGCGGACGGCCAGCGAAACCGGGCTGCCGAGGGTCCTCCCGTGCCTCACGCCCGAGAGAATCTCGACGGCGTCCTTCTCGATCTTCATGCGTCCGCCGCGGCCGTACCCCCCCTGTCGCCGGCGCAGGTCGGAGTCGATCGCTTCGCGATCGACGGGCACGCCGGCCGGCAGCCCTTCGACGATGACGGTCAGGCCGGGACCGTGCGACTCGCCGGCGGTCAGGAAGCGGAGCATCCGGAGCATCGTGGGCCAGCCTTTGAAGTCGTGTCAAGAACACGCGAGGGTGCGCGCTGTGACGGTTCGGAATCTGTGACAGCGCGCGGACACACTCCGCGAGGCCCGTCGTAGTCTCCACCCGCTTCCGACGACGAAGCATCTTGTTGCCCGCAATACCTGAGGAGGGACGCCATGCCAGACGGGGCCACGGGACCGCTTGGCGGTCTCCTGGGCCGCTCGGCGGCCATGGAGGATCTGAGGACGGAGATCATGACCTACGGACCCACCGAGCTGCGCATTCACGTGAACGGCGAGACGGGAACGGGGAAGGAGAGGGTGGCCCGGGCGCTTCACGCCCTCTCGCCCCGGGCTCGCGCCTCGTTCGTTCCCTTCAACGCCGCCGGCTTCACGGACGAGCTGGTGGAGGCCGAGCTCTTTGGACACACGCGGGGAGCGTTCACGGGGGCGCTCGTGGCGCGCGAGGGATACGTGGCCGCCGCCGAGCACGGGACGCTGTTCCTGGACGAGGTGGCGGAGCTGACTCCCCGAGCCCAGGCGAAGCTGCTGCGTTTCCTCGAGGAGCGCGAGTACCACCGGCTGGGAGAGACGGTGCCGCGCCGCGCGGACGTGCGCGTGCTGAGCGCCACCAACGCCGATCTCGGTCGGCGCGTGCGGGATGGACGGTTTCGCCAGGATCTGTGGTTCCGTCTGCAGGATCACCGCCTCAACCTCCCGCCGCTGCGCGAGCGGGGAGGGGACGTGCTCCTCCTGGCTCGTCACTTCCTGCGCCAGGCGGAGCGGCCGTCCGGGACGCCACCGCCCCGCCTGAGCCGGGAGGC
>JAJDNV010000355.1 GCA_022340545.1 Acidobacteriota bacterium | reverse complement strand
TCGGAAGGTGAAGCGGTCCTTCAAGCGGTGTCCCTCCGGGCGGAGCCGGGGACGGTCACCGCGCTCGTCGGGCCCTCCGGGGCCGGCAAGTCCACGATCATAGGGCTCATATGCGCCTTCTACGCCCCGGCGTCGGGCCGGGTCCGGATCGACGGCGTGGATCTCTCGACGGTCCGGCTCGACTCCTATCGCCGCCACCTCGGGGTGGTGCTGCAGGAGACGTTTCTCTTCGACGGGAGCATCCGCGAGAACATCGCCTTCGCCCGACCCGGCGCCGAGCCGGACGCGGTCCTCGAGGCCGCGCGCCTCGCCCACGTCGACGAGTTCGCGATGGGCTTTCCCGACGGGTACGACACGATCGTCGGGGAGCGTGGCGTTCGGCTGTCCGGGGGGCAGCGTCAGCGGGTGGCCATCGCGCGGGCGATCCTGGCCGACCCCCGGATTCTCATCCTCGACGAGGCGACGTCCAGCCTCGACTCGGAATCGGAGGCCTTCATCCAGGAAGGCCTCGCCTGGCTCATGAAAGGTCGGACGACCTTCGTCATCGCGCACCGACTGTCGACGATCCGTCGAGCCGACCGGATCCTGGTCGTCGAGAAGGGGGAGATCGTGGAGCGGGGCACCCATGAGACGCTGCTGGGCGCGGGTGGCCGCTATCACGCGATGTACACGCGGCAGCACGGGGTGACGGCAAACCTGTTCCTGGCCCCGGGCGAGGAGTCGCGGCGGTCTCGACCGGACACCGCCGAGCGGGCCGAAAGCGCTTCCGGTCGGGAGGCGACCGAGCGGCAGGGTGTGCTGCGGATACTGCGCGAATGACCGACTCTCCGTTTGCCGGAAAGGTGGTCCTCGCCCCCCTGACCGTCGGGGGCAACCTGCCGTTCCGCCGTCTGTGCGTCGAGCTCGGGGCGCAGGTCACGGTCGGCGAGATGGCGATGGTCCGCAAGCTCCTCTCCGGGAGCCCGAGCGAGTTCGCCCTGCTCAAGAGCCACCCCGAGGAGAGCTTCTTCGGCGTGCAGCTCGCCGACCGGAAGAAGGACAGCCTGGCCGAGGGCGCCCGGATCGCCGAGTCGCGGGGAGCCCGTTTCGTCGACCTGAACTGCGGCTGTCCCATCCACGAGATCACGCGCCGTGGCTTGGGCGCGAGCCTCCTGCGCAAGCCGACGAAGCTGGGTCTGCTGGTGGACGCGATGAAGAAGGCGGTCTCGGTTCCGGTGACGGTCAAGCTTCGCACCGGCTGGAAGGAGGGGAAGGAGAACGTCTGCGAGGTGGCGCGGATCTGCGAGGAGAGCGGTGCCGACGCCATCACCGTGCACGCGCGCACCCGGGAGCAGCGTTACAACCGGGCGGCCGACTGGGACGTGGTCGGCCGGGTGGCGGCGGAGCGGGGGATCCCGGTCATCGGGAACGGCGACATCCTGACCTACTACGAGGCCCGCGAGCGGATGGCCCGCTCGGGCGTGACCTCCCTGATGCTGGCCCGGGGTGCCTTGATCAAGCCGTGGCTCTTCCGCGAGGTGAGGACCGGCGAGGCCTGGGAGCCGACGGGTGAAGAGCGCGTGCAGGTTCTCTGGCGTCTGGTCGAGCTGCTCCGCGACCACTTCGGCGAGGACGAGCGCGGGCGCAGACGGGCGATGCGCTTCCTCCCGTGGCACATGAACTTCTTCTGTCGGTACCGTCCCCTTCCCGAGGAGAGATACGAGGAGAGCGCCCGGCGTCACCCTTTGCTGCAGTCGCGCCTGGATGGCGGCCAGGCCAAGACGCCGCTCGAGCGCCTCCTGGCCGACACGAGACCCGAGACGCATCAGCGGATGGCCGAGGAGCTCCTGGGCTCGGCGACGGCGGAGGAGGCCTTGGCGAGAGCGCAGCAGCTCGCGGTGTCGCTGCCGCCCGACACCACGGAGAGGACCCTCGACGTCGCGGCCACGGAAGTGGCGGGCTGACGGGCCCCGGGGTCGGCTTGAAACGCCTGTGACGAGGGCGTACGCTGGCCGACAGCGAACCCCAACAAACCAAGGAAACTTCCGGCCATGAAGCGCCACCCTGCGCCCAGCGACAGCATTCTCGACGCCGTGGGCTCGACCCCCCTCATCCGTCTGCAGCGGATCGCCCGCGGCCTCCGCACGCCGGTGATGGGAAAGGCCGAGAACCTCAACCCCGGGGGGTCCGTGAAGGACCGGATCGGTCTCGCCATCATCGAGGGAGCGGAACGACGGGGGGAGCTGAAGCCGGGCGGCGTCGTCGTCGAGGCCACGAGCGGCAACACCGGCGTCGGCCTGGCGGTGGCCGCGGCGATCAAGGGCTACCGGTGCATCTTCACGATCCCGGACAAGATGTCGAGCGAGAAGATCCGCCTGCTGCGGGCGTTCGGCGCGGAGGTGGTGGTGGTGCCGACGGCGGTGCCGCCCGACCATCCCGACTACTACCTGCAGAAGGCGAAGAGCATCGCGAGGTCCACGCCCGGCTCCATCTTCGCCAACCAGCACTACAACCCCGACAACCCCGAGGCCCACTACCGCACGACGGGCCCGGAGATCTGGGAGCAGACGGACGGGAAGGTGACCCACTTCGTGTGCGCCCCCGGCACCGGGGGGACCATCACCGGCGTGGGCCGCTACCTCAAGGAGCAGAACCCTGCGGTCCGGGTGATCGCCGGCGATCCCGTCGGATCACTCTACGCCGAGTACGCGCGCACCCGGAAGATGGGCCAGGGAGGGCCCTACAAGGTCGAGGGCATCGGCGGGGACAAGATCCCCACGTCGCTGGACTTCGACGTCGTGGACGAGTGGATGACCGCGTCCGACGCCGACGCCTTCCGCACCGCGCGCCGCCTCACCCGGGACGAGGGTCTCTTCATCGGGGGCTCGGGGGGTCTCAACGTCTGGTGTGCACTCGAGGTCGCCCGGCGAGTGGATGACCCCGAGGCCCTGGTCGTGACGATCCTGTGCGACACCGGAGAGAGGTACCTGTCCAAGCTGTACGACGATACCTGGATGCGCGAGAACCAGATGTTGGACGCGGAGCGGACGACGGCGGGGGAGCTCCTCGAGCGGCATCCCGAGGAGGTGCCCCCGATCGTGTCGGTCGGTCCCTCGGCCAACCTGCGTCAGGCCCTCAACCTCCTCAGCACCTGGGGCCTCTCGCAGGTCCCGGTGGTCGACGGGGACGATTGCGTCGGGTCGGTCAGCGAGGCGCTGATGGCGCGGGTTCTCGAGGACGGGAAGCTCCTCGACCGCCCGGTCTCGGAGCTGATGTCCGGGCCGTTCCCGGTGGTCGACGCCGACGTTCCCCTGGACCGGCTCGTCAGCCTCCTCTCGAAGGAGACGCCGGCCGCCCTGATCCGGGAGGGCGGGCGACTGGTCGGCATCGTGAACCGGTACGACGTCCTGCGGGAGGTCGCCGGCATCGGCTGACGAGGCGCGCACAGGTGCCGGGGGTCTGCCGGCTCTGCGACACGATCGCGCGATCCCTAGGGCCGCCAGCCGAGGGCGAATAGGAGGCCGAGGTCCGTCGTGCTCTGCTGGGAGGTCAGGTTCTCGGTGAGTCCGACGTCCAGCCGGACGGCTCGCCCGAGGTCGACGCGCGCCTCGACGCTCAAGAGCCAGTGGACCCCGGGATACGAGTCGATGTTCCTCACGAGCCGGCTGGAGACGTCGGTCTCGGCGATCAGGCTCACCCGCCGCCACGGTCGCCACTCGAAGGCGGCGAAGCCCTGGGCGCGGGCGGGCACGTACTCGAGAACGCGGACCGGGCCACCATCCTGAAGCGTCAGGCCGCCGCCGGTGTAGACGTCCGTCGTGCGCCCGAGTGGGATGCCCAGGACGAGCTGGGTGCCCGCGCCCAGCCCGTCGAGGTTGTATGGGCTCGTGCCCGTCGGGAGCGAGAGGCGCCCGACCAGGGCCACGGACGGGCCGCCGGGCCCACCGTTCAGCGCCCGCCACCGCACGTCGAGCTGGATGTTCCCGAGGCCGGCGCCCTCGTAGGGGTTCCACGAGAAAGGGACCTCGTCGATGGTTCTCCCCTCGATTCGGAAGGCATCGCGCCGGAACAGGGGACGGGCAGCGTCCTCAAGGTGAAAGACGCGATGCCACGCGTCGATGAAGCGATCGAGGACGCCACCGCCACGGTGCTGGAGGGGGAGGCGGAGACCCACGTCGAGGTTGCGGGCCAACCCCCGGCGGAGGGTGGCGGCGAGAGTGTGGGTCTCGCCATCGATCAGGAAGCGGCGGTCGGC
>JAJDNV010000265.1 GCA_022340545.1 Acidobacteriota bacterium | reverse complement strand
CCCTCGTCTGGAGCCTGCGGTCCCACCGCCGGGAGGGAGGCTTCTACTGGCACTCTGAGCCGTTCGGGAGCGGGCTCTTCAAGGCCTACCACTGGCCCGGGTTCGCCTCGGGCGACGACTACGACGAGCGCGACCTCCTCTGGGTGATGAGGGATCGGGCCTTCGCCATCCAGGGCCGGACGGCGCCGCCCCTCACTGCTCCCGCGCCGCCCCGCCTCCTGCCCATCGACGACGTGTCGCGCATCTCCTGGCAGGGGTCGGTGGGGGCGTCGACGTACGTGGTGGAGCGGGCCACGCGGGCGGGCGGACCCTGGATGGTCGTGGCCGACGCGGTGTCGGACGCCGCCGAGCCGTACGAGCCGCTCTTCCGCGACGCGTCCGCTGTGGTGGGCGAGAGCTACCGCTACCGGGTCCGGGCCCGCAACGTCGCCGGGGTGTCGGACCCGTCGAGCGTCGTGGGGCCGGTGACCGCGACCCACGCGACCTTTGTCGACACCATGCGCAGCCGGGCCATCCCCTACGGCGCACGGGGTGACGTCACGGTGGCGACGGGGGACGACCGCCGGTTCCGGGAGCGCCGGTACCGGCGCCAGGGGTCGAGCGGCAGCGAGCTCCTCTACGCTCTGCCCGGGCGCATCCAGGCGGTCCGCGTTCAGGTGTTCGCCCAGAACAGCGACGACCCCGTGGTGATCCTCGGGTCGCCGGACGGAAGGAGCTTCGGGCCCCTGCCCGTCGAGCGGAAGAGCTTCGCCCTCGAGGACGAGGACTACGGCTACTGGACGCCCCTCCTCTATGTGGGCGAGGGACGCGAGGACGACCGCTACCTCAAGATCGTCTTCCGCGACCCGGCCCAGCTCTCGCGCGTGGAGATCGACCACTCTCCGGACAGCGACACACCCTGACGGTCTCTCGTCACGGGAAGAACAGCCAGGAGATGGCGAGGGCGACTCCGAGAAGGGTGGCCAGAACGAGAAAGGTCGGGCGGGCTCGGTCGCTGGCCCCGGGGGCCGTGGGGCCGGATGCTCAGGACGACCTCGGGGGCAGGCCGGGTCCTTCCGGGCTCTGCGGGTGGTGGACGAAGGCCTCGGCGACGTCGCACAGGGCCTCCATTCCCCTGAAGACCTCCATGCGCCCGTGATCGTCGGCGTACCACTCCTCGACGTTCTGGCTCCGATGGGCGAAGCAGGCCTCGTGCTTGCGTTTCACCGTGGGGCCGATGTCCACGAAGTGGGTGGGGTGGAAGGCCTGGGTCTGATGACCGGCCATGACCTCGAAGTAGTAGAGGGCGGAGGGGCGGCCGAGAGACCACCAGGCGTCGTAGGTCAGGAGCGCTGCCGCCCGGTGGTCGCGGTGGGTGTCGACCGGCCAGTGGGAAAAGACCACGTCGGGGGCCTCGTGGGAGAGGACCTGCCGGACCTCGTCGTAACGCGTGGCGTTCACCTCGGTGGCCCCGTCCACCTGCCCGAGGAACAGGGGGCGGGCCCCGAGGATCGCGCACGCTTGCTCCGCCTCGGCCATGCGGATGCGCGCGGCCTCGTCGTGAGCCGTCCCCGGGATCCCGGCCTCGCCCCGGGTCAGGTAGGCGGAGACCACCTCGTGCCCCAGGTCGGCCAGGCGGGCCATGGTGCCCCCGCACCCCGTCTCCGGGTCGTCGGGGTGGGCGCCCAGCACCATGAACTTGAGGCGCCCAGGCGTCTCCTCGGCCCGCCCCGCGCCGACGGTCCCCGCCAGGACCGCCCCCGAGGCGAGCAGCAGGTCACGGCGCCCGAGCGTCTCGCCCATCTGCCACCTCCGAGCCCTCAGCTCACCATACCGGAGTCCGGCCCTCGCGTCGCTCCGACGCGTCATGTCCGCCCTTGAGGGCGTAGACCACCTCTTTCACGCAGCCCGAGCGTCGCTCGAGAAGGGGGACCTGCCCCGGCCCACGCGCCGTTCTTCGGGCACGGAATCAACGTCTTGATTTCCACCGGCCACCGGAACCATGATTCCGTCACGCCACGGGAGCGGTTGGGCCGATGTCACTGAACTCCGGCACGCGTCTCGGCTCCTATGAGATCCTCTCGCCCCTCGGGGCGGGAGGGATGGGTGAGATCTACCGCGCGCGGCACCTGAAGCTCGGCCGCGACGCGGCGATCAAGGTCCTCCCCGGCGAGGTCTCCTCCGATCCGGATCGCCTCCGGCGCTTCGAGCGGGAGGCCCGGGCCGCCTCTGCCCTGAACCACCCCGCCATCATCACCATCTACGACATCGACGAGGACGACGGCACGAGCTACATCGCCATGGAGCTCGTGGACGGGGTAACCCTCCGGGAGCGCCTCGCCGAGGGCCCCCTCGAGACCGGGGAGGCGCTGCGGCTAGCCCTCGCTATCGCCGAGGGCCTGGCCCCGGCCCACGAGGCGGGGATCGTCCACCGGGACCTCAAGCCCGACAACGTCATGATCACCCGCGACGGTCACGCCAAGATCCTCGACTTCGGCCTGGCCAAGCAGCTGCCCACAGAGATCGAGGCCCGCACGGACCTGACGACCATGAGCCGGTCCACCCAGCAGGGCATGGTGCTCGGCACCGTTCCCTACATGTCGCCGGAGCAGGCGGGAGGACGGGCCGTCAAGCACCACTCGGACCAGTTCTCCTTCGGCGTGGTGCTCTACGAGATGCTGTGCGGCCGGCGGCCCTTCCAGGGCGACTCGGTGGCCACGGTCTTGAGCGCGATCCTCCGTGATGCGCCGCCGCCGCCGAGGAGCCTCCGCCCCGAGACGCCCCGGGCGGTCGAGGAGATAGTCCAGCGTTGCCTGGAGAAGGACCCGGCCGACCGCTACCCCTCCACCGGGGACCTCGTGGAGGCGCTTCGCCGGTGCGAGGCGGCACTCGTAGCCCGGCGGGGCCTGACCCTCCGCTGGCCGGTGGTGGCGGTGGCGGTGGTCGTGGCGGCGCTCGCGCTGGGCGCCGTCTCCTGGCTGGCCCTGCACGACCGCGTGGTGAAGTGGATGGTGCGGGACACCCTCGCCGAGGTCACCCGCCTCACCGAGGTGGGGGAGAACTACGAGGCCTATCGTCTGGTCCGGGGTGTCCGAGAGAAGCTCCCCCACGACCCCGAGGTGCGGAAGCTGCTGGAGCGCATCTCGTTTCCCATCTCGGTTGTCACCGAGCCCCCCGGAGCCGAGGTGCACGTGAAGCGCTACGGGACACCGGACGCCCCCTGGGAGCGGCTCGGCGAGACCCCCCTGCCGGAGGTCCGCATCCCGTACGCCCTCATGCACTGGAGGATTCGCAAGGAAGGCTACGAGACGTTCGAGGGGGCGCCCTTCGGGACACGACCCCTCCTGGCCCTGGGATCCGGCTTCGCCCTCGATCCCGTGGGCTCACGGCCCGCGGGCATGGTCCGCGCCCCCGGCGGGCCCTACACGAGGCCCTACTTCCCCCCGGTCGAGCTCGAGGACTACTGGCTCGACCGATACGAGGTCACGAACCAGGAGTTCAAAGCGTTCGTCGACGCCGGAGGGTACGAGCGGGAGGAGCTCTGGACGGAGCCGTTCGTCGAGGAGGGGCGCGAGCTGCCCCGGGGCCAGGCGATGGCCCGGTTCCGCGACCGGACCGGTCGACCGGGGCCGGCGACCTGGGAGTTCGGCTCCTACGACCAGGGCCGGGACGACTTCCCGGTGGGGGGCGTGAGCTGGTACGAGGCCGCGGCTTACTGCCGCTTCGTCGACAAGAGCCTTCCCACCCTCTATCACTGGAGCGCGGCCACCGCCCAGGACCAGTTCTCCGACATCGTCCGCTTCAGCAACTTCGGGACGGAAGGCCCGGTCCCCGTGGGGAGCCTTCCGGGCCTGGGGGACTTCGGGACCTACGACATGGCGGGGAACGCGAAGGAATGGTGCTGGAACGCGTCCGGGGAAGGGCGCTACATCCTCGGCGGCTCGTGGGCGGAGCCGACCTACGTGTTCACCTCCTCGGACTCCCAGCCACCCTTCGCGCGCCACCCGACTGACGGCTTCCGCTGCGCGCTCTTCGGGGGACCGCTTGACGAGTCACTCCTCCGGCCCGTGTCCCCCTCACTTTACGTCGGCGGGGAAGATCCAGTGGCCGACGACGTCTTCGAGGCCTACCGCCGCCTGTACGACTACGACCGGACCGAGCTCGCCGCGGAGACGCACGCGGTGGACGAGAGCTCGCCCCACTGGATCAAGGAGACGGTCTCCTTCCGCGCCGCCTATGGCGGGGAGCGGGTCATCGCCCACCTCTTCCTGCCCCGGAACGCGGCGCCGCCCTACCAGCCGATCGTCTGGTTCCCCGGGGACGACGCGTTCTTCCTGCCCGCGGGCGAGGCCCTGGCCTCCCCCTACCTCTTCGACTTCGTCCCCCGCAGCGGGCGGGCCCTCGTCTACCCCGTCTACAAGGGGATGTACGAGCGACACGTCCCGTTCTTCTTCGAGCCCAACGAGTGGCGGGACATGGTGGTGATGTGGTCGAAGGACCTGGGCCGGACCGTCGACTACCTGGAGGAGCGGCCGGACATGGACACCGATCGGCTGGGCTACTACGGCTTCAGCGGGGGGGCCCAGTACGGCCCGGTCTTCACCGCCATCGACCCGCGCTTCCGGGCCAGCGTGCTTCTGGCCGGTGGCCTGCTCACGGAGGTTCCGCCGGAGATGGCGGGGGTGAACTTCGCCCCCCGCTCGCGGGTCCCCACCCTCATGATCAACGGTCGGGATGATTTCATCCTGCCCTACGAGATCACGCAGGAGCCGCTCCTCCGCCTCCTCGGCACCCCCGCGGAGCACAAGCGGATCGCCCGCCTCGAGGGCGGGCACATCCCCCCCGATCGCCTCGCGATCATCGAGGAGGTCGTGGGCTGGTTCGACCGCTACCTGGGCCCGGTGGAGCTGAAGGCGGCCCGATAGAGAGGACACCGGACGCCCCCGCCTTCAGGGCCCGGACCGAGGAGGGGACGTCCCCGTCACCGCTCACGAACGCCACCGGCAGCGAGTGGCCACGCTTGCCACTCAAGCACAACAAAGGATGAGGGGCCATCGTGCATCTTCCCGATCTGTGTGTTGCCGGCTGGTCTGTCCGCCAGCCGGCGGACCCGCGATCCAGAGAAGCGCTCTCATCCTCGCTGAAGGTTCGAAGGCGAAGAGTCGTGGTTGCTCCACGTCACCCTCGGCACTAGCCTACCTGCCGGAGGCGTGGGTGGCGGTGGAAGTGTTCGGCACAGGGTCCTGGATTCCTGAACAGAACTAGGAAAGGCAGAACGGATGAGCACGAAATCGACAGTCAGTCTTGTAGGTGTGCTCGCGCTGGCGCTCACTGGGATGGGCTCCACGTTGACGATGGCGCAGCGGACCGGGGCGGGTCCCGACGTTCCTCCGCCCAGGCCGAAGGGCCCATGTGACATCTACGCCGCTGCCGGTGCCCCCTGCGTCGCCGCCCACAGCACCACCCGCGCGCTCTACGCTTCCTATGACGGCCCTCTCTACCAGGTCCTGCGCCGGTCGGACGGCAAGACCCTGGACATCGGTGTCGTCCAGCCCGTGGCACTGCCGTTCCCGGACGCCGGCGGCTACGCCGACGCGGCCGCGCAGGACGCGTTCTGCGCCAACACCCACTGCTGGATCTCCACCATCTACGATCAATCCCCCAAGCACAACGACCTCATTCAGGCACCCCGGGGCGGCTTCCACGGTCCGGCAATGGGTGGGTTCAACAACCTCCCGATCGCCGACATGGCGCCCATCACCATCATGGGTCACAAGGCCTATGGTGTCTTCATCGAGCCGGGCATGGGCCTGCGCCAGAACGACGCCAAGGGCACCGCAGTCGACGATCAGGCCGAAGGCCAGTACTGGGTCATCAGCGGCCATCACTACAACTCTGGCTGCTGCTTCGACTATGGCAACGGCGAGATCGACAGTCGCGACGACGGCAACGGCACCATGGAAACCACCTACTACGGCAACGCCCCCTGGTGGTACCACGGGAACCCTCCCGGTCCTTGGATCATGACCGACCAGGAGAACAACCTGGTTGGCTGTGTCAACGCCGACGAATCCAAGCTCTGCGCGGACCTGCCCAGCATCACCTGGCGATTCGTGACCGCGATCGCCAAGGGTGAGCCGCACCACTGGACCTCCATGGGCGGCGATGCGCAGCGGGGCACCCTTTCGGTCATGTTCGACGGACCGCGCGTCAATTCCAGCTATGACCCGATGCGCAAGCAGGGGGCCATCATTCTGGGCAACGGCGGCGACAACAGCAACGGCTCCCAGGGAACCTTCTACGAAGGCGCCATGACGGCCGCAGGCACGTTCCCGAGCGACGCCACCGACCAGCTCGTGCAGGCCAACGTGGTGGCTGCCGGATACGACGTGCCTCGGCTGAGCCTTGCGCCGGCGTCTGCAATCGACACTCCGCCAGGGCTCCAGACGTTCTCACCGGGATCCTCGCAGGACACCACAGTGACTTTCACGAATACGACGGACACGCCCGCAGTGGATGTCACGTTGAGCATCTCCGTGCCGAGCGAGCAGTGGAGCTCCATTGTTGCGGACACCGCCGAGACCTCGAAGACGTTCGCGGAGCCGGTCGCGCCCGGTGCGAGCGTGAGCGCGACATTCAACGTCGTTTCTGGGCCGGCAGCCATCAACGGGGACCTGATCGGCAACGCGCATTGGAGGGACGCGGGCGGCGGCAGGAAGCATTTCGAGACGACGGCCCAGAGGGTGCGGAACGTGGGGCCGGTCAAGATCAACGAGTACCGCATCAGCTCGAGTACTCCCAACGACTCGACGGACTCCTTCATCGAGCTGTACAACGCTGGCGACCGCAGCGTCGACATCTCCAACTGGACTCTGACGGAGCACCCGACACAACAGGCCGTCTTCTCGACAGTGACGATCCCGGCCGGGACGAAGCTCCCAGCAGGCGGCTTCTACCTGCTCGGCCTCTCGAATTCCGGGCTGGCAGTCCCTGCCCGGGCCGGCGACGCCACCATCCATGTCAGGAGCACCACCGGCATGTCGGTGGGCGACACGATCACCATCGGCACCGGCTCCAACATGGAGACTCGCAAGATCGCAAGGATCGGGACGGCGGCGAGCAGCCACACGACACTGTGGCAGCCCCTCCCAGATGGTCCGGTCATCACGATTCCCACCGGCTCCACCAATGTGCCTGTCACCAACACATCCGGTTTCGAGGTCGGCCAGAAGATCGCCATCGGCTACGGCGCTACGTACCCGACAGTCGCCAAGGCCGTGGAGCGGTACGAGGTGGCCACCGTCACCGCGGTCGGCAAGCCTGGCACCCAGGCCTACCTGGGGGCTGACGCGCCAGCTGGCGCCACCAACATCAAGGTGACGTCCATCTCCGACATCTCGGTCGGTGACAAGATCAGGTTGGATATCGACAGTGTCGGCCATGGGATCGAGACCGTCACCGTCACGGGCGTCGGCACCCCGAGCAGCCGCGCAACGCTCTCGGCCAATGCGAGCGCCGGTGCGTCCAGCATCAACATCCGCACGCGCAACGTGGACGGCTTCACTGCGGGCGACGAGATCACCATCGGCACCCCCGCGAACCGGCAGACGGTCACCATCACCGGCGTGGGCACCGCCAGTCCGCTCGGTGCGAGCATCGACTTTGAGCCGGCTCTCGACCAGGTGCACGGCAACGGGGAGGACGTGGTGACTCCAGGCACGGGCCTCGACCTGGCCGCTACGCTGAAGTTCGACCATGTGGCCAACCTCCCCTTCAGCGCTCGGGGAACCGGGATCAGCTTCGAGCCGGCGACAGCCTTTGCCCATTCGAGCAACGAACCCGTCCGGGCGCTCGGAACCGGCATCACACTCGACAGCCCCCTCGTCAACGATCACGCGATCGACGCTGTCGTACGCGACCCCGGGGTCACAGCTGCCGGCTACCAGGGGGCGGCCGTGCCCAATCAGTGGTTCGGGGGGCCCGAGCTCACCACCGACATCCTTCTCTTCGGGAGACTCGCCAGATCCCTCAGAGAGGGCAGCATCGTGCTGCGAGACGCCTCCGGCCTGGTCGTCGATAGCCTCAACTATGGCGCTCTCGTCGACCCATGGGCAGCCGAGGGCTACCAGGGCGCCTCTGGCGCAGGGGAGAGTGGCTGCTACACACCTGCACCGGGCGCGGCATTGGGCTTCGGGCCGGCTGCTGCGGCCGCCGGCGCGACCAACACGAGCGCAGGCCGCTTCCCTGATGGCGCTGACACCGACAGCAACTGCGCCGACTTCTTGGCGCAGGCCGCCGCCACTCTGTCGGCGGATGCGTCCGCGGGCGCGACCAACATCAAGGTCGCCAGCGTGGAAGGCTTCGACGCCGGCCAGAAGATCATGATCGACACCGCCGCGAACCGCGAGACCGCCGTGATCGCGACGGTTGGGACTGCCGGCGCCACCACGATGGAGGCCGGCACCGAGAGAGGGGCGACTGCCATCCTCGTCTCCAGCGCGATTGGCTTCAGTGACGGCCAGACCATCACCATTGACGGTGGTGCGAACGCGGAGACGGCCGTTGTCGCCTCGATCAGGAGGTTCGGAACCGCCAGAATCACTGTCTCCTCGCCGCTCACTCGTTCCCACCCGGCCGGCGCACAGGTCTCCGGCACCGGCATCACTCTCACCGCCGCATTGACCCGCGCTCATGCCAGTGGGGCGCAGGTCTCCGACGACGTTCCCACACCTGGCGCGTCCAACCGCTACAACAGGAAACCCGCCGAATAGCTAGATGGGAAGAGACTCCTTGTAGTTGACATCGAAGCGCCCGGTAATACCAGCCGGGCCGGCCCCTGCCGACCGTAAGCGCTGCACCTGCGTGGCATCTCGATGATGAGACGCTCCCCGATCGGTAGAGGGAGAGACCGGGAGGTCACGCGCGGGTGCTGGCGCTTCCAGGACGCCGCGTGCAGCCTACTCGTGCACGCAGCCGGCTAGCTCAGCAAGATCTTGCGCACCTCGCCATCGGGATCATCGACCATGCGGCAGACGTCGTCGAACACCATCGTCTGGCGGCGCACCGGATCGAAGGGTGCCCAGGACAAGCCGGGCTGGCTGGGATTGCCCGTGCGAGCGAACGTGGCCCAGGCCGTGGCCATCTTCTTCGCGAGGGCCTGCGCGTCCGGCCCGTTGCCAGTGCCCTGTGCGCAGCGCCTCGTGTTGTCGAAGCAGAAGGCAAGCTCCGCCGTATGCCACGCGCCCGCATCCTCCAGCATCGGTGACTGCCAGGTGAAGTACCAGGCGAACGCCGGTGCGTCCTTCTGGTCGCACTTCATGGTGGCCATGCGAGTGACGTTGTTGCGCATGGCCAGGCCGTTCAGGCCCCGCCCGCGACACATGTAGGAGAGCGTGCGAATGCTCTTCTCCGGATACGCCTCCTTCAGTGCGGCGACCAGCGCCACCGCCTTGGCCTCCCCATAGCTCTCGGTGAGGGTGGCCAGCCACTCCGCCTCCGTCGGGCGGGAACGCATGGAGTTCCCCTCTTCGCTCACCGAGCCGATGAGCATCGGCACGTTCCTGGAGATCTCAGGGGCACCGTCGAAGAAGGAGCGCATCGTGATGGTGCGGCCGTCGACGCTGGGTCCCCGGCCCACCCGCGGCGGAGAGTCCGGTCCCCACGAGCCACGTGGCGGATTCATCTCGGCCGCTACAGCCATGCCGACCTCATTCAGCCTGGCCCATTCCATCTTCTGGAGCTCGGTGATCTCATTGACGCCGAGCCGGGCGATGACGCGCTTGGCATACTCGCTGGACTGCTCGGTGTCGGGAACATTGCCGCCGCCGCCCGACTGCGCCGACGCGCGATGGATGAGTCCCCCCGCCGAGGGCATCCCCAGCAGGGTGGTCACCTTCGAGCCACCACCCGACTGGCCATAGATCATGACGCAGCCCGGATCGCCGCCGAAGTTGGTGATGTTGTCCCGAACCCAGCGAAGCGCCGCTACGAGGTCAGTCATCCCGACGTTCATCGAGTCCGCATACGCCGACCCACCGAGCGAGGAGACGTCGAAGAACCCGAGGATGTTGAGACGATGATTGACTGTCACGGAGACGACATCGTGATGCCGGGCCAGCTGCGCGCCGTCCTGCGAGGCGAGCTCGTAGGCAGAGCCGAAGAAGTAACCGCCGCCATGAAGATAGACCATCACCGGGCGCTTGCCGGTCAGGCTGGGTGTCCAGATGTTCACCTTGAGCATGTCCTCGCCCTGCCACCCGTCGGTCCACTGCTGAAGGAACGTCTGCTCGCTCGACCAGTCATGCAGGCGCTGCGGGCAATTGGGTCCATACGTGAGGGCGGGGTACTCGTCCTTCCACGGCGTGGGCGGCTTGGCCGGCAGCCAGCGGTTCTCGCCGCCCGTGTCCGCGCCATAGGGGACGCCTTTGAACGTCAGGACGCCATCCTCGACATAGCCGCGCACCCTCCCGTACTGCGTGGCGGCGGTTGCCGCACGCGGTGTGGAGCAGGTTCCCGCCACCCGGCGGCCCGGGGTCGTGGTGCTGTCGACAGCGTAGGCGGTTCCACGCAATGCGGCTCCCATGCCCGCCGAGGCGGAAAGAAGCAACAGCTCACGACGATGGAGCTTGTTCTGATTCCGGAAGCTCGAGTCAGACATCTCGTCACCCCCCTCGAAGAGTCGACAGGTGTTTCCGTGCCCGCCTTCGCGGGAGGCGGCCCCGTGCCGGGCTCCCTCCCGTGGTGCTGTGCCGTGACGCTACCGTCGGGAGGCAACGGCCGTCAACTGCTCGAACCTGCCCTCCCAGCGGGGTCCGCCGGACGAAACGAGCGTTGGCCGAGCTCTCCCCGATCCGGCGCACCGTGCGGGGCCACCACTGCGGTCCGGAAGCCGCTTCGCCTCCTCGAAAAGAGAAGCTCCACCCGGCCCTCGAAGGCTCTCGCGCCAGACGCTTCGGATTTCCTCCACATGCGCTCGGGCAGGTATGTCTTCGCGCGCGCGCCACGGCAGCTTGCGCAGGCGCACCATCCGCCTCCGCGCGGCCGATCTGGCTCAGTGGGGTGCCGGAGAGGGTCCGAGGGCGGGTGAGGGGACGCAGAGGAGTCGAATGTGACTCTGGCGCTTGAGAATGTTGCCAACCGCTGAAATGTCGTGATCACCAAGAGCCATCGCAGCCATCGGGGAGAATCTCGAGGTAGTCGAGGGCGGCCGTCTCCGGCTCTTCCGGGACACCATCGATGCGGATCTCGTCTCCGGGTCGCAGCTGTACGCCGGAAACGACTCGTCGTGTTGAAGACGAGCCGTCAGGCTCGAACACGCGCATTGGGAAGGTCCCGTCCGCGACCCACTCATCCACCACCTGGCCCGCCACACTGAGCCGCAGGTGCGACTCACCCTGGGGATAGTCGAAGTAGCGAAGGCGCAGTGTGTACGTGCCCGGGGCGCCCTCGTAGCGGAGGCTCGCCGAGCACTCCTCACGCGCGCACTCGACCGCCGTCTCGCCCGATGCCGTCTCCCAATACGTCACCTTGCGCGGCGTGTATCCGTCCAGAGTCATCGACTCGGCCTCGTGGCGACCCGGGTAGGTACCGACGCGTCCGTGGGCGTCGGGAATGCCCGAGGTCTTCCAGAACCAGCCCGCCACCGCATCGCGCCAGAGCTGTGCCGCTCCAGCCTGGTAGTCGAGCATCGCCTTGACCATGCCGTACCGTTCCTCGTCGATGAGCCCCTCGAGCGAGGCCCAGTCACGCACGTAGTCTTCCACCGCCTCGGCACCGTCGTAGTGAGAGTCGTAGATGTGCTGGATGACGGTCTTCCCCGAGTGCAGCTTGTGGGTGTAGGGCACGTGGTGCATGAAGACCAGGAGTTCGTCGGGACAGGTCTCGAGCGACTCGAACACCGCCGCGGCCTCCGCCGGGTATTGGCCGATGAAGCCCGTGCCGGTGGCGACCGTGCGGTCCATCCCGACGCCCTTCTCGTCGGCCCGATGCCACTGTCCCCATCCAATCCGCTCCGAGGATTCCACCGCGGGTCCGTAGTGGCTGCCGCCGCCCTGCACCTTCCCGTACCAGCGGCAGCACTCGGTGAGCGTCTGGAGGCCCAGCGGGCCGGTGTAGTTCTCATAGACGCTCCAGGAGCGCAGCTGCATGTCGTTGATGGTCCGCACCACCCTCGGATCGTTGCCGAAGGTCTGCCGTGTCCACTCATCGATGATCTCGAGCGCGCTGAGATCGGCGTCCCAGGCGAGCCGGCCAAACCCGTAGAGGTTCGCCTGCGAGAAGAGGCTGGCCTCCCAGGTGCCGTTCATCGTGGTCATGGTGACCCCGACGTAGCCGCCCGTCGGTCGATTGAAGACCTTGCCGGCCAGGATGTCCTTGACCGGTGATGGACGGCCACCCACCCGCATGTCGAAGTCGAGCGTGTCCTTCCACCACGGCACCAGCGAGACAAGGTGCCGGCCCTGCCCCATGTACTCCTGGACGATCTGCAACTCGATTGCCTGGCTCGTCTTCTCCAGGCCGCTGAAGAGCGGCGACGCCGGCTCGCGCACCTGGAAGTCGATGGGGCCGTTCTTGGTCTGGATCACGACGTTGTCGTCGAACTGGCCGTCGAGAGGGTGGAAGTTGTCGTACGCCGCGCGAGCGCGATCGGCCTTGGGGTCGTTCCAGTCCAGTGTGTGGCTGTAAACGAACGCGCGGTAGAGGAGCAGCCCCCCGTGCGGCTTGAGGGCGCGCGCCAGTGGCTTCGCCGCATCGGCGATCGTGCGACCGTAGGCCGACGGACCCGTCTGGTTCTCCGAGTCGGCCTTCATGACGTAGCCGGCCATGTCGGGGATGACACCATACAGCTCATCGGTCTTCGAAGCCCACCAGGCCGCAACTCGAGGATCGAGGGGATCGAAGGTGTCGAGCCCGCCAACGTCCTTGGGGCTGCCGAAGGCCACCGGGAGGACCACGCGAATGCCCCACCGGCGCAGCGCCGCCGCCAGCCGTTGGAGCTCGGGGTAGTACTCGGGCGTCATCCAGCGTCGGTCGGCGTTCACGTTGCTGATGGCCATGCCGTTGATGCCGACCGATGCGAGCAGGCGTGCGTAATCGTTGAGGGGACCCAGGTCCTCGCGCACATGGCCATTCTCGTAGAGCACCGACTGCGGCCAGCGGACACGGGGCGTCGCCGGCCCGGGCCCAGCCGTCACCGCCCCCGACCGGTCCAAGCCCAGGACGTCCCAGTTGTTCAGCCAGCGGATGGGCGCCGCCGGAGCGTGCGTCTCGTTCAGATCAGCGACCGAGGCGCCGAGGCTGATCTTCCGCAACAGGGCGAACGCGCCATAGAGAACGCCTCGCTCATCCGCGCCGGCGATGACGAGACGCCGTGCGTTTCCTTCGGTAATGGCCCACAACCGATACCCTTCCGGTCCGATCCAGCCTTCCGGTGCGAGACCCGGATCAGCCGCATGGAGATCGGTGACCGTGCCGAGGACGATGGCACTCTCGGCGGGGATGCGCGCCTCGACGCGCAAGGTGACACCCAACATGCCGCGGATACCACGAATCAGCTCCTCCCTGGCGCTGGTGATCATCTCCCCGTCACCCAGCGATGTGATGACGGGCGGGAGTGTCTCGCGGTACTGCCGGCAGGCTGCCGCGTCCGCCGGCTCGTAGCGGAGCCATGCGTCGTACCCCGTTTCACCCCGGACGGCGGATGCGAACAGGCACACGCTCACGAGGAACAGTCCCAAACGCCGAGTCACCGACATGTCGCCTCCGTTGAGTCCCGACACAGACCAAAGAGAAGGAGCAAGAGAGCATAGTGAACCATGCAACCCTTCGGTGGTTGCTGGCCGCCCAGTCGAGGGATGCGCATGACCAGCGACGTCTGTTGCCTCCTGGCCACGATCTACAGAGCCCGCCGCCCGATGATGAGCGTCTCTCCAGACCAGCCTTCGAGCTCGATCGATAGACCGCCTTGCGCGTCGACCTCGTCCGCCGCCTCTCCGCTGACGCTGTCGAGGACGGGCCGGCCGGCGAGCGCGAGGCCCCTCAGCGCCTCGATCTTGCCCAGGTCGATTCGTTCCCGAATCGGCTTCTGGCCGAAATTCAGAG
>JAJDNV010000238.1 GCA_022340545.1 Acidobacteriota bacterium | reverse complement strand
TCTCCGCTCCCGGATGTCGGCCGTCGAGCGGACCATTCTACGGGAGGTCCTCGACAGGAACGGCGGCGTCCGCACCGCGGCCGCCGCCGAGCTGGGAATCACGCGGCAGGCGCTCGTCAACAAGATCCGCCGCCTGGGCGTCTTCGCCGAAGGCTAGAGCCGTGCTGTATTCGCCTTCGCTTTGAAGGGCCGATCATCGTGTCGCGGTCGAGCAAGAACGATCCTGGGTCCAGGCGGACGCTGGGATAGGCGCGTAGGGCGCGTGAGATGAGCGGATCCTGTCCGGGGCATCGAAATCGCTGTGACGGGTCTGTGCTTGCGATTTCGATGACGCGGCGCCGGGCGCGGCTGGGACGTCCGCGAGTGCGCGGTGCGGGACGTACCTTGTCGTCCGCGCCGGGTCACACTCCACGAGCGCGCCACGAGTCATCCGCGCCATGCCTCGTCCTCGCGGCCAGGCCTCGACTCTTGCACGGCGCGGGCCTCGATGATGCTCACCCCGCACGCCGCTCCGCGCCCAAGAAGGTCCGCGAGTCCACGTGCCCGAGCGCCCGACCGGCGGGAGCAATGTGAGCGAGCGAGAAGACAAGCGGCGGCCCGGACCCGTTCCCGCACACCGGCTATGGGGTTCGGGCGACAAGCGACACGATGCTATCCTCGCGCGCCGTCGAGTGCCGGGGGAGAGGAGCGAACGCTGACCGAGAAGCCACCGGAGAGGCTGGGAACCTGGAGCAGCCTGCGCGCGGTCGCCGGGAGTTGGCGGCTGTTGTCGGTGAGCCTGCTTTCCTTCTCCTCGGGCCTCCCGCTCGGCCTCGTGTGGATCGCCATCCCCACCTGGATGGCCCGAGCCGGGGTGGACATCAAGGTCATCGGTCTGTTCACGCTGGCCCAGGCCCCGTGGAGCTTCAAGCTCCTGTGGTCGCCGTCGATGGACCGCTACCCGCCCCCGTTCCTGGGGCGAAAGCGCGGCTGGATCCTGATCTGTCAGATCCTGCTGTTCGCCCTCGGCCTCGGGCTGGCCGGGGTGTCGGACCACCCGGAGGCGGTCTGGGTGATCGGGGCCTTTGCCCTCGCGATCGCCGTGGCCTCCGCCTCCCACGACATCGCCTACGACGGGTATGCGGTCGAGGTCCTCCGAAAGGAGGAGCACGGGATGGCAACGGGGGCGCGCGCCGCCTTCTACCGGGCGGCGATGCTCGTCTCCGGAGGGGTCGCGATTACGCTGGCCGCGGAGATCTCCTGGGCCTCGGTCAACCTTCTGCTTGCCGTGCTCTTCCTACCGTTCATGGTCGTCACCTGGTTCGCGCCCGAGCCCGAGTCGCTTCCCGATGCGCCGAGGACGCTTCGCGACGCCGTGTTCGGGTCGCTTGTGGATCTTCTCGCCCGGCACCGCGCCCTCGAGATCCTGGCGTTCGTCATGCTCTACAAGCTGGGCGACAACCTGACCCAGGCCCTCACCCGGCCTTTCCTTGTTCAGGTGGGCTTTGGCGACTTCGACGTCGGGGTGGCCACCGCGACGATCGGTCAGGCGTCTTTCGTCGGAGGGGCGGTCGTCGGTGCGCTTCTCACGAATCGGCTCGGCCTCGGCCGGGCGCTGTGGGTCTTCGGCTTTCTGCAGCTGTTCTCGAACCTCGGGTTTGCCGCCGTAGCCCAGGTGGGCGTGCACCGTCCACTGATGTATGGGGCTCTGGGCTTCGAGTCCGGCTCGAGCGGCCTCGGCACCGGCGCCTTCGGCGTCCTGCTGCTCCGTCTCACCCAGAAGCGGTTTTCCGCCTCGCAGTACGCGTTGCTGTCGAGCATCTTCACGCTTCCGAGGATCCTGGCCGGGCCCATCGCCGGGGTCCTCGCGGACACCATGGGGTGGCGTGACTTCTTCATCCTCACCGTCGTGTTCGGCGTGCCGGGGATGGTGATGCTCGCCCGCTTCGTGCCCTGGAGCGTCCGGGAGCCGGTCTTCACCGTCGACAGCGTCCCGCGGGGCGTCCCACTCACGCGGGGGCAGCTGATCTTCCGCTCGGTGGCCGGGGCCCTCGTGGCCTGGGTTGCCGCAGTGCTGACGGTCGGCCTCCTGGGTGGGCTGCGCACTCTGCGGGCCGGTCAGGGCTTTGACCTCGTGGCCCCGATCCGGGAGGTTCTCCTTCCCACCAGCCTGCTGGGCTGGACGACGACGGTCGGCGTGGGGGTCTTCGCCCTTCTCGCCGGCCTCGCCACCGGCGCTCTCCTCGTGGCCCGCCGTGCGTCCTCCGACGACACGGAGGGATGAAAACCGCCCATTCGGACGTACCATTCTCGAGGCGAGGGAACCCGCCCGGAGGTCTGGGTGTCCAAGCTAGTGGATCGTGGCGGAGGGCTCGAGATGAGCGTCGGAGAGATCCCGCTCGAGGCCGCGGGGCGTGCGACCGGTCGGGCTGCCGACGTCGTTCTCGTGGCGCGGTGCCGACGCGGGGAGCCGGAGGCCTTTTCTCGCCTCGTCGCCCTCCACGAGGGAATGGTCTTCAACCTCGCGGCGCGGCTCCTCGGCGACGGCGAGGAGGCCCGCGACGTGGCCCAGAACGTCTTCTTGCACGTGTACCGCAAGCTGGGCCAGTTCGAGGGGCGCAGCACCCTTCGGACCTGGATCTACCGCATCACGGTGAACCAGTGTCACAACCGTCGCCGCTGGTGGAAGAGGCGGCACAAGGACAAGGAGGAGCCGCTCGACGACCTCGCGACGGGACCCAACGCAGTGTTCCTGGCCGACCGCAGGCCCGAGAGCAGCCCGTACGACCAGACGCGGCGCAGCGAGCGCGCGCGCCGGGTGCAGAGGGCACTCCTGCAGCTGAGCTTCGATCACCGCGCGGTCGTGGTGCTGTTTGAGATCGAGGGACAGTCGTGCGCGGCCATCGCGGACGCGCTGGGGATCGCCACGGGCACGGTCAAGAGCCGCCTCGCGCGCGCCCGCGAGGCGCTGCGGAAGCGCCTGAGCGATGTGGTAGGAGAGGACGGGCAGTCATGAGGTGCGCCAGCATTCGACGTCGGCTCTCGGCCTGGATGGACGGGGGCCTTTCGCCCGCCGCCGCTCGAGCGGTGAGCGCGCACCTGGACACCTGTGAGGCGTGCGCACGACGGCTGGCGGAGCTGCGGGGCGTCTCAGAGCTCCTGGGCGAGCTGCCGCGTCTGGAGGCCCCGGAGTCGATTGCCCAGGACGTGCTCACCCGCCTGGAGGTCGAAACGCGCGGGCCGGGCCTCGGGATGCTCCTTCGGCGGTTCGGTGCGGCGCGGCCCTTCATCATGCCCAGCCTCGTGCCGGCCGCGCTCGTCCTGGTCACGGTGCTCTCGGCCGCGCTCGCCCTCGACTCGGGTGATCGCACGCGCCTTCCCGGGAGCATCGCGTCCTGGGGCGTCATCCCAGCCCGGGGGACCGAGAGCAACCCGGTGTTTCCCTCCGCGGGCGTCGGTCTACCCCGCGAGCGCGACGGGGGGCGTCTGGATGAGGAGGTGCTCCTTGCCGGGTTCGGGGGGGGCACCCTTTTCGTCGAGACCGTGGTGGCCCGCGACGGCACGGTCTCGACCGTGACCGTCCTGGAGGGGGACGCCGAGCGGGCGGGGCCGCTCCTCGATGCGCTGCGGCAGCAGCGGTACGAGCCGGCCCGGTACCGGGGTCGCCCGGTGGCGATCAGCCTCTACCGGCTGATCAGCCACACGGACGTCAGCCTCCCGAAGATCTAGCACCCCGTTGCCGAAGTCGTGTTCATCGTATGGGCGTGGTGGCGCGCAGGCGGCCGGGGCCCCCGGCGAGGACGCGGCTGTACTTCGAAGCTGATGCGCCCGCAGGCGGGGTGGCCGCCGAGCGCCCGAAGCTCTGGAGCACGCACACGACTTCGGTGCCCGTAGCGCTGGCGTCTCGGCTGGAGTGTTCGATCTCGCTAGCCCGGGAGTCCTCAGGGGATTTGGCGTGCGCCAGGTCACGGCATCACGTGCCGGGTGTCCGCTTTGCGCTCCACAATCTGGCGAGCGCGGCGCTCACGGCGGCGAGATCGAGACCCTCCATCTTCATGTTGGGGGAGCGCACCGTCTCGACCCCCGGACCGAGCGGGGCCCAGACCGCGGGGTCGGTCGGCCCGAACAGAGCGAGCGTCGGCGCCCCCGCGGCGGCCGCGAGATGGCTGACTCCGGAGTCGTTGCCGACGTAGAGGCCGGCTCGTCCGAGGAGTGCCCCGAGCACGCGGATGGGCATGTCGCGCACGGGAACGCAGCCGGGAAGCACACACAGAGGAGCGGCGGCGTCCTCGTCCGCCGGGCCGACCACGAGGAGCCAGGGCCGCTTCCCAGCGTGCGCGTGCACGAGAGCCACGAACCGGTCCGTCGGCCAGTTCTTCGCCGGCGATCCGCTCCCGGGGTGGATGGCCAGGAAACCCGGCGGGAGGGAGGCGGCGGCCTCCTGTGCGGCG
>JAJDNV010000234.1 GCA_022340545.1 Acidobacteriota bacterium | reverse complement strand
TGGCCGGGTCCTTCCGCTTCTGCCACTCCTGGCTCCAGAAGAAGAACAGCTTGTCCTTCAGGATCGGTCCGCCGATCGTGTAGCCGTAGTCGTTCCGCGAGGACTCGGTCTTGTCGCGGTTGTCGCGGTTGTTGGTCCAGGTGTTGGCGTCCCAGTCCGATCGCCGGCCGTACCAGTAGCCGGAGCCGTGGAACTCGTTGCTGCCGCTCTTGGTCACCAGCTGGATCTGACCGCCCACCGCGCGGCCGTACTCCGCCTGGTAGGCGTTCGTCAGGACCTTGAACTCCTGCACCGCGTCGAGGTTGGTCGTGGCCATGTTGCCGCCGTTGTTCCCGGTGTCGATGTTGGCCACGCCGTCGACCGTGATGTTGTTCTGGGTGTCGCGCATCCCGTTGACGCTGATGGCGGCCACCGAACCAGGGTTCGTCCCGGTATTGCCGCTGCCGACGATGCCCGGCACGAGGGTGGTGAACCCGAAGATGTTGCGTCCGTTGGCCGCGATGTTCTCGATGGTCTCGCTCTCCAGGGCGAAGGAGCGCTCGCCGCTCTCCACCTGAAGCTCGCTGACGCGCGCCATGACGCTGATGCTCTCCGACATCTCGCCGACTTCCAGGGTGATGATCCCGGCGGAGAAGCGGTCAGCGGCCCCCACCACGACGTTCGTCTGCTCGAACGTCTTGAAGCCCTGCATGCTGGCCTGGAGGATGTACCGGTCCGGACGGACGAACGTGAACACGAAGCGTCCTTCCGCGTCGGTTGTTGAGGTCAGGACGTTACCCTGGGTGCGGCTCGTCAGGGTGATGTTGGCCCCGGGCAGGACACCGCCTTGCGAGTCCTGCACCTGGCCGAAGACGGCTGCGCTACTCGTCTGCGCTTGGAGGGAAGTCCCGCTCGCCAGGCAGATGGCCACCGCGACGGCCACCACCGCTGCCGAGAGGAATTTCCGATTGACACTACGGACCATTACCATGGTCACTCTCCTCTTTGCGGGGCGCCGCCTGCATGACGAAGAAGCGGACTCCCCTTAAAGTTTTCACCGAACGGTCATAACTCTTTGCAAGAACCGCACCGTCCGTCTGTGAATCTGCGTAAGCAGTTCGAAAACAATCCCTTAGAAGTTAAGGGTTTCGGCAGGCCTGCACCTCTTGGCCCATTTGGAGTTCATCTCGATGGATCCCGATCTGATTCGCTGGATCGGCCGCCGGGTGGAGCGCCGGGCCTGAATCCCTATCTCTCCTTTGGGTAGCCGTCGGGCTCATATTTCGTCCCAACGAGTGACAAATGGCTTATAGTCATCCGACGGCGGAATGTCAAGAATTGTGTGGGGGGTCGTCGGGCTTGCCGGGTCCCTCACACGTGGGCGTTCCGCCCGGGGGTCTCGATGCGCCGGATCAGCCCCACCTCCTTCCGAATCGCCCGACGCGGGACCACCCGCGAGATCAACCGCCAGATCGCACTGAACCTGATCCGCGAGATGCAGCCGATCTCCCGGGCCGAGCTTGCCCGCCAGATGGGCATGCGCCGGGGCTCAGTCAGTCGCCTCGTGGACGAGCTGCTCGACGGGGGGCTCGTCTTCGAGGGCGCCAAGGCCGAGAACCCGCGCGGGCGCAAGCCCCGGCTGCTGCACATCGAGACCCGGGGCCGGTGCATCGTGGCGGTGGACGTGAGCGCCAGCCAGACCACCATCCTGGTGACGGACCTTCTGGGGCACCCGCTCCTGGACGTGATCGGGCTCGCCGCCCGCGGCCGACCCCGGCTTCTCGTGGACGATCTGGCGCGAAGCATCGACGCGATCCTCGCCGAGCACCCGGAGATCGGCGTCTGCCAGGGAATCGGCGTGGCGGTGTCGGGCCTGGTGAGCCTCGAGGGCGGACGCCTCCGGTACTCCCCCACCCTCGGATGGCGGGAGGTGGACATTCTGGAGCCGCTGAGGGCCGCCACCGGGCTGCCGGTCGTGGTGGAGAACTCGTGCAAGGCCTGCGTGCTCGCGCAGGTGTGGGCGGTGCGGGGGGATCCACCGGTGGACGGCCCCGTCGCATTCGTCAACGTCTCGGACGGGGTCGGCGTCGGGATCGCCGTCGATGGGACGCTGCTCCGGGGCGCCCACAACGTGGCCGGGGAGTTCGGGCACGTGCCCCTCGACATGGACGGCCCCCGCTGCTCCTGCGGGCAGAGGGGCTGCTGGGAGGCTTACGTGTCCAAGCGGGCGCTGATCGCGCGCTACCGTGGCACGGACTCCTCCTGGCCGCACGCGGTCGAGACGACGTCCGTCACCATCGAGCAGATCATGGCCCGCGCCCGCGCGGGTGAGGGCCAGGCGCTGGACGCGCTGAGAGAGACCGGCCACTTCCTCGGCCGCGGCTTCGCGACCATCACGAAGACCGTCGACCCCCGCCGGATCTACGTTGGTGGAGAGATCACGGGGGTCTGGGACCTCATCTCCACGAAAGTCGAAGAAACCCTCCGAGACGACGCGATCGTTGGCGTTGCCGGCGAGACCATGATCCTCACCGTCCCCCTTGGGGAGCACCCCCGGCTGCGGGGCGCCGCCGCCCTCATCAGTGGGCCCTTCTTTGCCGCGCCCGTGATCTCCTGAGCCCCTCTTCTCTCCCTAGTCCTCCGACCCCCGCACCCCGAGGGTCCGGGCCTTCTCCTCCCGGATCAGCGCGTCGTAGATCTCCCGGTGAGCGCGGGCCCTCTCGGGGTCTCCGCTCCGCTGGTAGGCGATCGCGAGCTGGAACTGCGCCCGGATGGAGCCGGGACGCCGTTCGACGACCCGGGTGAGGTGCTGGATCGCCTCCTGGTAATGGCCGAGACGAGTCTCGAGCATCCCGGAGACGAGGTTCGTCTCCTGGTCGTCGGGGTCCAGGGCCGCCGCCTGCTGCAGCCAGGATTCACAGCCCCGGTCGTCGCCTTCGAGGTAGGCGATGTGGGCGAGCTTCGCCATGCAGGGGACGCACCGCGGGTCGCGCGCCAGCTCCCGCTCCAGGCACCGCCGCGCCTCCTCGGGTTGCTTCTCCTCGAGGAGTAGCTCTCCGAGGTGGTAGCTCGCCCGCGGGTAGTCCGGGTCCTGGCGGAGCACCTGCTCGAGCTCGTCCCGGGCCTCGCTCCGCCTTCCGGACGAGAAGAGGGAAACCCCGAGCCTGAGCCGCGCCTCGGGGTCCTCCGGGGCGTGGTTCACGACCTCCCGGTAGGCCTGCGCGGCCAGCGCATACTCCTGCAGCTCGTACAGGCAGTCCCCCGCCACCATCATGAGCGGGGAATCGAGGGGCGGGAAGCCGAGGCCGTCCGCCCGCCCGAGGAGCTCGAGGGCCTCGTCCTTCTCCCCGAGACGGGCGGTGAGCAGGCCCTGGACGAAGAGGACCTCGCCGACCCGCCGCTTCAGCTCCCGGTCGGCCTCCGGGCCAAGGGTCTGGCCGGAGGCGGCGTTCAGGTCTTCCTGGACGCGCGTCGCCACCCGGCTCCACTGCGTCCGCGCCTCGGGGACACGACGGCGCCCGAGAAGACAGTACGTGGTGTCGAGCGCGAAGCGCTCGTCGGCGTCCAGCTCGGGTTCCAGGCGGTCGAGCAGGGCGGAGGCCGCCGCGGCGTCCCCGGCGGCCAGGTGAGCGTCGAGCAGCGCCAGCTGGACGTCGTGCCGCTCCGGGAAACGGGCGGCGACCGGCCCGAGCAGGCTCCGCGCCTCCGGGCTGGCGTTGTCCCGCTGATAGAGCAGCAGGCCGAGGGCCGCCGCCACCTCCGGATCCTCCGGCCGGGCGCGATGGGCGGCCCGCAGACGGGTCAGCGCGTCGTCGTCCCTCGGCTGTGGTGGCACGAGGCCAGCCGACGGACCCGGGTCGGCCGGGGAAGGAAGGGGGCCGAGCGCGAGGGCCACGACGAGGGCGGTGATCATCGGGACGGCGCCTCTTCGACGTGCAGCACCTGGTTGATCGGAGGCCTCTCGAGCCGCTGCACGATCCCGCTGGGCCACGTGATCTGGATCGAGGCGATGCCGGTCTCCGTGCCGAGGCCGAAGTGCACCCGCTTGTCGCTCGCGGAGTAGATGCCGTTGGCGGTCGTCACGTGCTCGAAGAGCGAGCGACCCGAGGGAAGCACGAGCTGGACCCTGGCCCCGATGGCGTCCCGGTTGCTCCGGGTGCCCTCGAGATCGAGCACGATCCAGTTGTGGTCCGCTCCCCCCTTCCTCACGAAGAGCGCGGCGGGTCCGTTGAGCCGGGAGACGGCCATCTCCAGGGTGCCGTCGTTGTCGAGATCGGCCGCGGCCAGCCCCCGCCACGCGCCCGGCACCCGGAGGTCGTCTCCGACGCGATCGGAGAGGTCCTCGACCTTGCCGTCCCCGGTGTTCCGGTAGAGGAAGTTGGGCTCCTCGTACCGCGAGGAGGGGTTGTAGAGCCCGACGTTGTCCACCACGTGGGAGCCGGCCACGAACACGTCCTTCCAGCCGTCGTTGTCGACGTCGAGGAGCTTGATGCTCCAGCCGCTGTGGGTCGCCGAGACCAGCCCGACCGCGGACGGGAACGTCTGGTCGTGGAAGAAGCCCGTGCCCTGGTTGATGAACAGCCCGAAGTAGTCCCGAGAGAGATCAGTATAGAAGATGTCGGGCCAGCCGTCGCCGTCGAAGTCCTTGAAGTCGCAGCCCATACCCGAGACCATCGTGCCGCTCTCGTTGGCCGCGACCCCGGCTTCGAAGGCCACCTCGGCGAAGGTCCCATCGGGGCGGTTGTGGTACAGGAAGTGGGGCCATTTGTCGTTGGTGACGAAGACGTCCATGCGCCCGTCGCCGTCGTAGTCGGCGACCGCCACCCCCATCCCCTTTCCGCGGTACCGGTTCAGCCCGACCTCCTCGGAGACGTCGGTGAAGGTCCCGTCGCCGTCGTTGCGAAGGAGCACGTTCGGAAGCGGCTCGAAGACGTCGGGGTCGCAGTAGATGCGGTGCCCGGGCTCCGGCCGGCCGCAGTAGTCGTCGGCGTTGTCGGCGAACGTCCACTGGAAATAGTGGGTGACGAACAGGTCCAGGTAGCCGTCGTTGTCGAAGTCCATCCAGGCCGCGCTCGCCTTCAGCGGGTGCCGGGGCATCGCCACGCCGGCCCGGGCAGTCACGTCCTCGAAGCGTCCGTTGCCCTCGTTGTGGTAGAGCACGTTGTCGCCGTAGTTCGTCACGAGGACGTCCACGTAGCCGTCGTTGTCGTAGTCCCCGACCGCGACGCCCTGCGGGTAGCCCTTGATCCCGGCGCCGCTCAGCCCCGCCTCGAGGGTCACGTCGACGAAGCGGCCCTCTCCGGTGTTCCGGTAGAGGCGGTTGAAGGTGGCGGGGTCGGTCCGCAGGTGCTCGGGCGACGGCGCGCCGTTCAGGAAGAGGAGGTCCACCCAGCCGTCGTCGTCGTAGTCCAGGGCTGCGGCCGCCCCCCCGAGGGTCTCGAAGGGGTACTTCTTGTCGGTGGCGAAGTTGTTCTCGACGAAGTGCACTCCGCGAGGGCCGGCCTCGTTGACGAGCACAAAGGGCGGCGGCGGGTCGGCGGCGGACACGCCGATCGCGGAGAGCAGGGCGGCCAGACCCGATGCGATCCAGGCGCGGTGGGGAGGGGGGGCTACCACTAACGGTCGGCCGTCGACACGGGTGGGGGCTCCTCCACCGCCGGCACCACCGTGAAGGGCTCCCGGAGCTCCAGCGTCTTGCCGGTGAGCTGGTCCCAGACGTTCATCACCATCTCGTAGTCGCCGGGCTGAGCGTCCCTCAGCGAGAACCCGGAGATCCTCGAGAGCGCGCCCAGGGAGGTCGGGCGGATCTCGGTGGGCGGGGCGGAGGTGAGCTGCACGCCGTCCGAGCGACGCACGAAGTAGCCCTGGATGACCCGGGGCATGCCCGACGAGTCGTCCTTCGCTGCGCCGAGGACGTCGATCTGGCAGTAGACGTCCGAGCCCACGGGAAACTCTCGGCGCACCATCACCTCGAGACGAGCGCCGGGGGTTCCGCTGAAGGCCGGCTCGGTGGCGAGGGTGTCGCTCAGGACCGGCGTCGAGACCCGGAACTCGTCGAACTCCGGGACCTCGAACTCGTGCAGGACGGTCCCGACCTTGCCCGAACGCGTGTCGCGCACGACGATCTTGGCCTGGTAGTCGCCCGGGCGAAGGTCGAAGTCGCGCACGATCGGGTACCACTGCCGCTCGAGGCGTTCCCGTGTCTCGGGCCGGACGTTCATGACGACCTTCTGGTCGTAGCGGAAGAACTCGCCCGTCTGCCGGTGGGCGACCACGAGCAGGAACTCGAGGGTGTCGCCGAAGCGGCCGTCCACCTCCTCGAAGTCGAGGCCCCGGATGTCCACCTCGGTGGCGACGAGGACAGCCGCCTTGCCCAGGGTTCGCTCGTCGCCGACGTAGTGGGTCATACGAAGAGGGATCGCGTCCTGGGCCCAGGGCGAATCGAGGGCCGACTGGATCACGGGATCGATCCCTTCTTTCAGCTCGCTGTCGTCCGTGTCCGAAGGCGCGTAGTACCCCTTGCGGGCCCGCACCTTTCGGTCCTTCCCGTTCCTCAGCTTCACCTCGATCTCGCGGAACTCGCCGTCGCGGGAGGTGTTCGTCGGGATGTACCCCAGCAGGTAGTAGGCCTGCATCTCGTTGGCGATCCTCTGGATGCCGCTCGAGAGGTCGTTGGTGTTGCGCACCACGAAGCCGCCGCTGGCGGTGGCCGTCTCTTCGGATCCCGCCACCGCGTCGATGGCATCCACGAAGAGCATGCCCACGTCGGATTCGTTCTGCACCCCGCCGAACTCGGCGGTCATCGTCACCGGCATCCCCTCGAGGCCCTTGGCGTTCACGAAGTAGATCGCGGCGTTGGCCCGGCGCGAGGCCTCGTTCACCTGCCGGTACTCGTCGCGGCTGGGATCGTAGATGAAGCCGTCGGAGACGAGGATGACCGACTTGCGGCCCGGGGCGGGGGCGAGGCTGTTGAGAACACGCTCCAGGGTGTCCATGGTGGTCCGGAGCCGGGCCACGGCCGCGTAGTACGTCTCCGCGGCCCGTCGGATGATGTACGGGTCCTCCCCCAGATCCGCATCCATGGTGGTGCGGTCCCGGCGGAGGAAGGAGGCATTGTAGGTTTGAAAGCGCCGCAGGACGCGACCGTAGGCCTGGGGATTTCTGAAGACGTGGATCTGAAGCGCCTCCCAGTCCGAGATGCGGTCAGACGAAACCTCGCCGATGTAGCGGCCCTCCAGCCGCTTGACGAGGTCGATCAGCCGGTCACGGCCGCTCACCATGCGCTCGGTCCACCACGTGTCCCCGGAGGTGGAGAGGAGGGTCACTCGGTCTCCCTCGCGCACCGCCTCGCGGAGGAAGCTCGCCACCGCTGCCTTCGCGGGGTTGACCCGCAGGGGCGCCATGTGGATGTCGTCGAACACGATCACGAAGGTGCGCCCGCCCTTGTCGGCGGAATCCGTGTTCACGGACACGCGGCGCGGGGGAGGGCCCTCGGCCCCCGCCTCCGTTTCCGCCTCCGCCGCGGCCTCGGCGGGGAGCTCGATCGCCTCGAAGGAGACGAGGCTCTGGGGGACCCCATCCTCCCGGACCTGGAAGTCATCCTGGGTGAGGCCCCGAACCGGCATCCCTTTCTTGTCGGTGACCACCGTGTCCACGATCACCTGCTCGATCTGGGCGGGGAAGGTGGGCGCCGCTTCCTGGGCGGCCTGGGCGGCGGGCGCGCTTTCGGAGGCTGGGGCCGAGTCGGCGGGGGGTGGGGGCGCCTCCTGGGCCGCGAGAGCGGCCGCGGCGACGAGGAGGACTAGCGCCGGGGCCGTCTTTCGGAGAGTTGTGCTCATCGGTACTCTCGATCTGGTATCTGTCATCCGCGTCCGCTCTCTGGGAGCGCAGACTTCAAGTGTTCCTGATGAGGAAGTCCTCGTCAAGAATGGGGCCCGGACCCCGCCGGACGAGGGGCCGCGCGTCGCGAGCGGCCCGCCGAGGGGGGGTGGCGGCTCAGCGCTCCGGGTCCGGCAGCCTCTCGAGATCAAGGAGATAGAGCCCGTCCCCCGACCCCGGCGGCGAGTCCGACCGGGACTCCTGGAAGGCGATGAACCGGCCGTCGTCCCGGACCACGGGATTGGAGGCCCGAAACCCCTCGACGTCGGAGAAGTGAGTCAGCCTCACCGAGTCCTGGCCGGTGCCGTCGAGGCGCAGGCGATATAGCTCGATCTGGCTCGTCCCCTTCGGGTTGTGATGGTCGCACTCGATGAGGGTGTGGCGGCCGTCCGGGAAGATCCCCTCCGGCTCGTCGTACTGGTTGGGCGCCCTCGAGTAGTTGACGATCTTCCCGGTCTCGAGGTTCACGCCCATCACCTCGCTGGTGAAGATCCCCGCCTCCGTGGATCCATACTGAGCCCAGATCAGCTCGCGCTCCTCGGGCGGGCGGAAGCTCTGGGGCTCGACCATGCCCTCGTAGCGGACGCCATCGACCTCCACCCGCGAGTTGTCGATCACCAGCTTCCTGTTGGCCAGGCGGGGGACGCCGTCCTCGTAGACCAGGTCCGCGGTCCAGATCTTGTCCTGCTTCCGTGTCCAGGCGATCTTCATGCGCGTCCGCGACACGGCCGGCCCCTCGGCGATCACCTCGTCGAGCACCACCGGGGGGCGGGTCAGGCTCTTGTCGAGGATCTGGAGGTAGGCCTCCTTGCGCGCCGGACCGCCGGTGAGGAGGTAGTCGCCGTTGGCCAGGCACATGACGCGGTAGAAGCCCCAGCCCTCGGGCCGCTCGAACCGCTCCGTGATTGGACGCTCCTCACCGGTCTCGACGTCGACCTCCCGCACCTCGCCTCCGGCGCGGGTCAGGAAGAGGACGCGCGTGCCGTCGAGAGACCACTCGGCCCTCTGTCCGACGTCGGTCAGGGGTGTGATGTGCGGCGGCAGCTTCTCCCTCGGAAACGTTCCCGCCCCCGCGGACGCGGCCCCGGCAACCAGGCCCAGGGCCAGGAGCCCCACCGTCATCGGCCCGCCGTTCCTTGTCATGAAGCGCTCCCTTCCTTCCTGGACCGGCGGCAGTCCTCCCGTGTGCCGCGGTCTCGGGCAACCGTGCCCCCGACGGCGGGAACGGGACGCCACCGGGCTACCGGAACAGCAACGGTGTGACGTCGCGCAGGTCCATGCGCCAGATCGGCCAGGTGTGATCGTCCTTGCGACCCGGCCACATGGACTCGTAGTCGGTACGGACGTAGGTGTGCTCGACCCCGGCCTCAGCGAGCTTCTGGGCGAACTCGTCGGAGTTCTTGATGAGGTGATCAGCGGTGCCGCAGCGCACCATCAGCAGCTTGAGCGGGGGATCCGCCACCTTCGTCTTCGCAATGAGGTCGGCGAACAGCGGATACTCGGGCTCCCGGGTCAACACGGCCGGAGAGAAGCCGATCACCCAGGCGAACTTGTCCAGGTTCTGCAGGCCGAACCTCAGCGACTGCCCGCCCCCCATCGAGAGCCCGGCGATGGCGCGGCTATCCCGATCGGTGAGGACGCGGTACTGGGACTCGACGAACGGCATCAGCTCCTCCACCAGCACCCGCCCGACCTGCGCGTTGTTCTCCTGGCGGTCGATCTGGTGCCAGGTGTGGACGTGTCCCCGAGGCATCACAACGATCATCGGCTTCGCCTTTTCGGCGGCGATCAGGTTGTCGAGGATGAAGTTCGCCATGCCGTCATCGATCCACCCGTTCTCGAGGTCGCCGGACCCGTGCAGCAGGTACAGCACCGGATAGTGCATGTCCCCGCTGGAGGCGTAGCCTGGGGGCGTGTAGACCCAGAGGGCCCGCACCTGATCGAGGATCGCCGAGTGGTGCCAGTTGATCTCGACCCTTCCGTGGGGCACGTCCTGCGGCGCGTAGAACTCGGGCGAGCCCGGCATCGAGAACCGGCTGGAGACGCCCCTCGGCCCCACCTTGGCGCCGGGATTCCTCTGGTCCACGGTCCGCGCCCCGTCCACCTCGTAGGAGTAGCTGTACTGCTCCGGGAGCAGCCCCGAGATCGTTCCGGTCCAGACGCCCCGGTCGTCCTTCGTCATCGGGACCGAATCGAGCCCGGCGACGGCCACGACCTCGCCCTTCAGCTCCACCTTCTCGGCGCCGGGAGCGTACATGCGGAACGTGATCGTTCCGTCCACCACCTCCACCGGGCGAAACCCACCTTCGGCGGTGACGGGCTGGGCCGACGCGGAGGCAACGAGGAGTGCGGGAAGGGCGAGAAAGAGAAGAAGGCTGTGCTTGAGCATGGGGGTCGTCCATTCCTTTCTGGCCGGTCACGCGCAGGGGTGGCCGGACCCCGTGGCGCGGTCGAGATCGCGGACGACGACGACCGTGCCAGGATTCTACTATCGACTCGAAACGGCGTGGGCGGCCCGTCGAGCAGGAGGTGCACGATCCTGGGAGCTCTGGAGGCGGAAGGCGTTGCGGGACGGGCACCAACTCAGGCAGCATACCGGCGAACGTAGCCGCGAGGATCCAATCCCTCCCGGGCGAGCCGGGGAGCTTCTCTCGGGCTCGGGCGACACGGCGTTCTCGTGGGTGATTCGGGGACTGCGCAGGGGGTGAGCGACGATGCTGGCACGAACCGTCGTCCTGGTGGGGGTCCTGACGCTCGCGACCTCGACGACCGCACAGGACTGGCCGCAGTGGCGAGGCCCGGACCGTGACGGGGCGGTGACGTCCTTCGAGTCACCGGCGTCCTGGCCGGCACGCTTGACCGAGCGCTGGAGGGCGGACGTGGGGCTCGGCTACGCCACGCCTCTCGTCGTGGGCGACCGGATCTACATGTACACCCGGCAGGGCGAGGACGAGGTCATGACGGCCCTCGACCCCGATTCCGGAGATGTCGTCTGGCGCTCGGCCTATCCCGCTCCGTTCGAGATGGTTCCGGCCACGCGGCGGCACGGTCCGGGTCCGAAATCCACGCCCGTGTTGGCCGACGGCCGCCTGTTCACGCTGGGGATGACCGGCACCGTCACCGCCTTCGACGCCGCGACGGGGAGACGGCTCTGGCAGAAGCCCGGAGGGCCCGTCCAGCCCCGATTCCACACGGCCCAGTCCCCGATCGTCGACGGCGGGAACGTCATCGTCCATATCGGGGGTCACGACGACGGCGCACTCACCGCCTTCGATGTCGCCACCGGCGACGTCCGGTGGAGCTGGGACGGCGACGGTCCCGCCTACGGATCACCGATGATCTTCGAGCTCTCGGGAACACGACAGGTCGTCACGTTCACGCAGGAGCACATGGTCGGGGTCGCGGCCGAGACGGGCGAGCTGCTCTGGCAGCGCCCGTTCACGACCCCCCACACGACGACGTCCCTGACGCCGATTCTTCACAAGGAGATGGTCATCCAGGCCGGTCGCGACAACGGCATCACCGCCTTTCGCGTCGTCCGGCAGGGCGATGCGTGGGCCACCGAGAACGTCTGGGAGACCGACGAGGTCTCGATGAACATGAGCAACGGGGTCGCCGTCGACGGCGTGCTGTTCGGCCTCTCTCACCTGAACAGCGGGCAGTACTTCGGCCTCGACCTCAATACCGGCCAGGTCCTCTGGACGAGCGATCCCCGTCAGGCGGAGAACGCGGCCATCCTGCGGGCCGGGGACACGATCTTCTCCCTGGAGGCGGACGGCGAGCTCGTCGTCGTCCGAAACAGCCGGACCGGCTTCGACGAGCTGGCCCGCTACGACGTTTCCGACAGTGAGACCTGGGCCCAGCCCGCGATCTCGGGGAACCGGGTGTTCGTGAAGGACGTTTCGACGCTGGCGCTGTGGACGGTGGATTGAGCGGGGCTTGGGGCGAGTCGCTGTAAACAAGTGTGGACGCTCCGACTGGGCGGAGTCTCCACAGCCCCCGGGTTGAGCCGGGCCCCCGGAGTTCGGAGGATCCGTAGTGCGCTTCGATCCCTGTAGTCCGTTGGCCATACTGGGCCTTGCCGCGTCACTCCTCGTCTCCGACTCACCGGCCGCGTTGGGCGGGCTCGACGTCTCTTCGCTCGGTCGCATCGAGGGGATGTCGGAGACGGACGAGCAGGACGGCAGCGCGGAGAAATGGCGGGCGGTGCAGATGCTGCTCGGCGCCGACGGCGGGCGCGTGGCCATCCAGCAGGTGGCGACGGACCTCGGAGGCAACACGTCGGTGCGGAACAACGACCCGCTGGAGTGGAAGGAGCGGGGCTACTACCAGCGCAACCGGGACCTGGGACAGGTGTTTACGGCCGAGAGCGCTTTTACGATGGACGCCCTCGTGCTGCGGACCGGCCCCGACACGGCGGCCTTCCTGGAAGGCTCGGCGGGCACCCCGGTCTTCATCCAACTCTTCGCGGTCGAGGGCGAGCCGGTCATCCACGACAACGGCACGCCCGTCGGCTCGCGGGCGACGCACGGGTTCTCCACGAACCACCGGTGCGACGACTACGTCACCGGGGTCCGCTACCGCTCGATCGGCGTCGTGACGGGGGGTGTGCTGCCCGACCTCACCGCGGGGGGAGACGGCCGGCTCGTGTACATGAAGTGGGATCTCACGGAAGACGACGAGCCCACCTTCGAAGCGGGAAGGCGCTATGCATTCATGATCGGCATCGAGGAGCCCGGACCCGAGCGCGGCTTCACGCTGGCGAACCGCAACAACGCCAGCTCGCCCGAGCCACCCAGCATCGCCGACTCCGACGACACCTACCACGGGGGATGGGGCCTTCGGCGCGAAGGGAACGGCCGCAGGCGCAGCCGGGTCGAGAGACGGACGGAGCCGAGCGATGCGGAGACGCGGGACAGGCTGAAGGGCGAGTCGTCCTTCCCCGGTGGAGACCTGCGCTACGCCATCCCGCCGACCTGCGACGGCTACCCCGACGTCGACACGTATCGGGACCTGGAGTTCTACGTGATCCGCCGGTGACCGGCGGGACGTCGGACCGCAGAGCTCACGGCCTCTCGTGAATCAGGGTGACGCCGGATCCCTCGGGTGAGTCTCGACGTAGAACTGCAGCGTCCGGTACGTGTCCACATCCGGGTAGCCCTCGCTGGTGGGGACAAGGTGGTCCCAGTGGTCGCGGGAGAAGACGGACTCCTCCTTGAGCCGCCGAACCATCGCCGGGTCCGTGGGCTCGTCGGGGACGCCGAGCATCGTCGGCGGGAGCAGCCCGTTGCCCTCCCGGCGCACCCCCCACCGGATCTCTCCGTTGGCGTCGCGGACGAACTCCGGTGGCTCCTGTCGATGGACGGTCGTCGAGATGGCCAGGGCGATTCCCCGGTCGCGACCGCTCGCCTCGAAGCCGAACACCAGCGCGTAGCGCTTGCCGCCCTCGAGCATCCACTCGTCGTCACCGGTCAGGTCCCAGCGCAGGTACCGGAGGTGCCCCGGCTGCTCGCCGTGGGCGATGTTCGGGCGTGGGTAGGCCGGCTGAGTCGTGGGTGTCAGGTCGGTCGGAATGGTGCCGCCCGTCGCCCGCGCCAGGGGGACGTAGGCCACGCCCCGGATGAAATCGTCGGTCCGGCTGATGGAGCGATCGAAACCGTGCTTGGAGCGGGTGCCCACCGGCGTGCCGTTGTCGTCGATGCGCAGCTCCTCGCCTTCGACCGGCACGACCTCGAACAGCTGCACGTAGACGGGGGCGCCCGGGGCCCCCGCCATGAGGGCGTTGTCGCCCATCGAGGTCCGCAGGACGACGGCGTCGAGCCTCACACCCTGACCTTCCGGGATGTTGACGACCTGGCCCAGGTCGCGGTTCCTCTGGTAGTAGCCGAACCCGTTCGGGCTCTGCTTTCCCTTCCACACCAGGGTGTCGGCGGCCTCGTTGCGGAAGCTCGTGTTCCCGTGCGTGATCTGCTCTCGATCGGGAAGATGGTTCTGGAGGTGCGCCGGCACTCGCCCGGGGTCGGGGGTGTAGGACTTTCCCAGATCCTCGACGACCACGCCGGCGAGCGAGGCCACGGGGATGAACAGGCCGCCCGACATCGCGAGGGCACGGAGCAGTGGCCTCGTTCTTATCATCATTCCTCTCGTACGAGTTCCTTTGCCCGGGTCGTCTCCTCCCGACCTCGGGCGAAGCCCGATCGTCGGTGAGCACGACACGTCAATCGGTGGCGAAGCAGTAGAACAGGCCGTCTCCACCGCTGCTTCGGAGGCCCTCCTGGCTGCAGCCCCGGCTCGGGTGTGCCGAGTTCCACGACGTCGGGTGCTCGCCTCCACCGGTGCGGTCGTGATGGCCGACCCGAGCGCTGCCCTCGCCGCTGGCGGTCCAGTTCTGGCAGGTCGTGTCCTCGTCACCTGCGTAGGCGGTGCCG
>JAJDNV010000351.1 GCA_022340545.1 Acidobacteriota bacterium | reverse complement strand
GTGGCCGCTCAGCGCCCGATCGCCGCACCGTCCGGGCGCCGTCGGTCGGACCCCCCTTCGAGCCAGCCGCCGTCGTCGCTCACCGCGACGGCCTCGACCGCGCCCATGGAGTCCACCTCGTCCACGGCGTGACCCCACTCGCGGAGGATGTCCAGGGTGTCCGGGGAGAAGCCGTTGCGCTCGTAGCGGAGCAGGTCGGGGAGCCATTGGTGGTGGACCCGGGGCGCGTCGATGGCCTCCTGGACGTTCATCTTGAAGTCCACCACGTTCATGATGGTCTGCGCGACCGTGCTGGGGATGGTCCGGGCGCCGGGGCTGCCCAGGAGCAGCAGGGGCCGGCCGTCGCGCACGAGGATGGTGGGCGTCATGCTGGAGAGCATGCGCTTCCGGGGGGCGGCGAGGTTGGGCTCGGTGCCGATGAGGCCTTCGGCGTTGGTCAGGCCGGGACCGGCGTTGAAGTCGCCCATCTCGTTGTTCAGGAGGAACCCTGCCCCCGGGACCACGATCTTCGAGCCGTAGCCCGCCTCGAGGGTGTAGGTGAGGGACACCGCGTTGCGTTCGCTGTCCACCACCGAGAGATGGGTCGTCTCGGCGCTCTCGGCCGGCCACTCGAAGGTCGACGGGTTGGAGACGGAGGCGCGCCGCGGGCGGATGGTGTCCCGGAGCGTCGCCGCGTACTCCTTCGAGACGAGCCGCAGCACCGGCATGTCCTTGACGAAGTCCGGGTCTCCCAGGTAGCGCGCCCGGTCGGCGAAGGCCCGGCGCATGGCCTCGGCCAGGTGGTGGAGGTAGGCCGCGGACCCGAAGCCCATGCCGGGAAGATCGAACTCCTCGAGGACGTTGAGCACCTCCAGCAGGACCACGCCGCCCGAGGTGGGCGGGGGCATGGTGAGGACCTCGATCCCGCGATACTCGCCCCTGAGGGGCGTTCGTCGGAGCGCCCGGTAGGCCTTCAGGTCCTCGCGCGTGATGAGCCCGCCCCCCCTCTCCATCTCCTTCTCGATGAGACGGGCCGTCGTCCCCTCATAGAAGCCTTGCGCGCCCTTCTCGGCGATTCGCTCGAGGGTGTCGGCGAGGTCCGTCTGTATCAGCAGGTCGCCCATCTCGTAGGGATCGCCCCCTCTGGAGAACTGGGCCAGGGAAGCCGGGTGGGCCTGCATCTCCGGGAGCACCTTTTGCAGGGAGCGGGCGAGCCCGTCGGTCACCATGAAACCCTCACGGGCGATGGCGATCGCCGGTTCCACGAGGCTCTCCCAGGGCAGGTTCCCGTGCTCGCTCCAGGCTCGGTGCAGCCCCGCCACCGTGCCCGGGACCCCGACCGCGAGGTGGCTGTCGTGGTGCCGCACGCGGTCGTACTTGCCCTCCCGCAGGAACATCGTCGGGCTGGCGCGGGCCGGGGCCGTCTCCCGGAAATCGTAGGCCACCGGCTCGCCCCGGGCCGGACGATAGACGAGGAAGCCGCCGCCGCCGATGTTCCCGGCGGACGGCATCACGACCGCGAGTGCGAAGGCGGTGGCCACCGCCGCGTCCATCGCGTTTCCTTCGGCGATGAGCATGGACGCACCGACCTGCGAGGCGATGGCGTTCTGGGAGACGACCATGCTGTTGCGGGCCCGAACGGGCACGGAGCCGGCCTCGGCCAGGCATGTCGAGGTCAGAAGCGGCAGGAGCAGGAGAGCAAGACGTTTCATCTCGAACGAAGACGCTACCACCCGGGGCCGGCCGCTTCCAGTCCCGCCCGCTTTGTGGTGTGATGCGACCCGACCAGAGGTGAGCCGATGATCCGCCCCGCCATCTTCGTTGCTGCATTCGCCGTCCTCCTCCCCGCCAGCGTGCCCGCCGAGACGCCTCCCACGCTTCGACTGGACTACTTCCACACCGGCAGCGCCGAGGAGGAGCGCTTCGCCCTCGACGCGCTGGTCGAGGAAGGGCCGTGGGGGGGAAACCCCGACCGTCCCCTCGACGACACGAACCTGGGGAAGTACCGGTTCGAGATCGTCGATCGCGCCACCCAGCGCCCCCTCTACTCCCGCGGCTTCGCCAGCATCTACGGTGAGTGGGAGACGACGGAGGAGGCCCGTAGCGTCTACCGGACGTTCCACGAGTCGCTCCGCTTTCCGGAGCCCGCGGTCCCGGTCCAGGTGATCGTGAAGAAACGATGTGCCGACGGGCTCTTCCGCGAGATCTGGGCGGTGGCGGTCGACCCGAAGGGGCCGAGGGTGGACCGGACCGGTCCGCCCCCGGGCGACAACGTGTGGGCGGTCCAGGACAGCGGCCCTCCGGCGGGGAAGGTCGACGTCGTGCTCCTCGGCGACGGCTACGCCGAGACGGAGATGGACAAGTGGCACCGGGACGCCCGCCGGATGGCCGACCTCCTCTTCGCGCTCTCGCCCTTCAAGGAACGCCGGGCCGATTTCAACGTCTGGGCGGTGGACACGCCCTCCCGGGAGAGCGGCGTCGCCCGCCCCTCGGACGGCGTTCATCGCCGCTCGGCGCTGCGCGTCGCCTACGACGCCTTCGGCTCCGAGCGGTACGTCCTCGCCTTCGACAACCGGCGCATCCGAGAGGCGGCGGCCGCCGTTCCCTACGAGGCCATGATCCTCGTCGTGAACGAGCGCAAGTACGGCGGGGGAGGCATCTTCAATCTCTACGCCACCGCCGCCTCCGACAACGCCTTCACGCCCTACGTCCTCGTCCACGAGTTCGGGCATCACTTCGCCGGCCTCGCCGACGAGTACTACACGTCGGACGTCGCCTACGAGGCGACGTCGGAGCGCCCCGAGCCCTGGGAGCTGAACGCAACCGCGAGCGCCACGTCCCCCAAGTGGAAGGACCTCGTGACGCCGGGCGTCCCGCTGCCGACGCCCTGGGCCAAGGAGGCCTTCGAGGAGGCGCAGAAGGAGATCCAGGCCCGCCGCCGCCAGATCCGGGCCGAAGAACGGCCCGAGGAGGAGATGGAGGCCCTCTTCCGCGAGGAGCAACAGCGGGTGAACGAGCTGCTCGCACAGGGGCGTTACGCCGACGCCGTGGGGGCCTTCGAGGGCGCGATGTATGCGTCGCGAGGCTATTACCGGCCCCAGGCCAACTGCATGATGTTCACGCGACGACTCGGCTTCTGCGAGGTCTGTCGGCGGGCCCTCGAGCGCGTGATCGACCTGTACACCCGGCCCGCTCCCTAGCCGTCCACCGGCGGTATCATGGGCTACTGTGACTAAGGACGACTCCCCCCTCTTCGTCCAGACGCTGCCCGGGTCCTTTGGCGACCTGGGCCCGCTCGGGCGGGAGCAGGCCCTCGAGCCCGGGGCCACGCTCTGGCAGGAGGGCGATCCCGGAGACCACGTGGTCCTGTTGCTGGAAGGGCGTCTCGAGGTCTCCCACCAGACCCCGGACGGCGAGGACATCATCCTCCGGCACCTGTACCCCGGGGCGGTGGCCGGGGAGATGGCCGCGCTCGACGGGCAGGCTCGCTCGGCCACGGTCCGGGCCCGGAGCGCCTCCAGGGTGCTCCTGGTCCCCGCCTCCCGCTTCCGGCAGTTCCTGCGGGAGCGCCCCGACGTGCTCGAGCAGCTGTTCTGGCTCCAGCTCGAGCGTGTCCGCAGCCTGACCTGGAGGGTGAGTCGGACCCACCACCGTGCGATCACCGACCCGCTCACCGGTCTCTACAACTACGGTTTCTTCCGCGAGCGGCTGGCGATGGAGCTCGAGCGGGCCCAGCTGACCGGGGACCCCCTGGCCCTCGTCATGTTCGACATTGATCACTTCAAGGGATACAACGACACGCACGGACACCAGGAAGGGAACAGGGTCCTGGTCAAGGTGGCGGAGATCCTCAGGAAGACCGGACGAAGGGGCGACGTGGTAGCGCGCTACGGGGGCGAGGAGTTCGTGGCGCTGCTCTATGGGGCAGGGGCGCCCGACGCCTGGCGACTCGCCGAGACCTTCCGCAGCGCGGTGTCGGCCCAGTCGTTCACCGCGGAGGCGGGGAAGCCGCCCGACCACATCACGGTGAGCGGAGGCCTGGCCACGTTCCCCAACGACGGGCAGGACGACCTCACCCTGATCAAGTCCGCCGACACCCGCCTCTATCGGGCCAAGGACGAAGGCCGAAACCGCACTGTTGGACCGGAGGAGATCGGGCCGTGAGAGGGGCCGTGACCCTGCTCGCCCTGCTGGTGCTCGGCGCCCTGCCATCCGGGGGCGGCGAGATCCCGGAGGCGACCCTCGTCCTCGAGGCCGCGGTCGGCCTGCCCGGGAGCATCCCCGCCGCCGCCCCGCCGCGCTTCGTCCTGAAGCGCGATCGCCAGGTCTTTGTCGGGGGCAGCTCGGCGGTCTGGGTGGGCCAGCTCGACAAGGACGAGGTCAAGGCCATCGAGAACCGCGTCAAGAAGCTGCGCAAGTCGGGCCTGCTCACCCCAGCGGTGTCGTTCGGCGACGACACCTCGAAGAGACACCGACTGCGGCTGCTGAAAGACGGCGCCCTCGACGTGGTGATCACCGGGGACCCGGCCACCGCACCTCCCGCGCTGCGGCCGCTCGCCTCACTCGTCTCTGACCTCCTGCGCTTCGACCACCCGACCCTGCATCCCCTTGCGCCGGCCGAGTACGCTGTCGCCGCGCGGGAGGGCGTCCTCGTGGGCGGGTGCCGTCAGTGGCTTCTCCCGCTCCCGTTCGAAAGCGTCCTCGCCGGACCCCAGCGTCTTCCCGCGGACGAAGCCAAGCGCTGGCCCGCCGGTGCCGATCCCGCCTCGGTGTGCCACGAGGGCCGGCGGTACGTGGTGACGCTCCGGCCTCTCCTGCCCGGTGAGCAGCCCTGACTCGCACCGGAATCGCTGCCTTGCCCGACGATTCCGGTGCCGCGGGGACGCGCGGCTGAGCCTGCGAAGCGCGCGTCACCCCGCGTGTACGCCGCGACGCGTCAGCGTCGCCTCCCTA
>JAJDNV010000212.1 GCA_022340545.1 Acidobacteriota bacterium | reverse complement strand
GACTGGCTCAATGAGAAGCTCAGCGCGCAGGGGACGTCGGCAGACGAGGTGGTGGCCCGGGAGCAACATGCCCAGGGCGCGGCCAACGTCACCGTCCGCAACATCATCACCAGCATGCAGTGGATGTCCTCCGTCGACTGGACCGATTTTTTCGAGGCCGTCAGCATGGTCGACGAGGTCCTGCGTGGCGTCCCCGGTTTTGCGGAGATGGATACCGAGACGCGGAGCGTGTGCCGGTCCCAGATCGAGCTGCTCTCGCGGGGTTCAGGGCAGCCGGAGCTCGAGGTGGCACGCATGGCCGTGCGTCTGGCACGCGACGCGGGCCGGGAGATGGCACGGGAGGTTCGCCCCGATGCCGGCGGGGCGGATGAGGTCGCGCCCATCCGTCCGGAGAGCGGGCCGGAGCTTTCCGGTGCTCCTCGGCGGGCCGAGGAGTATCCGGTGTACTACATCCTGTCCCAGGGAAGGCTGGATTTCGAGCAGCTTCTGGGCTTTCGTGTTCCCGTGCCGATCCGGCTCCGCCGCTTCTATCGCGCCCATGCGATCGGCGGATACCTGGGACTGATCGCCACCCTCACCGCCGCCCTGCTCTCCGTCCCTCTGTTCCTCACCGGGACTGCCGGGGCGACCCTTGCGGTCCTTGTCCTGCTGGGAGTCCTGGGTCTCGCCCCCGCCTCGGAGATCGCGGTCTCCCTGGTCAATCGGCTGGTAACGTTTCTCATTACACCGAGGTTGCACACAAAGCTCGAGCTCTCCGAGGGAGTGCCTCCAGAGTTTCGGACGGTGGTCGTCGTGCCCACTTTTCTCACCAGCCAGGCCGACATCGAAGAGCAGGTCGAGCGGCTCGAGGTGCACTACCTGGCAAACTCCGAAGGGCATCTCCACTTCGCCCTCCTGTCCGACTGGAGGGACGCCCGCCATGAGCACATGCCCGGAGACGATGAGCTCCTGGCCACCCTGGTCGACGCCATCGCGCGCCTCAACGAAAAGTACGAGGGGCCGCCTGGAGGCGGGAAGCGGTTCCTCGTGCTGCATCGCCGGCGTCTCTGGAACGAGGGGGAGGGCAAGTGGATCGGATGGGAGAGGAAGCGAGGGAAGCTCCACGAGCTCAACCGTCTTCTTCGCGGCGCCACCGACACCACCTTCGTCTCGATCGACGGACAGCCACCGACGGTACCCCAGGGGGTTCGCTACGTCATCACCCTGGATGCCGACACCCGGCTACCCAGAGGGGCCGCCTACCGTTTGATCGGGTCGATCGCCCACCCGTTCAACCGACCACGGTACGACCCACGGAAGGGGCGCGTCGTCGACGGCTACGGGATCCTGCAGCCGCGGATCACGCCGTCATTGCCGACCGGCCCCCGAAGCACGACCTACCAACGCATTGTCTCGGGCCCCGGAGGCGTGGACCCCTATGCGGCGGCGGTGTCCGATGTGTATCAGGACCTCTTCGAGGGAGGGTCCTATACGGGGAAGGGGATCTACGACGTCGACATCTTCGAGGCGGCGCTCAAGGACAAGGTCCCGGAGAACGCACTCCTCAGCCACGATCTTTTCGAGGGCGTTTTCGCGCGCGCTGGGCTGTTGACCGATGTGGATCTTTTCGAGGAGTTCCCGGCCAACTACGAGGTGGCGGCCCGCCGCCGCCATCGATGGGTGCGGGGCGACTGGCAGCTCCTGCCGTGGATCCTGGGCCGCGCGCGCGACGCCGTGGGGCGGAAGCAAAGGGTTCGCATCCCCACCGAGAGCCGATGGAAGATGGTGGACAACCTCCGGCGCAGCCTCGTTGCACCCTTGTCGCTTCTCGTCCTTGTAGGTGCCTGGACCCTGCCCGCCGTTCCCCCGCTTGTCTGGGCTGGCCTGATCATCGCATCGATCGCGGTGCCGGCCTTCATCCCGGTTCTCGACAACCTCACTCCACGGCGAGCGAGGATCTCCAAGCGAAGCCACCTGCGCGCTGTGGTCCGTGACATCTCGGTGGCGTCGTCGCAGACCTTCCTCGGCATCACCATGCTCGCCAACCAGGCATGGCTGATGACGGATGCCATCGTGCGCACGCTCGGCAGGCTCTACCTGACGAGGAGGAACCTCCTCGAGTGGATGACCGCCGCACAGGCGGACTACGGAGCCAGACTGACGCCGAGCGCTTTCTACAGGGACCTTCGTTGGGGCGTGGTTGCCGCCCTGGGAGCCGGCTCGCTCTGCGCTGTGCTCAAGCCGGGAGCCTGGCTCGTGGCAACGCCGTTCGTTCTGCTCTGGGTGCTGGCGCCTGCCGTCGCGTGGCGCATCAGCTCGCCCTCGGAGGTCACGACGACACAGGCCCTATCCACCCGGGAGATGCGTGCGTTGCGGTTGATCGCCCGCCGGACCTGGCGTTTCTTCGAAACCTTCGTGGACCAGGAGGAGCACGCCCTGCCGCCGGACAACTTTCAGGAAGACCCCGAGCCTGCTCGGGCCCACCGCACCTCGCCGACCAATCTGGGTCTCTATCTGCTCAGCACGATGGCCGCCCATGATTTCGGCTGGACCGGCATCGTGGAAACCGCGGAGCGGCTCGAGGCCACGCTGCAGACCATGGACACGCTGCGCCGTATCCGCGGCCACTTCTGCAACTGGTATGACACCCGGGATCTGCGTCCGTTGGAGCCGATATACGTTTCCACCGTCGACAGCGGCAATCTGGCCGGGCACCTGATCGCCCTGGCCCAGGCGTGCCGCGAGTTCGTGCATCGCCCTCCCTTCGGCCCCCAGGTCCTGGACGGCGTCAGGGACGCTCTCGATCTGCTCCTCGAGTCGGCGGAGCAGGCCGAGCATCCGCAGCGCACGCAGACGGTCACGGCGGAACAGCTGCGCGAGGCCGCGCAAGGGATGGTGGCGGCTCTGGAGGACCCGCCGACGATGGTTTCCGAATGGGCCCAACGGCTCGAGGAGCTCGGGGCCCAGGCGGAAGAGCTCCTGGATATCGCGCGCACCCTCTCCAGCAACATCGACAACGGCCCTTCGTCCGAGGTCGTCGTCTGGGCGAGGGCGGTTCGGGACTCCATCCGGAGCCACGCTCGGGACATCGAAACGGCCCTGCTTTTCGAGAGCCTGGATGCGCCCCAGAGGGCGGAGGCCGGCCTCGGCCACCGCCTCTCCGACCTCGCACTGCGCGCCGAAGCGATGGTCCAGGCGATGGACTTCCGGTTCCTTCTCGATCCCTCGCGAAAGATCTTTTCCATCGGTTACCGCGTGGCCGACAACGAACTCGATCCCAGCTGCTACGACCTCCTGGCCTCCGAGGCCAGGCTGGCGAGCTTTGTGGCCATCGCCAAGGGCGACGCATCACCTCAACACTGGTTCCGTCTCGGCCGGGCCCTGACGCCGGTGGGCCGCGGTGCGGCCCTTGTCTCGTGGTCGGGGTCGATGTTCGAGTACCTGATGCCGCTGCTGGTGATGCGGCAGCCCGCCCACAGCCTTCTCGACCTCACGTGCCGCCTGGTGGTGGGGCTTCAGATCCGATATGGCGCGGACCGGAAGGTCCCGTGGGGGGTCTCCGAGTCAGCCTACAACGTTCGCGACGTGCACCTCACGTATCAATACTCCGACTTCGGTGTCGCCGGTTTGGGCTTCAAGCGCGGGCTGGGCGAGGACGTGGTTGTAGCTCCCTATGCCACCGCCCTCGCGGCGATGGTCGACCCGGGTGCCGCAGTGAAGAATTTCGCCCGCCTCGAAGAGACCGGAGCCCGAGGCGCATACGGCTTTTATGAAGCGCTGGACTACACCCCGTCGAGGCTGCCGGAAGACGATCGGGTGGCCGTGGTGCGAGCATATATGTCCCATCACCAGGGAATGACCATCGTCGCCCTGGGGAACGTGGTTCATGACGGCGTGACGCGGCGGCGCTTTCACGCCCATCCGATGGTCCAGGCGGCGGAGCTCCTCCTGCAGGAACGGACTCCGCGCGCGGTGGCGGTGGCGCGGCCCCGGGCCGAGGAGGTGCGGGTGACGGCGCTCGTTCGCGAGCTCCTTCCCCCGACTCTGCGCCGATTCGAATCACCGCACGACATCACGCCCCGTACCCATCTCCTGTCGAACGGCCGCTACACGGTGATGATCACGGCCGCCGGCGCCGGCTTCTCACGATGGGGCGACCTTGCCGTCACCCGCTGGCGGGAGGATGCGATTCGTGACGACTGGGGCTCGTTCATCTTCCTGCGGGACGCTGAAACCGGTGACGTGTGGTCTGCGGGCTTCCAGCCCAGCGGAGCCGAAGCGGACGCCTACGATGTCGTCTACTCCGAGGACCGGGCCAAGATCATGCAGCGGTATCGGTCCGTGTCGACCACTCTCGAGATCGTGGTCTCCCCGGAGGACGACGCCGAGCTCCGCCGGCTGACGGTCACCAATCTCGAGGACGAGGACCGTGAGATCGATGTCACGTCCTACGCCGAGGTCGTGTTGGCTTCGCAGGACGTCGACGAGGCCCATCCCGCGTTTTCGAACCTCTTCGTGGAAACGGAGTTCGTTCCCGAGCTCGGGACCCTGCTGGCGTCACGGCGCCCGCGGTCGGCGGACGAGCCCCGCGTCTGGGTCGCCCATCTGATCGCACTCGATGGGGAGGCGTCCGATGCCCTGCAGTACGAGAGCGACCGCGCACGCTTTCTGGGCCGCGGCCGCGGCATTCGGACGCCGCTGTCCGTGGTCGACGGGGAGCCCCTTTCGAACAGGGCGGGGATAGTCCTGGATCCCATCATGAGCTTGCGGCAGCGAGTCGCGATT
>JAJDNV010000078.1 GCA_022340545.1 Acidobacteriota bacterium | reverse complement strand
TCCGGGGTCAGGAACTGGTTCGGGCAGCTCCCGGGGATCACGGCGATCCCGTTCTCCCGACACGTTCGCACCGCATCCTGGGAGACGCTCGTCATGCCGCGCACCAGTCCGGGCTTTGTGCCCATCATGCAGTGCATCCAGACACGCTTGATCCCGAGGTCAACGCATTGCTGCACGACCTTCTCTGTGTTCTCGGGGTTGGTGAGAATGAAGACCGCCTCCGGCCTTTCGGGGATCGACCGCAGGTCCGAGTAGCACGGATTGCCCTCAAACTCCGTCAACCGCGGATTGACCGCGGTGACCTCATATCCCGCCCTCTTGAGGTTGCGGTATGCCAGGTTGCAGCCTGTCTCTCGGCGGTCCGACACGCCGACCACCGCGATCCTCTTCTGAGCCAGGAAGTCCTCGACGAGAAGGTCGATCTCCGACATGAATCCCTCCTAGATCGCGAGACGATTCACTCCTTCATCGCGCGTCCTCAACGCCAGAGCGTCGGCGGCGAGGAGAAGCCGTGTCGTCCAGGGCAGGCCGGCGAAGGGAAGACTCATCGAGACCTGAGTGTCCCGCACCCGAGCGCCGGGCTCAACCTTGAGGACGCGGTAGAGGTCGTGGCGAATCACGCGTCCCCACGTAACCATCGATCCAGCGTCGAATGTACCCCGACCTCACGAAGCGATGCGAGCGCGGCGGCGAACGCCGGCGCGAAGACAGCGTCATTCGCCAAGGTCATACTGAACACCCCGGTGAATCGAAGGAAGGCCCGCGGATCGGTCGTGGAGGCCTCGGCGAGCTCGGTGACAAGGCGGAGGTTCGGGTCGCGGGCGATCTCGAGATCGCGGCCAGTGTCGTCCTTGCCCAGCAGGTACTGGCACCATCCGGCCAGGGCCAGGGCGGCCATTTTCACCTGGCCGCCCATTTTGAGCTGCGTCTCGATGGTGGGGATCAGGAACTTGGGGAGCTTGGATGTCCCGTCCTGGCACAGCCGGACAACCTGGTCACTCACCGCGGGATTTGCGAAACGCTCCGCCAGTTGGATCCTGTACCTCGCGACGTTGATCCCGGGGGGACTCGAAGGGAGGGCGGGGCTCGCCTCATCCTCGAGGAAGCACCGAAGAAGATCGACGAACGGCCGGTCGGCCATCACCTCGTGGACGTGGACATGTCCGGCCAGGGCTGCGAGATAGGCCAGGCATGAATGCCCTCCGTTCAACAGGCGGAGCTTCAGGGTTTCGTATGGCTCGACGTCGGTGGTGAAGAGCGCTCCCGCGTCTTCCCATGGAGGACGACCTTCCAGGAACGAATCCTCGATGACCCACTGCGTGAACGGCTCGGCGACCACGGGCCAGCGGTCGACGAGCCCGTATCGGTCGACCAGGAGGTCGCGGTCGGCAGCGGTGGTCGCGGGGGTGATGCGGTCCACCATCGTATTGGGGAAGGAGACGTTGCGCCCGATCCACTCCTCGAGACCGGGCTCGACCGTGGCGGCCACCCCGAGGGTTGCTGCCCTCGCGGTTGCGCCGTTGTGCATGATGTTGTCGCAGCTCACCACGCTGAAGCCACCGAGGCCCTCGTCACGCCGCCGCTGGAGGGCCCGGGCGATCGCCTCGAAGGCCGGGGGCAGGTCACCTTCCGGCGACGTCAGGAACTGTCCCGTCGTGTCGTCGACCGGGTACCCACCCTCGGTGATGGTGAGCGAGACAATCCGGGTGGAGGGGTCGGCGAGAACGTCGATCAGCGGAGTGATGGCGGGCGTCGCCAGCACGTAGTCGACGATCGAGCCGATGACCCGCGGGTCGGTCGACTCACGATCGCGGGTGATGAGCGTGTAGAGGTTGTCCTGCTGCTGCAACGCGTCGGCCATCGCGGCGTCGCCGGGCAGGACGCCGGCCCCGGTGATGGACCAGTCCGTGAGTCCGTTCTGGCAGAGGTCGTCGAGGTACGCGGCCTGGTGGGCGCGGTGGAAGCCTCCCACCCCGATGTGAACGATGCCGCGGCCGAGTGACGTGCGGTCGTACGTGGGTACCGTCACTCGAGGATCGAGCTCGGCGAGAGTCCTGGCGGCCAGCGGGACACTGGGCCGGGGGCCACGGTCGCGGTCCATGGTCGCCCACTCTAATCCGGCACGGAGACAGGTAAAAGCCCTTCGTTCCTGGTGGCTTAGGACCGGGGGCATTTGATTTCCCCCACAAAGCCAACTACGGTCCCGATACGGCGTGGCTGTTGCCCTTCAGTCGAGGGTCTGGAACGCCCCGGTTACATCGGAAGGGAGGAGGGCCGATGCGATCGGCTCGCTCATTAAGTGACAAGCGTCGCCGTGTGATCCTCGTGGTGCTCGTGGCCCTGGCCCAGCTCGGCAGCGCATGCAGAGACAACGACGCTGCGGCCACCAGGACCGCAACCGCCGACGGCGGAGAGCGCTCGATCAACGTCGCCATCGTCGGCAATCCGCAGATGGAGGACATCGCGGCGTTGACGCCCGATCTGTTCACCGCGCACACGGGGATCACGGTCAACTACACGATCCTCGAAGAGCAGGCGCTCCGGGAAATCGTGACCCGAGACGTCGGTGCCCGGGGCAAGCAGTTCGACGTGGTGATGATCGGCATGTTCGAGGCCCCGCAGTTCGGCAAGAACGGCTGGCTCGTGGACTTGACCCCGTACGCCACGAGCGACCTCGACTACGACGTCGACGACCTGATCCCGGCGGTCCGCAAGGGGCTCTCCTACGACGGAGGTCTGTACGCATCGCCTTTCTACGGCGAGTCGTCGTTCCTGATGTACCGGAAGGACCTCACGGAAGCGGCCGGGCTGGCCGTGCCCGATGAGCCCACATGGGACGAGGTCGCCAAGATTGCGAGGGCACTCGACTCGGAAGACACGGCCGGCATCTGCCTGCGCGGCAAGCCGGGCTGGGGCGACCTCGGCAGCGTGTTCACCACCGTGCTCCACACCTTCGGAGGAACGTGGTGGCTGGCCACCGAAGACGGCGACATCGGCGCCGCCCAGGTCGATCAGCCGGAGTTCGCCGAGGCGCTGAACTTCTACGTCGACCTGGTCAACGACGTCGGCGAGGACGATGCCGCGAATGCCAGCTTCAACGAGTGCCTGAACCAGTACCTCGAAGGCAAGGTGGCCATGTGGTTCGACGCCACGGTGGCGGCCGGACTCCTCGAGGCCGACGACAGCCCCGTCAAGGGCCTCAATGGGTACGCGCTCGCGCCCACCAGGGTGACGGACGCCTCCGGCTGGCTGTGGGCGTGGGCCCTGGCCATCCCCCAAAACGCCCCCGACAAGGAGACGGCGTGGGAGTACGTGAGCTGGGCGACCAGCGCCGAGTACATCGAGGCCGCCGCCGAGACGCTGCCCGGGGGTTGGGCGGCCGTGCCGCCCGGCACGCGCCGGTCCACGTACGAGAACGCCAACTACCAGGCGGCGGCGGGGGCCTTCGCCCAGAAGACCCTCGAGGCGATGGTCGCCGCACCGATCGAGAATCCCGGGAAAATGCCCGAGCCGGGTCTGGGCGGCGTGCAGTACGTGGGCGTGCCGGAATTCCAGGATGTCGCGACCCGTTGCACGGAGGAGTTCTCGGCGGCGATCGCCGGAAGAGAGTCCGTCGAAGATGCGCTGGCGGCATGCCAGGTGATCGCATCCGAGGTCAGCAACTAGAGCACCCGCCGTGGCATCAGGACCCGCTCGAGCCGAGGCTCCCGACCCGGGCCCAGACCGCGCCCGCGAGGCCGGGGCCATTCAGCGTCGTGACACGTGGCGACGCCGGGTGCCCCTCCTCCCCGCGTTGCTGTTCACCATCGTGATCACGCAGGTGCCGTTCCTCTTCAGCATCTGGTACAGCCTCACGGACTGGAAGATCGTCCCCCCGACTCCGCGGGAGTTCACGGGGCTCGAGAACTACACGTCCGGCTATTCCAACCCGTTCTTCCTCGACGCAGTCGGCACCACCTTGGCGATGACCGTGACCACCGTCCTCCTCTCGGTGGTGGTGGGGACGGTGCTCGCCCTCCTGCTCGATCGGGATTTCCCCGGTCGCGGCGTCGTCAGGACGCTGCTCATCACGCCATTCCTGATCATGCCGGTCGTGGCGGGTCTGGTATGGAAGAACCAGATGTTCAGCTCGGTGTTCGGAGTCTTCAGCTGGCTGCTCGAGACGCTCGGCTTCCAAGCGATCCCGTTCGTCGAGCGCTGGCCGCTCTGGAGCATCATCGTCGTTCTCGTGTGGCAGTGGTCGCCGTTCATGATGCTGATCGTCCTCGCCGGACTTCAGAGCCAGCCGACGGACATACTCGAGGCGGCCCGCGTCGACGGAGCAAGCAGCCGAGGCATCTTCGCCCAGATCACGCTGCCGCTGCTGCGGCCCTATCTCGAGCTCGGGATCCTCCTCGGCTCCATCTACATCATCCAGGTGTTCGATCACGTCGAGGTGATCACCGGTGGCGGGCCGGGCTCGACCAATGTGCCGTACTTCGTCTTCCAGCGCTCCATCGGCGGCGGGTGGGACTTCGGCCAGGCCTCGGCCTACGCCATCATCGTGGTGATCGCCTCGATCATCATCGCCACCTTCGCCCTTCGCCTGCTCTCCGGCCTCCTCGAAGGTCACGAGGTCGCATGACCACCACCCACCGTGAGCGAGTGCTCACCGGAGAGACCGTATGGGGGACGCTCACGCTCGGCCTCACCGCGTGGTTCGTGGCCGCCGTCTTCTTCTTCCCCGTCTTCTGGATGGTGCTCAACGGGTTCAAGGAGGAGGCCGACGCCAACGCCAGCCCCAGGCTGTTCTTCGAGCCCACCCTGGATCGATTCCGGGAGGTGACGACCCAGACGCCGGGGCTCCTGGGATTCAGCGAGGCCTTCCTGAACTCCTTCTGGGTCGTCGCCGTCTCGACCGTGCTGGTGTTGGCGCTGGCGATCCCGGCGGCCTATGCCCTGTCGGTTCGTCCGGTGCGGAGGTGGCGCGACGTCCTCTTCTTCTTCATCTCGACGAAGTTCCTGCCGATCGTTGCCGCCATCCTCCCGCTGTGGATCATCGCCCGAGACCTCGGGATTCTCAACAGCCACCTCGTGCTGATCATCCTGTATACCGCGATGAATCTGCCGCTGGCGGTCTGGATGCTCCGCTCCTTCTTCTCGGAGGTCCCCAGAGAGCTGATCGAGGCAGCCGAGATCGACGGCACCGGCTTGTGGGGGCAGATCACCCAGGTGATGCTGCCAATCGTCACCCCCGGTATCGCCGCCACGGCGCTGCTCTGTGTGGTCTTTGCCTGGAACGAGTTCTTCCTCGCCGTGCAGCTCAACCCGGTCGACGCGTCAACGGTCCCGATCTGGGTGACGTCCAACGTCAGCACGCGAGGGAACTTTCTCGCGAAGCTGTCGGCGGCGTCGTCCCTTGCCGTCCTTCCCGTCGTTCTCGCGGGATGGCTTGCCCAGAAGCGAATGATCCGTGGCCTCACGATGGGGGCGATCAAGTGACAGACTGTCATGGCTGAGGTCCGCTACCGAGACGCAACCCGGATCTATCCGGGAGCCGACGAGCCGGCCGTCGATCGTCTGAACCTCGACATCGCCGACCGTGAGTTCCTCGTGCTCGTCGGCCCCTCGGGGTCTGGCAAGTCCACCGCCCTGCGCATGCTGGCCGGACTCGAGGCCGTCGACCAGGGATCGATCCGCATCGGCGACCGTGATGTGACGCTGGTTCCGCCGAAGGACCGGGACGTCGCCATGGTCTTCCAGAACTACGCGCTCTATCCACACATGACGGTGGCGCAGAACATGGGTTTTGCCCTGAAGCAGCGCGGTGTCTCCAAGGAAGAGCGAGCCAGGCGCGTGGTGGAGGCGGCGAGGATTCTCGAACTCGAGGCGCATCTCGACCGCAAGCCGAGGAGCCTCTCGGGGGGGCAGCGGCAGCGGGTCGCCATGGGCCGGGCCATCGTTCGGCACCCGCAGGTGTTCTTGATGGATGAGCCCCTCTCCAACCTGGACGCCAAGCTCCGCGTCCAGACCCGTGCGGAGCTGGCCGACCTCCAGGCCAGGCTCGGCGTCACCACCGTCTATGTCACCCACGACCAGGTCGAGGCCATGACGATGGGCCACCGTGTCGCCGTCCTCGATCGCGGCGTGATGCAACAGGTCGACAAGCCGCGAACGCTCTACCGGCTTCCGGCCAACCTCTTCGTTGCGAGCTTCATCGGCTCTCCGGCAATGAACCTCATCCCGTCCTCCCACGACGGCCGCTCGCTCGCCTTCGGATCGGGCAGGTGTGCCGTGGATCCGGTGGTGGCGACACAGATGGCTCGGTTCGAGGCGACGGACGTCGTCCTGGGTGTCCGACCGCAGGGCCTGGCGCTGGGAACGGCGGGAACGCCCGCCGAGGTTGTCGTCGTCGAGGAGCTCGGATCAGAGACGTTCGTATTCGTCGAACTGGAGCACCTCGGGAAGACGATCCGTGTCCGCGTGCGGGTCGACGCCGAGTACAGCGTTGCCCGGGGCGACCGCACCCACGTGACGGTGCAGGGGCCAGTCCATGTCTTCGGCCCCGACGGTCTCCGTCTCCAGACCCGGTCGGAGGCGGATCATGGAGGGTCCACATGATGTCGGCGTCCTACGACTTCTCAGGATCAACGGCCCTGATCACCGGTGCGGCGGGCGACATTGGCCGCGCCGTGGCGCGCCGTCTTGCGGGTTCAGGGGCAAGGATCGCTCTGACCGATCTCCCGATGGTGTCGGAACGCCTCGAGGCGACGCGGGAGGAATGCGCCGCGGCCGGAGAAGAACGGGCCATCGTGGCCATCACGGCCGACGTCACGGACCAGGCGAGCGTCGCGGCCTGCTTCGCCGCGGCGACGGATCGGTTGGGCTCTCCGGACCTGGTGTTCAACAACGCCGGGTACCAGGGAGCGTTCGCGGCCACCCCCGACTACCCCACCGACGACTTCTCACGCGTCCTTGCCGTCAACGTGCAGGGTGTCTTCAATGTGCTGCGCGAGGGGGCTCGTCGAATGCGCGCCGAAGGAAGCCCGGGGTCGATCGTGAACACGGCGTCGATGGCTGGCGTCCATGGTGCCCCCAATATGATTGCGTACAGCGCGTCAAAGGGGGCGGTGATCAGCCTCACGCAGTCTGCGTCGAAGGATCTCGCCCCGTCGGGGATACGCGTCAACGCGATCTCGCCGGCGTTCATCGGGCCGGGTGCGATGTGGGATCGACAGGTCGAGCTCCAGGCCAGGGCCGGCAGCCAGTACTTCTCGGCAGAACCCGCCGAGGTTGCGCGGCAGATGATCGATCAGGTTCCGATGCGGCGATATGGGACGGTCGACGAGGTCGCCACAACCGTTCTCTGGCTTCTGTCGGAGGACGCTTCATACATCACCGGACAGAACATCGCCATCACCGGCGGCATCTGAGGGCTCACAACCCAGTCGCCGGCCGCGCCTCCAGCCGCAGGCCCCAGTCGGAGCCGGTCGGCTTGTCGGGGATCGCGATCCGTCCCCAACGATCCGCCTTCAACCTCCCGGTTGGGCCCACCGGCCTCCACTCGCCCTCCCTTGGGTCGAACCAGCTCGCCTCATAGGATTCGTTCGGGAGGGCGCCCCTCACCACCCCGTTCGGACACTCTTCCTCGTAGTAGACGAGGAAGGACCGCCGGTCCGGCGTGCGCGCGCAGTAGGCCCAGCCCGTGTAGGCCAGGACGTCGTGTGTGCGGCTCGGCGTCACCAGGTTCGCATCCGGGACGAGGTCCTGGTAGCGCTTGCCGATGCCGAGGGCGAAGGTCTTCAGGTGGCGCATCATGTCGGCCGAGCTCCACTGGAAGGCCTCCCACATGGCGGGGTCGGAGCCCTCTTCGACGTCTCCCCCCCAGATCCCTTCCGCGCCGTAGATCTGCCCGCCGAGGCCGCCGGACAGGAAGCTGCCGTAGATGGCGCTGCGCACGTACAGGTCGTCCCGCTCGGTCCCTCCCTCGGCCCCGTGCTGGTAGGTGAAGTTCCGCTTGTCCTGGTATCCGGAGTAGTAGGGCTCTCCGTTCACCGCCGGCCGCGGCGGCTCGGTGTGGAAGATCTCCGTCAGGTACCAGTAGTGGTCGTGCTCGCGCCAGTTCCCGATCTGCTGCAGGGTGAGCCACTCGTTGTCGGGGAACCGCCCGAAGTTGGCCTGGCTCGACAGGGAGGAGTTGCAGGAGACGAGCGTCCCGAACGGGGGTGGGCCGTACTTCTCGATCACGGCGTTCGCGGCTTCGTTGAACTGCCTCTCCGTCATCGCCATGTCGACCCAGTCGTAGTGAATCGGGCTGTAGATGCAGATGTTGGCCTGGTAGCGGCTCCAGATGTACTGGACGTAGCGCGAGTACGACTCGGGCCACTCGTAGTACTCGCCCCACGCCGCGGTGCAGTCGCGTCGGGCCACCTCCAGGAACACCGCGAACCCCTGCTCGTTCAGATGGTCGATCTTGCGGTCCAGGTACCGGAAGTACTCGGGGTTGATCCGATCCACGTCCGGATAGACCTCTTCGTACCCGGGAACCTTGCCGGGAAACGCGAAGGCCCGACCGCCTTCGTTGTGCATGTCCTTGGCGCGCCATCTCTCGCGCGGCAGGCCCTGGTTGATCTCCCGCTGGTGGACCCAGGCCGAGCGGACCCCCAGGTTGCGCTCCTCGTCCAGCCAGATGACCCACGGCTTCCCGTCGTCCGCCCAGTTCGGGAAGGCGGCGATGATCCCGACCAGGTTGAAGCCCTGCCGCTTGCGCAGGCGCGCGTAGTCCTTGATCCCCGCCTCCGGCCCGATCGGCCGCTCCCGGTCGTCGGCGTGCCAGGGGAAGCGGAACGTCGCCGCCGACCACCAGGTGTCGCCGATCACGATGAACGGTGTCCCGTCGGGGTGCTCGAGGGCGTGTCCGTTCGCGGAGGCCACGATCATGCCGCGTCGCAGCGGATTCCCCTGCTTCTCCTCCTCCGTCCAGTCCTCGGCGGTCATCTCGCCCTGTCGGCCGTCCAGCCCCGGATCGGCCGGGCTCGACCCGCTCTTCCAGGACCACTGGCCGGGCCTCGTCGCCATCACCCGCACCCTGAAGGTGTCCCCGCCGTCCCAGAAGCCGAAGCACCGCTTCGCGAATCCCGGACCCTCGAGGTCCACCCAGACCTCGACGTCGGTGTAGGGGTTGTCGTAGTCGTTCTGGGCCCGGAGAGTGATCTCGACCTTCTCCCAGACGCGCACCGTGGCTGATCGAGCGGCCGGAGCGCAGGCGAGCACGAACGCCAGCAACTGGATCAACACAAGCGGTCGTCTCATGGGTCCCCCTCTCGGGCCTTGCCCGGCGGGCCCTGAACACCGGCGCCGAGCGGCGCGCGGGCTTCGAACGCCACCGGAGCCCCCAGCCGGCCGCATCTCCCGGCGGAGGCGGACTTCTGCCGCGCCAGTCTAGAGGCGATGTCTCTGGGCCAGCCATGAACCATCCGATCCATTGCCCCCCGCCTCGGCAGATACTGAGGGCGGCCTGCGGCAGGCCCCCGGTGTAGGATGGGTTCTCCCAGCTGGAATCTCCAGGGTGCACGAGCCCACTCCCCCGCGGATCGCGACGGGGATCGAGGCACGCGAGACATGAGCGACCGACACGAATCGGATCCCACCACCGAGAGTCAGCTCTTTCTCCAGCACCGGGTGGCTCAGTTCGGGAAGGTGGCGGGCCTCGCGGGACTGGCCTTCTGGGTCTTCAACGGGACCGGGCATCTCTACCTCGGGGGGGTGGCCGCGCTCTTCAGTCCCTCGATGAATTTCCACCTCCTGGGGGCGGCGTCCCTCCTCGCGATCTGGGCGCTGTGCGGCCGGCGTCCGCGCTCGCGGCTCTTCGTCCAGGTCGTCGAGGGCACCGGGCTCGTGGGCAGCTCCGTCGGCTACGGTCTCATGGGGTCACATCTGCCCGTCATGGTCCTGCGGCCAGACCTCATCGTGATACTGGCCATGAGCTTCGGGATGATGATCCGCGCGGTGTTCGTGCCGAGTCCGGCGGTACGCACCGCGGTCCTCACCGCCCTCGTCGGCGTGCCGGTGGTCGTGGGAAACCAGATCGGCGTTCACCGGGAGTCGTTCGCGGTCCTTCAGGACCTCGTGCCGTTTCCACTCTCGCTCGGGGTGATGGTCGAGTCAGTGGTCTGGTGGACCCTGACGGTCGCGGTGTGCGCCGTGACCTCCCGGACCCTCTACGGCCTGCGCCGAGAGGTCCGGGAGGCACGCCAGCTCGGCCAGTACCTGCTGGAGGAGAAGCTCGGCGAGGGGGGAATGGGCGTCGTCTACCGGGCCCGGCACGCGATGCTTCGGCGGCCCACGGCGGTGAAGCTCCTCCCCGCCGACAAGAGCAGCGAGAGCACCATCGCCCGGTTCGAGCGGGAGGTGCGGCTCACCGCACGCCTCGCTCATCCCAATACCGTGACGGTCTACGACTACGGGCGCACTCCCGAGGGCGTCTTCTACTACGCGATGGAGCTGCTCGAGGGCGCCAACCTGCGCGAGGTGGTCGAGGTGGGCGGCGCCCTGCCGCCCGCTCGCGTTGTCCACGTGCTCGAGCAGGTGGCTGCCTCGCTGGTCGAGGCGCACGGCATCGGGCTGATTCACCGGGACATCAAGCCCGCGAACATCCTGCTCTGCGAGCTGGCCGGGAGCCCGGACGTGGCGAAGGTCGTGGACTTCGGCCTCGTCAAGGAGGTGGACCGCGGCGGCGACACCTCTCTCACGACCGCGGGAACGCTCGCCGGGACGCCGCTCTACATGGCCCCGGAGGCAATCACCGCGCCGGAGAGCGTGGATGCCCGCAGCGACCTGTACGCGCTGGGGGCGGTGGGTTACTACGCCCTCGTGGGCGCCGACGTGTTCACCGGGCGATCCGTCGTGGAGGTCTGCGGCCACCACCTGCACTCCGAGCCGGTCCCGCCGTCGGAGCGGACCGATGCCCGGGTGCCGGCCGATCTCGAGGCGTTGCTCCTCGCGTGTCTCGCCAAGGCGCCCGCGGACCGCCCCGACGGCGCGAGGGACCTCCGGCATCGGCTGAGGGCCTGCGAGGATTTCGGACGCTGGACCGACGAGGCGGCGCGCGAGTGGTGGGGTTGCCACCGGGCCGACCTCGAGGGGCGTCGCCGGTCGGCCACCGCCAGCGTGTCCGGGCGCAGCCTCGTCGTCGACTTCGCGGGACGAGGCGACGCGAGCACGCCGCACGACAGCCTGTCGGTGACGGGCACCGCCCCTCCGGGGCGTGGCTGGCCAATCCGGGACGTGAAGGGTTGACGGAGGCCAGACGGGAGCCGTAGTGTGTCGCCGTGTTCATTCAATAATGAGGGTGGGATATGTTGAGCTCCAGTAGTCGCAGGGACTTCCTGAAGACGTCGGCCGCGCTCGCCGCGGTCGCAGCAGCCACGGATGCCGGGGGGGCGGAGGGAGAGAGACAGCAGGAGTTCTACGAGCTCCGCGTCTACAAAACCACGGACGCGGCCAAGAAGGCGAAGGTGGACGGCTACCTCGAGAGTGCGCTGGTGCCGGCTCTCGGCCGGATGGGTCTCGACCGCATCGGGGTGTTCACCAACATGGACGAGCCGGACGATCACTCGATCTACGTCCTGATCCCCTATCCGAGGTTGGATCGTTTCTCGGCGCTGAACCCGACCCTCCTGGCGGACTCGGAATACCAGGCTGCGGCCAAGGAGCACTTCGCCGTGCCCCAGGACGATCCGGTGTTCACGCGGATCCAGAGCTGGTTCTACAAGGCGTTTGCCGGAATCCCCACGATTGAGATGCCCGAGCAGACGGCCCACAAGCAGCCGCGTGTGTTCGAGCTGAGGACCTACGAGAGCCACACGGAGGAGAAAGCGGCGTTGAAGGTGGACATGTTCAACAGCGGTGAGATGCAGGTGATGAGGGACACGCAGCTGGGTCCGGTGTTCTTTGGAGAGGCCCTCATCGGGGATGACCTGCCGCACCTCAGGTACATGCTCTCAGCCGCTGACCGGGATGCCCACGCGGCGCATTGGAAGGCGTTCGGCGAGCATCCCGAGTGGAACCGCTTGAAGGCGATGCCGAAGTACGCGGACACGGTGTCGAAGATCACGAACATCTTCCTCGTGCCGACGGCGTACTCACAGATCTAGGACCACCATCCAGGGCCCGAAGCGGAGGATGCACCTCCGGCCCGCCGCTCTGGCCCCGGGTGCCCCCTTTCGCGGCTACGCCGCGGCCTCGAGGTCCTCGACGATCTCTCCGTCGCGGATCTGGACGACGCGGTTGGCGAGCCCGGCCAGGCCCATGTCGTGGGTGATCATCACGATGGTCTGGCCCGAGTCGTGGAGCTCGTCGAAGAGTCCCACGACGCCGCGGCCCGAGGCGGAGTCCAGGTTCCCGGTGGGCTCGTCGGCCAGGACCATGGTGGGGCGGTTCACGAGGGCCCGCGCGATGGCCACGCGCTGCATCTGGCCCCCGGACAGCTCGGTGGGCTTGTGGTGCATGCGGTCGGCCAGGTCGACCTTCTCGAGCATTTCCGCAGCCCGCGCGCGTCGCTCCCGGGCCGCGACTCCCCCGAAGAGCAGCGGCAGCTCGACGTTCTCGAGAGCGGTGGCATAGGGCAGGAGGTTGAAGCTCTGGAACACGAAGCCGACGTGGCGGTTCCGGATCTCGGCCAGCCGGTTGCGGTCGAGGCCCGCCACCTTCTCCCCGGAGAGAACGTACTCGCCCGCGGTCGGGGTGTCGAGACAGCCCAGGAGGTTCATGAGGGTCGACTTGCCCGATCCGGAGGGCCCCACGACGGCCACGTACTCGCTCCGGTCGACGTCGAGATCGATGCCCTTGAGAGCCCGCACTTCCACATGGCCGGTGTCGTAGACCTTCTGGATTCCGCGCATCTGGATCATCATCACTCGCACCTCAAGGAAACCGCGGGCTCGACCGACGCCGCCCGCCGCGCCGGGAAGAAGCCGGCCCCCGTGCCGATCGTCCCCAGGATGAGGGCGGTGGCGGCGGCGATCGCCGGCGAGAACGTAGGGTGTCCCACAAAGTCGAAGGCGTCGCCCTCGAGGGGCAGGACCGAGATGAGGCCGATCAGTCCGAGAGACAGGCCGGTCCCGGCGAGTCCCCCGATCACTGTCATGAGCAGGGCCTCGAACACGAAGGGGAGCATCACCTGGCGGGCCTTGGCCCCGAGGGCCATCTTCACGCCGATCTCCCGCGTCCGCTCCTTGACCACCGCGAACATGATGTTCGCCACGCCCATGCCGCCCACGAGGAGGGTCAGGCCGCCGATGATCCCCAGGAAGATCTGGATGCCCAGGGTGATGTTCAAGGTGATGCGCTGGTTCTCGCGGGTGTCCCAGATGCCCAGGGCCCGCTCGTCCTCCGGGTCGAAGCGGTGCTGGCGTCCCATGACCCGGTAGAGCTCGGCCTTGGCCGTGTCCCCCAGCTCCGGCCGGACGGGCGCGTAGACCATGTTGCTCGGCCGCGCGTCGGTGTACATGGACTTGAAGGTCGTGGCGGGGATGGTGGCCTGGTTGCGGTCGGGGCCGCTGTACATCGACGTCATGAGCTTCTCCTGGGCGACCCCCACGACGAGAAAGGTCGCCCGGTCGATCTGCACGGTCCGACCGACGACGTCCTCGGTGCCGAAGAGGTCGCGGGCCAGCTCCTCGCCCAGGAAGACGACTCGTCGCTTTCGGGAGATGTCCCGCGCGTTGAGGAATCGTCCACCGGACTGGGGGTAGAGGTTCCTGAGCTCCCCGAACTCCGGGTCCACCCCCCGCAGGCGGGCGTTCACGAGCTCCGTCCCCGCGGTCAGCGCGGCCTG
>JAJDNV010000197.1 GCA_022340545.1 Acidobacteriota bacterium | reverse complement strand
CTGCCGTTGACGGTGTCGAGCTGGAAGGACCCGCCGCCAGGACCGAGCCGTCCAACGAGGGAACGCTTCTTCCTCGTCTCGACATCCAGGGGCAGGTCGCAGTCGATCGACCCGTTGACGGTGCGGGCCTCCAGCCGGCCGGTCGTGCCCTCGGGCAGGGTGACCTTGATCCCACCGTTGACCGTCCTGAACTCGTGGTGGCCGCCCGCGGGGAGGACATCGAAGACGGCGTGGATCCCCCCGTTCACCGTGTGCGCGCGGACCTCGCCGCCCACGTCGTCGAGCTCCAGGCCCCCGTTGACGGACTCCACGCGGAGATCGCCGTGGAGGGCCTCGACGTCGACCGGCCCGTTGACCGTCTTGAGCCGGGCCCGCGCGCCGGCGGGCAGGGTGACGTGGTAGTCGACCTTGCCGGGGTTCCCGCCTATGAACCAGGGCTTGCTCCGCGAGTAGCGGGTCTTGACCCGCACCTCGTCGCCCTCGCCGTCGATCTCGATCCGGATGCGCTCCAGCGCCTCCTCGCTGACCGCCGCCCGCTCGGCCTCGATCAGGACCTCGTCCTTCGACCACGTGGCCAAGGTGATGCGGCCGTTGACGTTCTCCAGCTCGAAGCGACCGTCCGGCTCGAGGGCCCGGGTCTCCTCGAGGCTGTCGCGGGCGACGAGCGGCCCGCTGGAGTACTGGCAGGCGCTGAGCGCCACCGTTGCCACGAGGACCAGGGCTGAGGCCGGAATCCGCTTCAATGACATGGGAATACCCTCCACCAGATCCAACGATCCGCCCGGAGGCCGGGTTCCAGGAAATGCAGCTACCAGGCCCAGGCTCGCCCGCGTGTCCCTTCCGTGGGGACACGCGGGTGCACGGGGCCTATCTCAAGCCTTTCCCTCTCCTCCGTGGGTGGGGAGGGTTAGGGTGGGGGGTCGATGAATGAATACGACCGGCCACCAGGCCTCGTGCCGCTCCTGCTAGAATGCGCCGATCCGGACGTCACCCGACCGCCTGAGCGGCGGAGGGCCGAGGAGAGCCCCCCGCACCAGCACCACTTCCGAGGGAGTCAATGAGCACGACGAGAACCGCCTTTCCGCCCGTCTTCTGGGTCGCCAACCTCATCGAGGTGATGGAGCGCTTCGCTTACTACGGGATCTACTTCGGCTTCGGGATCTACATGAAGTCCCTGGGCTTCTCGCCGGATCAGCTCGGGTGGGTGCAGTTCATCTTCCTGCTCCTCTCCTACACGATCCCGGTGATCTCGGGCACCTTCGCCGACCGGTTCGGCTTCAAGAAGACCCTTCTCGTCGCGTACATGGCGTATCTGCCCTCCATCCTCCTGCTGATCTTCAACAAGACCTTCTCCGGCATCGCGCTGACGATGCTCACGATTGGATTCGCGGCGGGGATCTTCAAGCCCCTGATCGCGGGGACGGTCCGGGCCGTCACCGACAAGTCGAACAAGACCCTCGGCTTCGGGATCTTCTACGCCATGGTCAACGTCGGGGGGTCCTTCGGCCCCATCGTCGCCGGCAAGCTCCGGGCGATCTCGTGGGACCACGCGTTCTACGCCGCCGCGGGAATGATCGTGGTGATGCTCTTCGTGACGCTCTTCTTCTACAAGGAGCCACCCCGTCAGATCGAGGGGCTGACCCTGAAGCAGAAGTTCCGGGACCTCAAGACCGCGCTCTCCGACCTGAAGTTCACGAGCTTCCTGATCGTCCTCGGCGTCATGTGGTGGGTGCCCTTCTGGGCCTTCTTCAACCTCTGCGCCCTCTACGTCGACTCCAACGTGGACACCGCCCAGCTCTACCTCGACATCCGCAGCGTCCTTGGCTCGGGGATCGCCGGCTTCCTCTCCCACGTGGACGAGGACGGCACGAGGCGGGTGCTGGGAGAGTCGATCTCCAACACCGGCTACATCATCGTGCTCCTGCAGGTGTTCGTGTCCCGCACCATCGAAAAATGGAGGGCCCTGCCCACCTTCATGAGCGGTCTGGCGTTGTCGGCCGCCGGCTTCGTCATCCTCGGCTACGCGCGGCTGTCGGTCGCCTCGATGATCTTCGTGGGCATCTTCTTCTTCGCCCTCGGGGAGATGATGGCCTCCCCGCGGATCCAGGAGTACATCACCTGGATCGCCCCCAAGGAGAAGGCCGGCCTCTACATGGGCGCCAACTTCCTGGCCACCGCCATCGGCGCGTTCAGCGGCCCGATCTACACCGGGCTCTACGGGCGCTTCGACGCGATGGGCCACCCGGACTACGTCTGGTACACCCTGGCCGCGCACATGGTCTTGGCGATCGTCGTCATCAACCTCTTCGTGAAGCTGTGGGGCGAGTTCGAAGAGCGCGAGGCGTAGCCTCTATCATTCAATAACCCCCCTCCCTGACCCTCCCCACGTAGGGGGAGGGGAATGCTTGAGATAGGCCAGGGACATCCGCGTGTCCCCAGGGAAGGGACACGCGGACGGCGTCAGGCCTGTTGGCCGGACACTAGCGACAGGAGCTTCGGTACATCTCGGCGGCCCGGGTTGCGTAGCTGACCTCGTAGTCATCCGCGTCCATGAAGCGGACGACGCTCAGCCCGCTCGGCAGCATCATCACGTGGTTGCCCCCGTCGCCGGACATGGTCGGGACGTCGATCGTGCAGGACCCCACGTCGGTCCGCACCGTCCAGACGGAGTGGAGATAGCGCTCGGCGCTGTTCCCGGTCGGGTAGTCGTCCCGCCCCGCGCGGCGAAGCGCCTCGCGGACCTTCGCCCGGCTCAGCAGCTGCCGTCGCTGGAAGACCCCCTCGTCCTGGAGCAGCTGGGCCACCTTGGCCGCGGCGTCGACGTCGGGGTAGCTGCCCCAGCCCATGATCGGTGTTCCGAGCCTGCCGTCGTTCTCGAACGACCGTGAGAGCGGGAGGTGGGGGACGCCAATGGGTTCGAGCACGTCCTCGCTCACCATCGTCCAGTAGTCGGCGTTCGGGCCCTCCCGCACCCTGACGTAGTTGTTCATGGCCTGCGAGAGCACGAACGAGTGGGTGGAGTAGTAGGTGAACTCGGTCCCGGGGGCCGGCGGGGCGTCGGGATAGGCGTGGATCGCGGCGATCTTCGACGCCGCGGAGCGGGCCTGGATGAAGGGTCCGATGGCGGCGCCCCGCTCGCCCCCCGCGGTGCCCGTCACCATGTTCAGGGCGTGGTGGAACGTGACCCCGTGCCATCCCGGATGATCGGCCAGCTCGGGGACGTAGTCGACGATCTGTTCCTCGAAGATCGCGTCGCCGTACCGATGCGCCAGGTAGAACATCGACAGTCCCAGCCCCAGCGTCTTCGTCACCGAGAAGACCCCGTGACGCATCCACTGGGGCCAGGGGTGGGGGCCCGAGCGGGTGGCGACCGTCTGCTGGTAGAGCTGTCCGTCCATCAGGAGGGCGAGCGCGCTCACGTCCGTGTCGGCGAAGCCGTTCCGGGAGACCGAGTACGAGCTCCCGGCGTCCGGGAGATCGGACCACTGGCGCAGGGGCAGCCGGCTCGCCCGCTCGCGTCCGAAGGCGGCAATCGCGCCCTCGGCCCCGGCTGGACAGTCCGATTCGAGGGTCAGCGGCACGAGCGCCGAGAAGTCCGTGCGGAGGTACTCGTCGTTCGGCGCCGTCTCCTGCGTGATCTGGACGGCGGCCGAAGACACCTCGCTCTCGCTGAACACGAAGGTGGCGAGGGCGTTGCGGGCCTGCCCCACGTAGTTGTCGGTGAAGGTGAGGAGGAGGGTGGCGCGGGAGAGTCCTCCGTCCCCCGGCTCCTCCCACACGTGTCCCGGGTTGGCGATGATGTTCCAGAGGCTCCGTCCGCTGCCCCCCGCGCCGCGCCCGGACAGGATCAGGTCGCGCTCGAGCGGGATGAGCCAGTCGTCGACGGTGACGACCGGGAGCGAGAAGGCGGGGAAGAGGGTCTGCCCGCTGCCCATCCAGCCGGAGTCCGGGTGTGTCGTTGCCATCGGCGTCTCGGCGAAGTGGAGCGTCCCGCACAGACGATGGGAGGTGGGTAGCACCCCGCCGAGCGGCGTGAAGTAGGAGTTGTGGACGACGCCCGGGGCCGCGCCCCCGAAGAGGTCGTCCACGGTCAGGAGATCGCGGACCCCGGCGGGGGGCGGGGGGGGCGTGGCTGCGGGCGGGGGCGGGGTGGTGGGGGACGATCCGTCCCCACCACAGGCCCCGAGGCCGACCAGCACGCAGGCGACGAGGGCACGAGGCCAGCACCGTCGTAACCCCTGCAGGTTGGTCATCACCGCACCTCTTTACAGTAGTGACACGCCGGGCCGCGCGTTCTGTTACCGCGCCCTCACGTCCCGCTCGGCGCGGCGCCGCCGGGGTCCTCCGCGGGGGGGCGCCCGGCCTCGGCCGGGAGCGGCGACACCTCCGGCTCCTCCGCGTGAGAAGGCGGCCAGCCTCCGGGAGGCGGCGGACCCTCCTCGATGTTCAGCATGGTGAACGCGCCCTCGACGATCACCTGGTAGCCGGGCTCCTCCCCGGAGAAGTCTTCGGGCGCCGGGCCCTTGCTCACGAAGTTGACGGGAAAGCCGGGACCGTGGTGGCGGACGGGTGTGCCCTCCGGGACGATCACGCCGAAGGTGCTGAAGGCCCCCTCGAGGCGGATCGTCACCTTCCCGGTGGGTGGGGGCAGTCGCAGCGTCGTGGAGTTGAACGCCCCGCGCACCTCGACGGCGGTCGTGCGTCCTCTTCTGAGGTCGACGTCGGCCCGGATGAACACCCCGTCCACGTCGACGTCGAGGGGAATGCGGTCGGTCAGGCCGAGCTCCCAGACCTCGCGCCTCCGTCCGATGAGCAGGAAGCCGCCGCGCCGCCCCTGGAGTCGCAGAGTCGCGTCCCCGTCGTCGTGGCTCACCTCGAGGTGCGTCTCGCTGTCGCGCGAGGCGGCCCGGCCCTCGGCCAGGAGGCTTGGAGAGAGCGGACGTGCCTCGAGATGGACGCGAACGCCCGCGAGCTTGGCGTGAACCCTCACGCGCTCGGCGCCCTCGGGCCGCTCGGCCGACAGCGCCCGCCACTCACCGGGAGGACGGATCTCGGGCCGGTCGCCCCAGGCCAGCCAGAAGAGCGTTGCCAGGACGACGATCGGCCCGAGCAACACCCCCCAGGGCATCGCCGTCTTCTCGAAGATGATGCGGATGCCCGCGGACACGAGAAGGACGGGCCAGAACGACACCGCCTCCACCCAGAAACCCGCCGGAAGCCCTCGCGTCGTGGCGAGAAGAAAGAAGACCCCGAGCCCGGCCAGGAAGACGCCGTCCGCCACCCGACCCCAGTCCGCCCGGTGCGGACGGCCCGGCTCGGCTTCGCCGTCGCGGGAGGCTGGGGACATGAGGGTTTCTCCTTCTCTCACCTTAGCTTACGCGACGTGCCCCCTCGCCGTTCCGTCACTCACCGACACCCAACGTCTGTCCGCCGAATCGCTGGGGTGAAACCGGGGTCTCGGTGGGTTCCCGAGCGGCTCAGGCCCTCTCGAGCTCCTCGAGCAGCCCCCGGTGAGCCGTCACGAACGTGGCGCCGCGAGCGCGCAGGGCACGGGCGAGCACCCGGGGCAGGTCGAGGGCGGCCCCGCGGGCGACCCGCTCGGCGTGCTCGCGGCGGAAGCTCGGAGACACCCGAAGCGACCAGTTCAAGTCGTCGACCAGACCGGGCCGGTTGTAGACATCCTCCAGTCCGAGGGCGTCGGTGAAGAACACCAGCACGTTCGCGGCGGGGCCAACGAACAGGTCGGCGAGCTTGGCCTGGACGAGGGCGTTGCGATTCCCCGCCGTCTCTCGCACCCAGGCCTCGCGGTCCTCCTCGGGGGCCAGCAGGCGTGTCGCCAGGTACCTCGCCTGGTTCCAGGACTCGCCGGACTCGATCCACTCCCGGGCGACCAGCCAGATCGGCCGCGTGTCGTGGTTGCCGACCATGATCCAGTCCTCGGTCCTCGCGTTCTCGCCGCGGTATCCGTCCCCGGGCTCGTCGAGGTCCGCTCTCTGGGTCACCCGGAAGCGTCCGAGACCGTGCCGGGCCATCACCCGGCCCAGGGGATAGGGCTGGGTGCTGAGGATCTCGCAGGCGATGTCTCGCGTGCCTCGTTCGTGCCGGTCCGCGGCCTCGACGATCAGGTCGACGAGGATCGCGTAGCGCTCCTCCTGCTCTTCGTCCAGCTCCTTCACCCAGCCGTCGGCGTGCCGGGGGACGTCGTAGTCGAGCTGCTCCGCTCGGGCGATGGCGAACGGTGCCAGCTCGGGGTGGTCAGGGAGTTCGGGCGACGAGAAGAGGCGCGCCCCGTGCTGGACCGCGTGGTTCGCGTCGTTCTGCTCGGCCCGATAGACCCACGGGCAGACGAACCCGTGCGGGTGGTCGATCCGTACGCCGTCGAGCTCCGAGAACATCTTGTCCATGCGCGCGCGGAGGAAGCGGAGGGCCGGCCCGTGACCGGGTGTTCCGTCGGGTCTCGCCTCGAAGTAGCGCGCCGGGTCCAGGACCGCGTGGTTCCAGGGCTGGCCTTCGGGGTTGGTGCGCGAAGGCGGGGCCCCCATTCGATACCCCCGCATCCGGAAGGCCTGGGCCGCCCACTCGTCGCGGGGGGAGAGGCCGACCTGGAGATCGCCGAAGAGCTTGAGACCCAGGCTGCGGGCGCGCTGCTGCAGCTCGCGGTGCTGCCGGTGCAGGACGAACTGCGCGAATGCCCAGGAGTCCACGGTGTCGATGTGCTCGGCCAGGAGCTCCCGAAGAAGACGGGCGGCCGCCGCCTCCTCGCCCGGCGGGGGATCGAAGGCGTGCCGCTCGGGGTCCGCCCACTCCCGCCAGTGCCGTCCGCCGTGGGCGTGCTCCAGCGCCTCGTAGAGCCCGTCTCGGGCGAGCCAGCCGGAGTTCGCGCGGGCGAATTCGTCCAGATCGGCGGAGAGTGGCGCCACCACCGGGTCCGACCCCCCCTCCCGCTTTGCCTGGAAGCGGCGCCACATCGACGCGCGGGCGGCGGGCAGGGCGGAGTGGACCCAGGCGTGTGGGACGCGCTCGCGCGGGCCGGGCCGCGACGCGACGAGCCGGGCGAGCTCCTCCGGAGGGAGCAGCTCGCCCCACTCGGGTCGGGTCAGCGGGCCCAGTGCGAGCGACAGGGGGTTGCGGGAGAACAAGGTGCCGTCGTAGGGCGAGGGGTTCCCGGCCGACGTCGCTCCCTGGGGGCCGAGCTGCACACCGCGGAAGCCGATCTCGGCGACGAAGGCCATGAAGTCGGCCGCGCCCTCCGAGTATGGTGTTCCCCGGCCGAGATCCTCGTCGTCGCGGGAGGGAAAGGCGGCGTCGTGAATGCCGAGCAGGAGGTTGCGGATCCCCAGCAGGTCCAGGGCCCGTTGAACCGACTTTCGAGTGGACACGGCCTGACGTTAGCACGGCCCGGGACCGGCTCACTGGCCCTCGGGCACCCCGTACATCTGGTCCGGCGTGAGCACCTCCGGAAAGCGCGCGCGAAGCCCTCGCCGCGTCGAGTCGCAGAGATGGCAGGCGTCGGCGAAGGTGTCGCCGGGGCCCGGCTCGCGGTCGTAGCGACGGGCCAACTCGGCCGGGCCCCCGTTGAGAAGCGGTCCCGTGATCGGGTGGGTCGCCGGGTCGTAGCGGTTGCAGATCTCTCGCAGGCTTTCTTCGAGGACGTTGCCCAGCGAGATCCCCTGGCAGAGGTGCACATACCCGAAGGGATCCACGTGGACCCGGTCCGGCTCCGCCAGCTCCTCGTGGGGACACTCGCGGAGCTCGGTCCACGGCCGGCGAGGGGCGCGCGGGGCCAGCGTCTCGGCCGCGCGCCCGCGGAACATCACTGCGATCTCGCCGTGGGGCAGCTGACCGGTGACGCCGCGGGCCCCGGCCTCCGGCCCCGCGATGCTGCAGATCCCCACTGGCATCGTCAGCTTCTCCGCCGCGGCCCGGGCGTCGCGGGCCTGCTGGCTCAGCCGCTCGTCCGAGTGGTACTGGTCGCTGCTCAGCGTCAGGTCCGCGACCTTCCCGGCGAGAGGCCCGAGCCACAATTCGGCATCCTCCGGGCTGGTCGCCCAGTAGGCGTTGGAGACGAGCCCCACGCGGAAGCCTGTCTCGACGGCCTCGTCGACGGCCTGGACGAGCACCGGGTGGAAGAGCAGGGGCTCGCCCCCCTCGAAGTAGACCCACTCGACCGTGCCGAGGCTCTCGGCTTCTCGGAGGATGCGGCGGACGGTCTGCAGGGTCATTGTCCCCGTCTGCCGCGGGCTGCCCCACACGAAGCAGTGGTCGCACTCGAAGGTGCACTGGTAGGTGAGGAGGAGGTGAACGCCGGTCAGCCGCATGATCCCTCCAGGCCCCCATTATCGGTCATTCATCGACCCCCCTCCCTAACCCTCCCCACGTAGGGGGCTCGGGGGACGCGAAGTCGAGCTTGCGAGACGAGCGTCGACCCCGAGTGTACGCCGCGACGCGCCAGCGTCGCCTCCCACAGGCCGGAAAGGCTTGAGATAGGCCGCGAACACCCGCGTGTCCCCAAGGAAGGGACACGCAGGCGAGCCTGGGCTGATGGCCGACCGCACCCGTTCATTGACCCCTGGAGCCCCCGGAGGCGCGGCAGGTCGCGGGCCTGCGATATAGTCCGGGACCATGACGTCCGAAGGCCCCGCACACGAGGGGAGCAAGGGGGGCGGCCCCGCCGCCCGACGCCTCCTCCAGTGGGCTCGTCTCTCCCGGTCGTGGGGCGAGCTCGCCGGCGTGGCCGCCGTCGTCCTGGCCGGTGCGGTGGTGTTCCTGATCCTGTCCGGGGGGCCGTCGAGCCCGCGTACGCCGACCGCGGCCATCGCTCCGGGGATGGCCCACCGCCTCATGTCCTTGCCCCTACGGGTGTCGATGCCGGCTTCGCTGGACCTGGCCGGGAGCCGGCCAGGCACCCAGGCAGTACGAGAAGAAGGGGCCGGGGTGGGTCTCTCCTTCCGCATCGAGGGGCGGGCGCGGGCCCTGGTGCTCGAAGACCGCGCCGGCGTGCGGACGGTGCAGCTCTATCCGATCGCCGGTCGTCCCGCGGATCCCATTCCGGCCGGGCGACGCATCGAGGTGACCGATCCCGCCGGTGGCCCGCTGGTGATCGTCGAGCCGCGAGGGACACGCCGGGTTCGTCTCTTCGTCTTCCCGGAGAATGTCGATCCGTTGAGTCTTCAGCCCACCGAGCTCGTCCGCGTCGAGTCCCGGCTCACGATCATCGAGCGGACCTACTGGGCGGGCCGCCGTGGGGAGGGCTCCCGGTGAGGGCGGCCCTCCAGCAGCGCCTCCCGCCGCTCAAGGCCCAGCTGGGTCGCGTGATCCTCGGCAAGGACGAGGCGCTCGACCATGTCCTGGTCGCCCTGCTGAGCGGCAGTCACCTGTTGCTCGAGGACGTGCCGGGCGTGGGGAAGACGACCCTGGCCAAGGCGCTGGCCCGATCGTTCGAAGGTCATTTTCGCCGCGTCCAGTTCACCCCGGACCTCCTGCCGACCGACATCCTGGGATCGGCGGTCTACAACCCGCGCGACGGGAGCTTCAAGTTTCGGGAGGGACCGGTCTTCGCGCACGTGCTTCTCGCCGACGAAATCAACCGCGCGTCCCCGCGGACGCAGTCGGCGCTGCTCGAGGCCATGAGCGAGGGGCAGGTGTCGGCCGAAGGGGAGACGCGCCGGCTGCCGTCGCCCTTCCTCGTCCTCGCCACCCAGAATCCGGTGGAGTACCACGGCACCTACCCGCTGCCCGAGGCCCAGCTCGATCGCTTCGGGCTCCGCCTGAGCCTCGGCTATCCCGCGGCGGAGGAGGAGGTCGACGTCATCTTCAGCCAGGCCGAGGGGCACCCCGTGGACGACCTCGAGCCGATCCTCTCCGCGGACGATGTGCTGGCCCTGCAGGCCGCGGTCCGCAAGGTGCGCGTCGAGCGTCGGCTCGGACGGTACGTCGTCTCACTCGCCGAGGCCACGCGGCGTCATCCCTCGGTCGGCCTGGGTTGCTCGCCGCGGGGGACCCTCATGCTGGTCCACGCCGCCCAGGCCCGCGCCTTCATCGAAGGCCGGGAGTTCGCGATTCCCGAAGACGTGAAGGCCGAGGCCGTCCCCGTCCTCGCCCACCGCCTCGGTCTCGAGACCAAGGCTCGCTACTCGGGGGTGTCGAAAGAGGAGATCGTCCGCGAGATCCTCGCCTCCGTGCCGATCGGCGTCTGATGGCGACCGCCGCCCCCGGCGCGGGTCGAGTCGCGCTGGCGTCGGTCGCCGGCGTCCTGGAGTCGATGGCGCAGGGTCTGGCCGTGCTCTTTCACCGGTCGCTCGACTCGTCCTATCTCTACCGCAAGGGGCGTCGGATCTGGCGCGAGCGGTTCACCGCGCGGGGCCGGTTCCTGCTTGTCCTCTGTGGCCTCGTTGGCTTCGCGGGCCTCGACACGCGGGAGACCCTCGTCTATCAGCTGTTCGCCTTTGCCGTGGGTCCACTGGTCATGGCCGGCCTCCTCGCACTGCGTCGCGCGCCGCGGGTGCGCCTGGTGGGCGGCCTGCCCCGACGCCTCACCGCGGGCCGCCCCGTCACGGTCGGCGTCCATGTCGAGACGGGCGCCGCCCGGGAGAGCGGACCGCTCGTCGTCTCCTGGCCCGGTCCCGACCGCTTCGCCCGCGGGGTGGGCATCGGACCGGCGGACTCGTTCGTCGACTGCGCGCCGGGGCGCGCCGGGCGCGCCCGCGTGGAGATGACGGCGGCGCAGCGAGGACGCTATGTCGTCCCTGGCCTCGGCGTCTCCGGCACCGATCCCCTCGGCCTGCTGGCGACGCGTCGGTCGTTCCGCCAGCCCGCCCAGGCGGTGCTGGCCTATCCGCGCTTCTTCCACATCGAGAGGCTGCCGCTTCCCGTCGGACGTCGTTACCAGCCAGGTGGAATCCCGCTCGCCTCGAGCCTCGGCGACGTGAACGAGTTCGTCTCCACGCGGGAGTATCGCGAGGGCGACCCTCTCCGCAAGATCCATTGGCGCTCGTGGGCCCGCCGGGGACTCCCTGTGGTGAAGGAGTACCAGGAGGAGTACTTCTCGCGGATCGCCCTCGTCCTCGATACCTTCCTGCCGCGCCGTGCGGGGCGGAGGGAGCGCCGGGCGTTCGAGGCCGCCGTCTCGGTGCTGGCCTCGATCGCCGATCACTTCAGCCGCAGCGAGAACGTCGTCGACATCTTCGCCGCCGGGCCGGACATCTACCAGGTGAGCGCGGGCCGGAGCCTCGCCTACCTGGAGAACGTCCTCGACGTCCTGGCCTGTCTCGAGCCCTGCCACGAGCCGCCGTTCGAGCGCGTGGGCCCGCACCTCCACGAGAGGCTCGCCGGGCTCACCACCGTCGTCGCCGTCGTCCTGGGCTGGGACGACGAGCGGCAGGCGTTTCTTCAGGGGCTGCGGGATCTCGGGGTGGCGGTGCGGTGTTTCGTCGTGCCCGCGGGGCCGACGCGACGTCCGTGGGACCAGGCCGCGCACAGGCTGGGCGAGATCACGCTGCTCGAGCCGACGGAGGTGGAGCGCCGGATCGCCATGGAGGAGGGGGCGTGAGCGGGGGAGCCGGCCCGGCCCCGCGGACGGGCCTCGTGGCCCGGTGGGCCCTGCACGTGGCTCTGATCGCCGCCCTCGGCGCGTTCGTCGTGGCACGGGGCGACCGCTCGCCGCTCGTGCTTCTCATCCCTCTGGCGCTTGTCCCTGCCCTGCGCTGGTCGCGGGCGTCGCGGGTGCTCGTGACGCTGCTCCCGGTGCTCGCGCGGGTCGCCCTCGTCGGGACGCTCGCCCTCGCCGTCCTGTCGCGGCAGCTGCGGTTCATCCAGGAAGCCCCTGGCCTGCGCTTCGCGGGGATCCTCGGCTGGACGCTGGCGGTGCTCGCCGTCGTCTTCATCCTCGGCCACCGCATCTGGCCGGTGACCGGGACGCTCCTGCCGGCGATCGTCGGGGTCTTCGTGGTGAGCGGCCTGAAGCCGGGAATCGGGCTCTTCCCGTACTTCGCCGCGGCCGGGGCCCTCGCCCTCTGGACGTTCGCCTTCGTGCACGGCGGGCCGCGGCGTCTCGGTCTCCCCCTGGCCGGGTTCCTCGGGCTGGCGGCCCTCGTGTCCGTGGGCACGCTGCAGCTGCTGCCGTGGGCCCAGCCTCACGTCGAGCGGGCGGTGGCCCGGACGTTCGCCGAGGGGACGAGCGGGCTTTCCGAGGAATCGCGGCTGGGCGAGTTCGGCGAGCTGGCCGTGTCGGACCGCGTCGTCCTTCGGGTGTGGACCCGGCGCCCTCGGCTGCTGCGGGCCTACGTCTTCACCCGCTTCGACGGGATCGAGTGGTCCGCGGGAGACCGACGCGAGACCTGGGGAGTGAAGCCGCTGCTCCCCCGGGCTGAAGGTGCGGACCGGGATCGGCTGTCCGGGCTGCCGGGGAACCTCTTCGAGATCCCCGGACACGGAGAGGCGTCGTCGACGGGCGACCTCGTCGAGACGCGGATCCTCCAGAGCGCAACCGCGGACTGGCCGCTCCTGGTGCCTGCGAATGCTCACCTCGTCCGGGCTCCCGTGCCGTACCTGCTGAGGAGCCGCGACGGCGAGCTCCGCGGGCCCCCCAACGAGCCGGCCCGTCTCTACGGCGTCCTGCACGAGACCGGTCGGCGTTCGGACCCGGCCCTCGACACCAGCCTGTCGGCGCAAGCGGCGGCCCTGGGCCTGCCCGCGCGGCTCGACCCACGCCTCCGCATCCTGGCCGGCGCGCTCTACTCCGATGCCGACTCCGACCGCGCCCGTCTGGACAACACCATGGCCAGGATGCACTCCGGCTACACGTACAGCCTCGACGTGGGGGAGTTCGAGACCTCCGATCCGGTCGCCGAGTTCCTCTTCGAAAAGAAGGCCGGCTACTGCGAGTACTTCGCCACCGCGGCCGCCGTCCTCCTGCGCATGCAGGGGATCCCCGCGCGCTACGTCAAGGGGTTCAGCGTGGCTCCGCACAGCGCGGTCCCGGGTCGCTTCGGGATGACGGACTACCATCTCGTCCGGGAGTCCGACGCGCACGCCTGGGTCGAGGCCTGGATCGAGGGCGAGGGCTGGGTCGAGGCGGACCCGACACCCCCCGCCGGATTGTCGGCCTGGCACCGACGAGAGCCGGGCTGGCTCGCGCAGCTCGCCGAGGCCGTCCGCGCTCACGCCGCCGAGCTGAGGGCGCTCCTGATGCACGACGAGCTGGTCGGCGTCCTGGGCGCGGTCGCGGTCACCGCGCGGGGAATCTTCGATGCCCTCTGGCGACGTCCGTGGATCGCCGGAGCCGTGGTCGCGCTTCTTCTGGCGGCCCTCTCCTGGCGCCGGGCGCGGGCGTGGTGGACGCGCCTCCGGTCGGGGTATCGCGCTCGCAAGGAGAGGAGGGTGGCCTTCCCCGGGGAGCTTTCGACGATGCTGGCGGCGGTCGAGCATCATTGGGCGAGACGGGGACGACCCCGGCCGCCGACCCGGGGCCTGCGCGAGCACCTCGAGAGCCTTTCCCCTGACCTGTCCGGGCGAGAGAGGGACGCGAGCGCGAGGGTCGTCGACGCGTGCTACCGGACGGCCTACGGAGGTGCGCTCCTGCCCCCTGATGAGATGGGACGCCTGCGGCGCGAGGTGGCGCGACTGGGTCTGTCTTGACGATGCGGGATTCGCGACGAGCGGTGTGGTGGCGCCTCGCCCCGTGGGTGATGGCGCTGGCTCCGGTCCTGGCCTGCGAGCCCGGCGAAGGGCCTCGCGCGATCATCAGCCCCGAGCACCTGACCCGGCAGATCGAGGACCTGCACGGCCTCATCCGCGCCGTCGAGGCGGGAGAGCTGCTGCCCCGGGATCGCCTGCTGGTGGCGGTGGACGAGCAGACGGTGCGCGACCTCGCCGCTCTGGGTCTCCCGCGGGAGGAAGCCGTCGCCGGCACCCGGGGACGCTTTCGGGTCCGCGTCGACGCGGTCGACGTCGAGTTCCGGGACGGCCATGGCCTGGTGCGGCTCGACGGGCAGGTCTTCCGGACGACGGGTCCCCCGGACGACATCTTCGCCGAGCTGGCCGTGCTCGGCCGCGTCGATCACGTCGAGGTCGACGAGGAGAGCGGCGGCCTGCGGGGCCGGGTGACCCTGATCGGCCTCGAGCTCAAACGCGTCGGCCTCTTCGGTGAGAGCGCGCTGCGGAGGCGACTCCTCGAGGGCCTGGCCGGCCTGAGCCCACAGATCCTCTCCCTCTTGAGCGACTCGCTCGTTCTGCCCGTCCAGCTCGAGCGGGAGGTCCGAGTTCGGGGGACCGACCAGAAGGGCCCGGTTCGCATCGAAGCGGCGCGCTTTCCCCTGTCCGCCCGCGTCACGGATCTGCTGGCCTTCGACCGACGTCTCTGGATCGTCCTCGACGTGAGCGCGGGGGACTGGACCCCGCTCGAGGCGACCGAAGGGAACGGTTCGGAGGGCGAACGATGACGCCGCGGAAGGAGAAGCCACGCCGGCTCCGGCGGCTGCTGTTCTGGCTCGTCCTCCTGTGTCTCGTCGGTGCCACCGCGTCGGTTCCGATCCACCAGCGATGGCAGCGCGAGGAGGCGGCCCGCCTCGAGGGGGTGCGCGACGAGCTGCGGGACGAGCTGGCCCGCCTTCTCGCGAACGACCCGCGCCTGTCCCAGGCCCCGCCGGGGGGTGTGCTCATCGGTGCCCCCGCGCCCTTCACCTCGCACCTCGCCCACCAGCTCGTGGGCGGGCTCCTCGAGCACACCGAGATCCACCTCGCCAACCTCAGAGTCCGCAAGAAGGGAACCGTGAATGTCGGTACCCTGCTCGGGCGGATGACGCCCGGTGCCTACACCCTCGATGTGAAGGTGATCGAGGTGCGAGGACGGCTGGGGACCGGGGAGCCCGAGATCCACTACGAGAACGACCGCGCCCGGGTGAAGGTGCCGGCGCGCATCCGGGACGGGCAGGGGCGGGCGACCATCCGCTTCCAGTGGGAGTCGAAGGGCCTGGCCGGGCTGGCGTGCGGAGACATCGACGTGACGCAGAAGGTCGACGGGCGCGTGGTCCCCCACACCTACCCGGTCGAGGGCGCGCTCGAGCTCGTGCTCGAGGGGGACACCGTGACGGCCGTGCCACGCGTGCCGGACCTCGAGATCCGCCTCTACGTCGAGGCCTCGAAGGCGTCGTGGCGCGCGGTGGATCGCCTGCTCGAGAGCCAGGGCCTCCGGTGCCGCGCCGCCCTCAAGCTGGTCGACGTGCCGAAGGCCCTCCAGGGTCTGCTCGACCGCGGGTTCAAGGTAAAGATCCCCCGCCGCATCTTCAAGCCGGTCCGTCTTCCCGCCGGATATCGGAAGTCCATGACCCTCGGCGGGACGACCTACGCCCTCCGCGTCGAGCCGCGGGGCCTCCAGGCGGTGGAGGACATCCTCTGGTACGGGGCCGATCTGACCGCCGAGGCCGACGCCCCGTCCCCGCCGGTGATCGCGCTTCCGGCCGCCTCTCCCGTCCCGTTGCCGGAGTCCACGGCTCCGGACAGGGTGGGGGGTCGATGAGGAAGTGCGATGGGCCATCAGGCCGGGGATCGTCCGCGTGTCCCGTCCGTGGGGACACGCGGGCGAGGTAGCCGATCTCAAGCATTCCCCTCCCCCTACGTGGGGAGGGATAGGGTGGGGGGTCGATGAATGCACCTTCGGCGTCTCGTCGACCTCGTCCAGCGAGTCCGCGCCACGTCCCGTCGGACGGAGAAGGTGAGGCTGATCGCGGACGTCCTTCGTCAGAGCACGGGGCGAGACACCGAGCTCGTTGCCCTCTACCTCACCGGCACGGTGCCGCAGGGGCGCGTGGGCATCGGCTGGAGAACGATCCAGTCGGCGATGCCCGGTGGGGACCCGGCCGGCGAGGCCCCTACCCTCGTCGAAGTGGATCGCACCCTGGACGTGATCGCCGCCGAGACGGGCCCCGGCTCGTCCGAGCGACGCCTCGGCGCGCTCCGGGATCTCCTTCTGCGGACCGATGCCGGGGGCCGGCGGTTTCTGGCCGAGCTTCTCGTGGGCGAGGTGCGACAGGGGGCGCTCGAGGGTGTCCTCCGCGAGGCGATTGCCCACGCCGCCGGGCTGCCGCCGGGACAGGTGCGGCAGGCGGCGATGTTTGCCGGCCACGTGGGCGAGCTCGCGCGCGTGGCGTTGACCGAGGGAGTCGAGGGGCTCGGCCGCTTCTCCTTGCGCCTCCTCTCGCCGGTCGCCCCCATGCTGGCCAGCCCGGCCGACGACGTGGACGCGGCCCTCGCGCGGCTGGGGGAGGCCGCCTTCGAGTACAAGGTCGACGGGGCCCGCATCCAGGTGCACCGAGCGGGCGACGAGGTTCGCGTCTTCACGCGGCAGCTCCAGGACGTGACGGAGCGGGTCCCGGAAGTGGTCGAGTGGGCCCGCGCCCTCCCGGCCGGGGAGCTGGTCGTGGAGGGGGAGGCCCTCGCCCTCCGAGAGGACGGTCGCCCCCATCCGTTCCAGGTCACGATGAAGCGGCTGGGCCGATCGAAGAATGTCGCGGCTGCCCGGCAGAAGCTCCCTCTCTCCACCTTCTTCTTCGACTGCCTCTTCCTGGAAGGAGAGGGCCCCCTCATCGACCTGACCTACCGCGAGCGAGCCGAGCGCCTCGCGCGCCTCGTGTCAGCGGATCGGCGACTGCCCCGTCTCGTGACCAGGGCGAGCGACGACGCCGAGCGCTTCCTGGCGAGGGCCCTCGAGGCCGGGCACGAGGGGCTCATGGCCAAGTCGCTCGAGGCCCCGTACGTGGCCGGCCAGCGCGGGTTCCACTGGCTCAAGCTCAAGTCCGCGCACACGCTCGATCTGATCGTCCTCGCCGCGGAGTGGGGGAGTGGACGCCGCAAGGGCTGGCTCTCCAACCTTCACCTCGGGGCGCGCGACGAGGCGAGCGGCCAGCCCGTCATGCTCGGCAAGACCTTCAAGGGCCTCACGGACGCCATGCTGCGTTGGCAGACCGAAGCGCTGCTCGAGCTGGAGACCGGCCGCGACGAGTGGACCGTGCACGTGCGTCCCGAGCTGGTGGTGGAGGTCGCGTTTGGCGAGGTCCAGGAGTCGCCGCGCTACCCGGGTGGGCTCGCCCTGCGCTTTGCCCGGGTCAAGCGCCACCGTCCCGACAAGCCCGCTCACGAGGCCAACACCCTCCAGGCCGTGCGCGCCATCTTCGAGGGGGCGCGGGCGTAGGCCTCCTCGCCCCCCGGCCCCCGCAGCAACAAAAAGCGGCCGCCTGACGTCTACAGGGAGGGTGGAGACAAAGACATCTTGACGGAACTACCTAGGTAGTATTACCGTAGTAGTTATACGGAGGGCCGGATGGCACGGCAAAGCCTGGGCGACCTGCAGCACGCGATCATGGCGGTGCTCTGGGGGCGGGGGGAGGCCACCACGAGCGAGGTCCATGAGGCCCTGCGCGCCGAGCGGGGACTGGCTCCCACGACCATCGCGACGATGCTGCGGAAGATGGAGAACAAGGGCGTCGTCAGGCACCGGACCGAGGGCCGGCAGTTCGTGTATCGCCCCGCCGTGACCGAGGACGAGGTCCGCGAGTCGATGGTGGGTGAGCTCGTTGAGCGGCTCTTCGGCGGGGACGCGAAGGCGCTGGTGGCTCATCTCGTCTCCGAGCACGAGATCGACGCCACTGAGCTCGAAAAGCTGCGCCGGCGACTGGCGGCCGAGCGGAAGCCGGAGAGCGAGCGATGACCCTCCTGACCTCCTGGGCCCTGACGTACCTGTTGCACAGCACGCTCCTGCTCGGCGGCGCGGCGGTGCTGTGCCGTCTGCTCGGCGAGCGGCGGCTGGGGCTTCAGGAGGCGGTGCTCCGCGCCGCCCTGGTCGGCGGCCTTCTCACCGCCAGCCTCCAGCTCGGTCTCGGCGTACAGCCGCTGGGCGGCGTCTTCACACTTCCGGAGGAGCCGCCGGTCGTGCGCGGCGAGCCGGGCGTCGGTCCCACGGATGCGGCACGCGCGTCCGGGGATGTCGAGGTCGTCTTCGGGTCCCTTCCGACGGTGCTGGAGACGGTTCGCAACCAGGATGGAGCCGCTCGCACGCCCGGCGGGTGGTCGTTCCCCGCGCCGAGCGTCTGGAGACCAGTGTTGACCGGAGTCTGGGCGGCGGTGGCGCTCCTCGCCCTGGCTCGCCTGGGCGTCGCCGCGGTGCGGCTTCGCCGCGTGCTCCGCTCGCGCCATCCCCTGGCGAACGATGACCTCGCCTCGCGGGCGACGGCCCTCGCGGCGGGGCTCGGCCTCCGGCGCCCGGTGCCCGTGAGCACGGTGCCCCGGCTCGACGTGCCCCTGGCCACCGGGGTGCTGCACCCCGAGGTGTGCCTCCCGACCCGGGCCCTCGAGCAGCTGGAAGGCGAGCAGCAGGTCGCCCTGTGCGCTCACGAGCTGGCGCACGTGGCCCGGCGCGACCCCGCCTGGATCCTCGCCGCTCGTCTCGTCGAGGCGGTGGCGCCGGTCCAACCGCTCAACACCTGGGCGCGCCGTCGCCTCCAGGACCTGGCCGAGTGCCTGAGCGACGACCTGGCGGTCGCCGCCTCCGGTCGTCCTCTCGGCCTCGCCCGCTCGCTCGTCGACGTGGCCTCCTGGACGGTGGCCGAACCCGTTTCTTTGCCCGCTGCCGTCTCGGGAGCACTGAGCACCCGCAGCCGGCTCGGGCACCGTGTGGAGAGACTCATGGATCCCTTGCGCTCACTCGAACGCCCGCGCCGCTTCGTGCTCCCCCTGGCCGCCGCCGCCGTCCTGGCAACGGCGCTCGTCACGCCCGTCGTCTCGGGCCACCCCGGCGGCGAGCCGGCGCGTGTGCCGGAGTCGCTGGAGGCCGTCGAGCCGGCCCCGGCCCCGACCGCCCCCGAAGCGCCGGAGGCCCCCCCGGCCCCTCCGGCGCCGGAGGCCCCTCCCGCACCGGACGCCCCCGAGGCGCCGGAGGCACCCGAAGCGCCTGCGGCTCCGGAGTCGGATGCCGAGCGGCGACTCGAGGAGCTGACGCAGAGAATCGCCGAACGAGCCGAAGGGCAGCAGGCGGCCCTGGCCAAGGTCGAGGACGAGATCGACGCGCTCGTGGAAGCGAGCCTCCCCGACCACGAGGCGCTCGAGCGTCTGGGGCGTGACGTCGAGGTCGCGGCCCGCGCCCTGGCCGACGCGCAACGCGCGCAGCACGAGGGCACCGCCCAGGACGACGCCTCTCGAAAGGACGTCGAGGAGGCCCGCCGGCAGATGAGGGCCGCCCAGAGGGAGCTGAGAGAGGCGGTCCGCGCGGCACAGATCCCCGAGGAGCAGATGCGTCAGATCCGGGAGAAGGCCCGGACGATCGCCCGGGCGGCGAGGCCCACGGCGGAAGAACGGGCAGAGATCCGGCGGCTTGCCCGGGAGGTCGCCCGGGACGCTCACCCGGACATGTCCGAGCTGCACGAGGCCCTCGCCCACGCGCGGGAGGCCATGAGAGAGTCCCAGCATCACCTGCAAGAGGCCATGCACGACTCGCTTCCCGAGATCCACGAGGTCATGCGCGCCGCCCGCGAGGCAGCCCGCGAAGACATGCACGCGGCCCGGGAAGCGGCCCACGACGCCGCGCGCGAGGTCCACAAGGCGGAGCACGAGAAGACGCACCGGCTGGAAGAGGCCGAGGAGTCTCACCTCGAGCACACCTTGGAGGCGGGGCCGGACACCGAGATGCCCTAGCCGGATATCCCTGGGCCATCCCCATGTCCCAGGAGTCTGTCGAGGCCGCCTGGCGAGACACGCTCGCGGCGGGCATCGACGACATGCGCTCGCACCGCTGACGGAACCTCTCGTCTCCTTCGCTACGGGACCGGCAGCTACAATCTCCGTCGATGTCCGGTCTCTGTGCCGTGCTGCGACGGGGCTACGGCGCCTACCGTTTCGGACGCGGCGCCGCGGTCCTCATGGCTCGAAAGCCAGGGTGACGCTCACCGCGTCGCCGCCGTCCCGGGATAGAATCCGCCCCAGGCCAGCCGAATGGCCGGCGCAGCACTCGGGGAGGAATACTCATGACAAGGCTCAGTCGACACGTTGCCCTCATCGGCGCACTGGCCCTCGCGGGGTGCGTGGCCGAGGCCCCGGCGCCCGCGGCGCCGCCCGACAACCGCGCCGCCGACGAGGCCGCGCTCCGGGCGGCCCTCAAGCAATGGGCGGCGGCGGCCGAGGCGAAGGACGCCGCGAAGTTCGCCTCCTTCTACGCCGACGAGGGCATCCTCCTGCTGGAGAACGCACCCGACGCCCGCGGGATGGCGGCTCTCAAGGAGGGGGTCAGCGGCATGATGAGCGACCCGAACTTCAGCCTTTCGTTTGCGCCCGACGAGGTCGTGGTCGCCCGATCCGGAGATCTCGCCTACGACATCGGCTCCTACAGCCTGACGATGAGCGGCCCGGACGGGAACGCGGTGAGCCAGAACGGTCAATACGTGGACGTCTGGAGGAAGAACGCGGTCGGCGAGTGGAAGGTCGCGGTGGACGCGCCGGTGTCGGATCCGCCTGAGGGCTCGGCAACCGAGTAGCCCCTCCGAGCCCCGCCGGAGGGGGTGGATGCCCTCGATGCCCGTCGCAGGAACCTCGGTCGAGGAAGGCTCGCTCACCTCGTCCGACGGTCTCCGGCTCCACTACCTCGAGAGGCTCGTTCCGGACGCTCCGGCCCAGATCGTGCTCGTTCACGGCGTGGCCGAGCACTCCGATCGCTACCATGACGTTGGGAAGTTCTTTGCCGATCGCGGCCTCGGCGTCTCGGTGATGGACCTGCGCGGACACGGCCAGAGCGAGGGACGGCGCGTCTGGATTCCGTCCTTCGAGTCCTACCTCGAGGACCTGGACGTCTTGCTGCAGCACGTGCAGTCCCACTCGGAGCGAGTCTTCCTTGTCGGCCACTCCCTCGGCGGGCTGATCGCCCTTCGCTATGCCGAGACCCGGGGGACCCCGCTGCGGGGCCTGATCCTCTCCGGCGCCGCCTTGAAGGCGGCCATCGCTCCGCCGGGGCCGGTGGTCTGGCTGCTCCGGCAGGTCAACAAGCTCTCGTCCACCACGCCGGTGCCCGGGCTCATCAAGGCGCGCCAGCTTTCGCGTGACCCGGACGTGGTCCGTCGCTACGAGACCGACCCGCGGATCCCCCGGCATCTGACAACCGGGCTGGGCCTGGCCGCGATGGAGGCGGGGCAGGCCGGATTCTCGGATGCCGGCAAGGTCGAGACACCCACGCTGGTCCTGCACGGCGGCGCCGACTCGGTGGTGGACCCGCGTGGCAGCGAAGAGCTGTTTTCACGACTTCAGGTGAACGACAAGCAGCTCAAGATCTATCCCGGCCTCTTTCACGAGATCTTCAATGAGCCGGACCGCGAGGTCGTGATGAGCGACGTCCTGACCTGGATTCACGACCGGCACCACTGACGGGGCGCACCACCGAGCGACCAGACCTCCGGAAAGGGAAAACGCCCGGAGCCTTGGTGGCCCCGGGCGTCGGTGTGAATTCGACGGAGTCCGCTAGGAGATGCGGGTGACGTTGGCCGCGCGCGGCCCCTTGGGGCTGTCGACGACCTCGAAGCTCACCTTCTCACCCTCGTTCAGGCTGCGGTACCCATCGGCCCGGATCTCCGAGTGATGCACGAAAACGTCCGGCCCACCCTCCTGGGAAAGAAAACCGAAACCCTTGGACTCGTTGAACCACTTCACACTACCTTCGATCATGTACGTGCAGGCCTCCTTGGCCCGTGCCCGTCGCCACGTACCCTGCACGTCCACAAACAAAAAGGCCGCCCACTGCGGGCGACCCTCTGTGCTAACGCCAAAGCAACGCCGACTAGCTGGTAACCAGTGTAGTGGGTCGGGGCCGCCGGCGTCAAGCGAGCGGAGCCCCCCTCAAGTCAAACTCTGTCAGCTCGTTGGCCCGCCCCCCTTGTGTTGTCGTTGGGGCTGAGCGTAAGATACGGGCAATCGTCCTGAACAGAACAAAGGGTTTTTTCTCGGCGCTGAGGTGTCCCATGGGCACGAGCGAGTTCGACGAGGCCTACGAAGACGAGCCCGGCCAGTACGAGCGGGAAGAGGAGAGCCTCGGCCAGGCGATCCTCGAAGCGACCATCGAGGACCTGGCGCCGAAGCCGGCGGCCACGCTGCGGGAGATGGGTACCATCCGCGCTGCGGTCCACCTGATGCTCGAGCAGAAGCTCGGCGCGGTCCTCGTGGAGAGGGACGGCCAGGCGGTGGGCATCTTCACCGAGCGCGACCTCATGCGGCGCGTGGTCGCGGCCGGGATCGACCTCGACCGCGCCATTGAGGAGGTCATGACGCCGGACCCCGAGACGCTACGGCTCGACGACGGGGTTGCCTTCGCCCTGAATCGGATGGCGGTGGGCGGCTTCCGGAACGTGCCCATCGTGGACGAGAAAGGGGCGCTCGTGGGCATCCTCTCGCAGCGCGAGGTCGTCGACTACATCGTGTCTCTCCTGCCCAGCCACGTCATCAACCTCCCGCCGCTCCCGGACCTGGAAGCCCGCTCCAAAGACGGCGGGTGAGGCGGGCGGCGCTCCGCCGCCCATTGCGCGGAAGCTATCCTCGTGTCTCGCGGCTCTTCTCCGGCCTGAACTGCGACAGCTTCGAGAAGGTCTCGCGGAGAGTGGGATAGAGCTCGCGGTAGATTCCGAACAGCTCGGCGTATCGTGCGCAAGCTTCGCTTGAGGGCTGCGTGTCACGGAGGGTGTTGTCGCTCATCGCTTCGGCCGCTTCCACCGCATTGCTGTACCAGCCCGCACCGGCGGCCGCACAAATGGCCGCCCCGAGACTCGAAGCTTCTACGGTCCGAGACCGGCGCACGGTCGTGGCAGTCGCATCGGCCATGATCTGACACCACAGATCGCTCGCGGCCCCGCCGCCAATGGCGACGAATTCCTTCGCCCGCATGCCGGTTGCGTCTTCTATCATGCCGGTGACGAGAGCCTGCTCCAGGGCGATACCCTCCAGGAGCGACCGATACAGCTGGCCTCTGCGGTGAGATCCACTGAGCCCCACGAAGCATCCGCGGGCTCGAGGATCCCAATACGGCGTCATGACGGCGCCCCAGTAGGGCAGGGTGAGGAGTCCGCCACTACCGATTGGGACCGCCGCCGCTTCGGCTTCGAGCTGCTCGAAGATGCTCCGGTCACCCTCTGCGGCCTGGCACACGTGGTGTGCAAACCAGTCGGTGAGAAACGTTCCGGCCCGCAGGCTGGTTTCGAGGTAGAAACCTCGTCCGGTACAGCTTCCCATCGTCCTCCACGCTCTTCCGATGCGGTACTCGTTCGAGTAGACACCCGATACGACCGCAGTTCCTAGATTGAGGTAGGCGCGTTCCCGAGAGAGAGAGTTGACAGCGAGGCCCGCGGCTTGTCCGTCTCCTCCGCCAGCCACGACCAGAGTGCCGGGGTGGAGGCCAGTCGTGGCGGCAGCCGACTCACCCACGGTGCCAATGACAGTTCCAGGGCACGCGGCTTGCGGCAGCCGTTCCCGCGAGAGATCGAGTGCGCTCAGTATCTCCGGCGACCAGGCCTCCTCCTCCAGATCGAACATGCCCAAGGGATCTGCGCTCGCCCAGCTCGTCTGAAAGGTGCCGGTGAGACGCCGCGCCAGATAGGCATGGACGTCGGCAAACATGACAGTGCGCTCGAACAGCCCCTTCTCGTGCCGCAGCATCCAGGCGATGCGGTAGGCCACGGGCCCCATGTCAGGGGGCTTGCCGGTGATCTGGTGAATCCTCTCGCTGCCGACGCGGCCGGCGAGCCAGGCCACCTCCTCTTCACAGCGCTGGTCAAGCCACACGATTGCTGGCCGCACCGGATGGCCGTCCTGCCCGAGAGGCACGAAGGTCTCGCGTTGATTGGCGATCGCGATGGCGGCCACATCGCTGGGCGCAACTTTCTGGAACAGTCCCTGTAGAGCGCCGCAGGCGGAACGCCACCAGTCTTCGGGGTCCTGCTCGTAGCGGTTGTGACCCGGGCTGAGTAGAGGGATGGGGCTGCGGCCATGCCCGGCGATCGTGCCGTCGCGTCTCCAGGCAATGGCTTTGGTGGCAGTGGTGCTGCTGTCAAGCCCGACGACGAGATTCTTCATCTTGGCTTGGCCGTCCACGACATCCCGGGTCGTTTCGAGAAGGGGTCAGTCTGCCTGCTCTACTTGCGGCTCTCCAGCAATCCGTCGACGTTCGTGGGTGTCACGATCGTCCAGGGAACGAGGTAGTGCTTCGACTGACCGCTGTTCCACTCCATGTCCTCTTCGTATTGTTTCCAGATCGCAGACATCGGCAGATAGCCTGGCCCAAGGACTGCACGGATTGCGATGTCGATGCTGGCCTGCATCTGGCCTTTGGCGTCCTGCAGAATGGAGGTCATCTCGCCGCGTTTGACCGCGTTGAGGGCATCGGACACACCGTCGATACCGGCGATTGCATAGTCGTGAACATTCAGCCCGGCCGCCTTGATCGCCTCAATGCTGCCCAATGCCATCTCGTCGTTCTGGGCGATGACACCGTTGATTCGGCCTCTATGCTTCTGCAGCCAGTTCTGCATCAGGTCCATCGCTTCCGAACGTGACCAGTTGGCGGTCTTTCGTTCCAGGATTCTCACAGCTCCCGGAGGGCATTCGGAGATGGCCTTTTCGTTGCCTTGTCCCCGTTGGATCTCGCCGGAACCCCCTTTGGGACCCTCGATGATCACCACGTTGCCCTTGCAGCCGAGCTCCTGCAGGACGCTCCTGGCCTCCATGTAGCCGCCGAGAACGTCATCTGAATCCACTGCGGAAGTCATCTCCTGGGTATCCAGGCGGGCGTTGGTGACAATCACGGGGATGTGTGCCGCATTGGCTTTTGTCACCACATCGATGTTGGCCTCGAAGTCCATCGGGTTCACGATGATGGCATCGTATTTCAGGTTGATGGCCAGCTGTGCCTGGTCGTTCTGCACGGCCGGGTCGTAGCGGCCGTCATAGAAGGTCAACGCGGCCAGGCCGCTGGTCACGGCAGGATGCTGCTTGCCATGACGCACCATCATCTGGACGAACTCCGCCTTGTGGCCGTACATGAGCACGGCGATCTTCACCTTCGTCGGAGCGGGCGCCGCTTCGAACAGCAGGCATGAAGTCAATACAGTCCCGCTCGCAGCGAGCAACAGGAGTCGCTTCTTCATGGACTCTCCGTGTCGTCGACTGAAGGCTTCATTCTCAGGAATCCGCCGCCTTGCGCGAGGGATCGATGATCACGGCCGTGAGGATGAGCGCGCCCTTGATGATCAACTGGTAGTAGCTTTCAACCCCCAGGATGTCCAAGCCGTTGTTCATCACACCCATGATCAACGCCCCGAACAGTGTCCCCGACAACCTGCCGACGCCGCCGGACAAGCTGGTCCCCCCGATGACGGCGGCGGCAATGGCGTCGAGCTCGTACGAGCTCCCGGCGTTTGTCTGGCCGGATCCCGTCTTGGCGGTCAGGATGATCCCCGCCACACCGGCAAGAAGGCCGGAGATGACATAGACCCAGATCTTGATCTGTCCGGTCTTGATGCCGGAGGTTCGGGCACTCCTCTCATTTCCACCGACTGCGTAGACATAGCGCCCGAGAACGGTTCTGTTGAGAATGACCCAGGCGACGGCGAACACGATCACGAAGATGACGATGGGGACGGGGACGTTCCAGATTCTGCCAGTTCCGAGCCACCGCAGGCGAGCGTCGAGCGATGAGATCGGATTGCCTCCGGTGAGGGCCATCGTTGCTCCCCGTGCGGCGAGGAGCATTCCGAGCGTTGCGATGAAAGGCTGAATCCGGAACCGGGAGACAACCCAACCATTGAACGCGCCGCAAACGACTCCTCCCGCCAGGGCAAACAGGATCGGCACCGCGAGTGTGTAGGTTCCACTCCATGGCGTCACGGTGGTCGAGCTGGTGGAAAAGGACGCGGCAAGCATGCCGGCAAAGGCCAATACCGAGCCGACCGACAGGTCGATGCCGCCCGAGATCACGACGAAGGTCATACCGATCGCGAGAATGCCGTTGATGGAGATCTGATACAGGATCAGCATGAAGTTCTCAGGCGTGAAGAAGACGTTCTCTTCCCACTGCCCCTTCATGACCCGGCACTGACAGGCGAGACCCACCAGGACGCAGAGCAGAACGAAAGCCAGGACCGTTCCGTAGTTCTTTGCGAGCCGGAGTGCAGGCCTCATGGTCGCGCCCTCAGACGGCGGCCATCATAATCTGCTTCCGAGTCGCCTCCTCGCGTGACAAGACAGAAGCAAGACGTCCTTTGCGAAGAACAAGGACCCGGTCGCTCACGCCCATGACCTCTTCCATCTCAGACGAAACGATGACTACGGCACCTCCGGCCCGCGCAAAGCTCGAGATGAAGCGGTAGAGCTCTCTCTTCGTCCCGACATCAACGCCACGGGTGGGTTCATCGAGGAGAAGCACCTTTGGCTCCGTCAGAACACAACGACCAAGCACCACCTTCTGCTGGTTGCCTCCACTCAGGTTCTGCACCTGCTCGCTGGTAGTCGGGGTCTTGATCCGCATCATGCCGACCGCCTTGTCGACGCGCGACCGCTCTTCCGGGAAACGGATGAAACCCCATCGCTGAATACGCCACAGCACCGAGAGCGACAGGTTGTCTCCCACGGACGCCCGAGGGACGAGGCCGCTGCGCTTTCGGTCTTCGGTGAGGTAGGCCACACCGGCGTCGAGAGCTTCGCTGGGCGATCCTCCCTTGAGCGGCCTTTCACGCACGGAGACAGTACCGGAGTCACCCCGGCAGAGACCGTATATGGTGTCCAGGACCTCGGTGCGCCCCGATCCAACCAGCCCGTAGATCCCAAGCACCTCTCCCTCGTGGAGCGTGAAGGAGACATCCGCAAAACGCGGTGCGCGGGTCAGGCCGTGCACCTCAAGCAGAGGGGCGCTCCCGGGCGTGTTGTCCTTGATGAATTCTCCTTCTACGTCGCCGCCGACCATTACCTCGATCAGGCGCTCGGGAGTGATGTCACTGATCTTTCCCGATTGCACTCGCGCACCGTCTTTGAGCACCGTGTAGGTGCTGGCAATGGCGAAGATTTCCGCAATGCGGTGGGTGACGAAGATGATGCTCTTGCCGGACGATGCCAGGTCGCGCATCGCCTCGAACAGCCGGCCCGCGTCCTCTTCGCCGAGGGCCGAGCTCGGCTCATCGAAGATCAGGATATCGGCATTGCGATGAGAGAGGGCCTTGGCGATCTCCACCAATTGCTGAGAGGCGATGCCAAGGGTATCCATGGTTGCGGTGGGGTCGAGATCGAAACCCAGGGATTGCAGTAGCCTCTCGGCCTGCTCGTTCAGTTGACGGAAGTCGACGAAGCCATAACGGGAGGGTTCGGCGCCGAGAAGAATGTTTTCGGCCACCGTCAAGTGAGGAACGCCGCTGAGCTCCTGTTGAACGATCGCGATGCCCGCATGCAGCGCTTCCCTCGCATTCGTGAAGCGCACCTCCTTGCCGTCGATGAAGATCTCTCCCTGATCGGGCTTGATGAAGCCCATCAGAATGTTCAAGAGAGTCGATTTGCCGGCGCCATTGCCGCCGCAGAGCGCGTGGATGTCGCCGCGGTGAAGATCCAGGCTTCCGTCGAGGAGGGCTTGCACGCCCGAGAAGCTCTTCTTGATTCCGCGAATTGAGAGCAGCGGAGCTTGTCCCATCCTTCGTCCTGAGGTCGTCAGCGATACAGCGCTGGACAACGGGGAATGAAGTCTCCTCGGCGCCAAGAATCCCCGGCCCGCCACACCACCTGTCCGGGCAGCCTGAGCTCAGTGTGAGTCTATCAACAGTGACCAGGTCAGACCGTCAAGGTCGGTTCACTCAGGGCGGCCGTCAGAGGTGCGTGCTGGATGCCCGCCTGCATCAGCGACGCTTTTAGCCTCCGGATCGCCGCGCGCTCCTCTCGGGCTCCTGCGCGCCAACGCCCAGCCCCAGCGGGTGCACCTTCTTTCGGCCCGCTCCGAAGACGGCGGGTGAGGCGGCCTCCGGCGAGCGCTCACTCCCGTGGCGTGTCGTCGGGCTCGTGGTCCGGTACCCCGGCCGTGCCGTCCACCGGCGTCTCGCCGGTCCGCGGCGTGCGCCGCAGTCCGAGCCGGCGCCAGAAGCCGCCCTCTCCGAACGAGCGCCAGCCCCAGCCGATGGCGCGCACGAGGCTCGCCGCCAACCAGAGAGCCCAGACCAGCATCCCCACCCGGTAGGCCCACAGGGGCAGGCTCACGACCCCCGCGCCCGGCGTCTCGCCGACCACCCGGTCCGCGTACCACCGCAGCACGGTGTCCGTGCTTCCGTTGCCCGCCACCTGCATGTCGGGCCGGAAGAGGAGGCCGGTGTGGATGGCCACGTAGAGGAGGCCGAGGCTGATCACCGCCCAGACCACGAGCAGCAGCTGGGTGAGGTCGAACACGAAGGCGTGCTCGGGCTGCCGATCGCGGCGGATGGCGAGGGCGAAGACGAACCCGGCGACCACGAGCGCGCCCAGGGCCGGGATCTGGCTCAGCCCGAGGCCGAGCAGCACCCACTGCGTGCTCGAGAGCGGGCTCTGCGGGATGTGGCCGAGGCCGAGGGCCACCGCGAGGAGAAAGACGAAGTAGGGCCAGAAGAGGACCGCCGGGCCCCAGGCCGGGCCCCATGTCACCAGGAGCCAGCGGCTCCGGGGCAGCGTGAGCTGCTGGGTGACGTTCACCGCGGGACCGGGCAGGCCCACGCGCGGGATCGCGTAAAGCGGGGCAATGCCCCGGGGCTGCTGCCAGCGCACCTCCACGTTGTGGGCACCCGCGGGCACCGTCACCCGGAGCTCGCCGCCCTCCGACCGCGGCGGGCGCTCGTCGCCGTCGAGCCGGACCTGCTGCACCTCGCTGTCGCCGGGCAGGGTGAGCTGCAGCGGCTGCTCGCGGCTCGAGCGCGCCTGGATCTGCAGTCGCAGGCGCTCCAGTCGCGTCCCCGGCGTGGCCTCGAGGCGCACCGAGTCGAGCGTCAGCGTCTGGCCCTCGACGCCGGCGGGGTGGGCGAGTGTGACCTCGAGCGACTCCCCGGGCCAGGGCCGGTACTCCGGAGCGAAGACACCGCCCTCGATCCGCTTCACCGGGGGCAGGCCTTCCCCAGTGCAGGACCAGATAGTGCTGCACTGCAGCCGCCACACCTCCGACCACGGCCGGCCCTCCGGTGCTTCCAGGACGATCTGCGTGGTCTGCTCGAGCGTCGACTCCCAGGACGTCTCCGTCTCGTCGCGCCCGAGGCTCACCGCCGCCTCGCCGTCCTCGACCACGAAGTCGGCGCGGGTGGGGGCCTCGCCCGGCAGGAGCGGAACCCGGAGCGCCACTGGCGTCCCGCGCGGGGTCACCCGACGCACGCTCGTGTGTACCGTCCACGTGACCCCGAAGCCGAGGGTCCGCGTCAGCTCGAGCCACGGGGCGTAGCGACCTTCGACCGCGGCGCCAGCAGTGCGCGCAGCCAGCCGGCGTGAGAGCAGGATCGACGCCTCCGGCGGTCCGTCGACGCGGAGACCGCTCACCTCCCATCCCGGGGCGGTGGCGCGGGCACGGCGGGGCGGGTTGGCGAACTGCAGGGTAAAGCTGTCGCCGGGAGGCACCGGGCCCGAGGCGACGATCCGGTGCACGCCGCGCGGCAGGCGCACGTGGAGGAATCCGTCCCGCAGATGAGCCACCGCCACCGTCGGGACGCCGTCGACGCGCACCTCCGAGGCGCCCCAGCTCGCGAGCGGGCCGGGCAGTGCCCACGTGCCATCGGCAGACGCGTGCACCTCGGCCGTCACCTCCAGCGTCCGCCCCCCGAGCCGCAGGTGAAGGCTCGGTGTCGTCACGCAGTCCGGCTCGCAGGGCTCCGGACGCGTGAGCTTCTGCTTCAGCTGCTGGAGCATCTCCGGGCTGGGAGTCTGCGGGGCCGCGGCGGCGCGGGCTCCCGAGGTGGCCAGGAGGAGGAGCGCGGTGAGACCCGTGGCCACGGGGGCCGCTCCCCGTTTGCCCCGGCCGGGGAGGGTCGGCCACCGACCGGTGACGAGGACGACGGCGAGAAGGCCCAGGAGAACGAGCCGCAGGGCCGTGAGCACGCGGTTGAGACCGGGGGAGGCAAGGTAGAGCCGCATCTCGTGGTCCTGACCCACCGGTCCGGTCCAGCTCAGTGTGTGGCCGCTCCACGTCCAGGTCGGGACGCCGGGTCCCGTCTGCAGGACGGCTTTCGGGTCCTGCTCGAGGGCCTTGTTGTAGGCGACGACGCTGACCTGTTCAGCAAGGGAGGCCCGCCGGCCTTCGCCCGCGAGCTGCCGCATCGCGCCCTCCTTGTCCCGGGCGATCTCTTCCTCAGGCACCTGCTGGAGTGGGACTTCGGAGGCGGCCGGGGCCGCTGGCGTCTTCGCCGGGACGTTCGACATCTCGTCTACGTCCTGCATCCCGCCGCCCACACCTCCGACCGCGCCGCCCGCGATCCCGGACTGACGGGCGCTGCGCTCGACGCCGTACTGCGCGCCGCCGGGCGCGACCTGGGGGAAGAGCGCGGCGCGCACCTGGTCGCGGGCGAAGGGAACGAGGAGGAGGACGAGCACCGCCGCGCTCACCAGGAACCAGATCCGTCCCAGGCTTCCGAGACGTCCCTCAGACGCGACGCGCCGGAGGGCAATCGCGCCGAGGAGGCTCAGCCAGACGAGGAAGGGCGCGCCGGGCTCGCCATGGGTGAGGACGAGCGTCGCCACCGCGAGCACGGCGTGCCGCGGCCCGAAGAGCCGGTAGGCAGCGAACGCCACCAGCAGCACGAAGAAGAAACCCAGGAGCGTCCAGCGCGAGGTCCAGGTCCCGGGCAGGTGATCGACGCCGCGTGCGCCGAGGATCGTCCAGCCGGGAGGGAGGTGCAGACGAGCGTGGAGAGACTCGACGCCCGTCGACCAGCCCACGGCGGGCAGCCCTCCCCCGAAGGCGAGCCGCGAGTCGGCCTCCATCTGCAGGGCGGACCGGCGCAGCTCGACGCCGGCGGTCTCGGTCTCGGGATTCGCGGTGACGAGCTGGTCCAGGCCGTCGACGGCGACGCGCCCGAGCGTGCCGGGGGCCAGGAGGTCGAGGCGCGACGTCGCATGGAGCGTTCCTCCGAACGTGTCGCGCACGCTCGCCCCCCGCCCGTCGGGGTCGAGCCAGATCTCGCGGGACAGCTGCACGGCGTCGGGGGCCGCCTCGGGGAGGCCGCGCCGAACCGTCGCGATCGTCAGCGCGGCCCCGGGCTCGACCAGGAACGCGGGAAGCGTGCGCCAGCCGTCGGGGAGCTCCGTCCTCGAGGGGTCGATGGCCGGCGGGCCGGACAGCTCCACCTGACGCAGGTCCTCGTTCGCCGCGAACACCCAGACCTCCCTCTCCGGCCAGGCCTCGACGCCGGCTCCGCCTGCGGCGTCGTTGGCCTTCGGCGGACGAGCCACGGCCTCCGGACGTCCGTCGATCCGCGCCCGCACGCGCACCACGTACCGGCCGCCCCGCACCTGGACGCGGAGCGTCCCGTCCTCGACGCGGGCGGGCAGATCTCCGCTCACCGCGACGGCAACGGAGTCCGGGAGAAGGGCCTCCGGAAACGTCACCTCGCGGGCGCGACCGGACACCTCGAGCTGGAGGCGCGTCTCCACGAAGAGAGGGATGCCGTCCGCCACGTGCCGGAAGACCTGGAGCCGCAGGCTCTCGCCCTCGCCCGCCGCCTCGTCGTCGCGCGCGCGCAGCCAGATCAGGCCTCCTTGCTCGCGCCTCGGACGAGACACGGGACGGCCGTCGAGGCTCAGCTCCACGAGGCCGATCGTGCCCGGGACCCGCAGCGACTCGGGCAGCCGTGACCAGACGAAGCGGCCGGACACGAGGTGGCGCCCGGGGGGGATGCGGAGCCGCGGGACCCCACCCTTGCCGAAGACCGGCGCCGCCCGGCCGTCGAGCCGGACGTCGAGTGGCCAGAGCTGGGCGGTTCCAGGGAGGAACAGGTCCGCCTCCCGGTCGGCCCGCACGCGGAGGGTGAAGGTCCCGCCGGTCCGGGTCAGGTCGAGATCGAGACGTCCCGGCCACACGCAGACGGGCGTCCCCTGCACCTTCGGGCAGCCGAGCCCCGGAACCTCGTCGAGAACCCATGGCACCCAGGGCCGCAGGTCGGGCGGCAGGTCCTGGCGCGAGATGGGCTGGGCGAGAGCGGGATCGGTGCCGCCCAGGGCCAGAGCGGCGGTGAGGACGAGCAGGGCGAACGGCGCGACGCGTCGACGCACAGACACCTCCCCTGGGCGCGCGACCGGGGCCGCCACCCGCTGGGACTATCCAGCAAGGATACGGCCTCTTCCCTCGGGCGCGTGAGGAGCGGGAACGCCGTTCTCCCGACAGCCGTCCGTCTGGATTTCGGCCAGCGAGGGTGGCCACCTCGAGGTGCCGACCGAGGGAAGTGTCGCGGCCAGAGCCACTTGTCGTTCTGGTGCGGGCCTTGCTCATCACGGCCGACACCGGCAGACCCGCCTCCACGAATGGGGGGTGGCGGGCCGGACCAGCCGGGCCCTTCGGGCCCCGGAGGTGAGCGATGAGGAGACCGATCGTCGGGGCCCTGGCCCTTCTTCTGACTCCGCTGGGGCTGTGGGCCCAGCCCGCGTTGAACTGGCAGAGCGGCCCACAGACCGTCAACCTGGGGCAGATCGCCGAGCTTCAGCTGCCGGCGGGCTACGTGTTCCTGGACGCGGAGGACACGAAGACGCTCATGGAGGAGATGGGCAACGTGGCCGACGGCTCCGAGCTGGGGATGGTCACCGGGGCGGACGAGAACGCCACCTGGTTTGTGATCTTCGAGGAGCGTGAGGTCGGCTACGTCCGGGACGACGACAAGGACGACATCGACGCGGACGCCATTCTCGAGAGCATCCGGGAGGGCACGGAGGAGGCCAACAAGGTCCGCGCCGAGCGCGGGATCCCCGGGATCCACGTCGTGGGCTGGCAGACGCCGCCGCGGTACGACGAGACGACCAACAACCTGACCTGGGCCATCCTCGGCCGCGACGACGAGGGCGGCGACGTCGTCAACTTCAATGTCCGCCTCCTGGGCCGCCGGGGCTTCGTGTCGGCCACCCTCGTCGACGACGCGACCCAGATCGCCCTCGCCCGGCCCCACCTCGACCTGCTCCTGGGTGGCTTTGGCTACAAGACCGGCCACAGGTACGCCGAGTTCCGCGAGGGGGACAAGATCGCGAAATACGGGCTCGCCGCCCTGGTCGTGGGCGGGGCCGGTGCCGCCGCGGCCAAGACCGGTCTCCTCGCGGCGCTGGTCAAGCTCCTCGCCAAGGGCGGGAAGCTGGTGATCGTGTTCGTACTCGGGGTGGTGGCGGCGATCCGCAAGATCCTCCGGGCCATCTTCAGCACCGAGGTCAAGGCCTGAGCTGTCGCTGATGGGCCTGGTTGGCGAGCTGCTTCCGTTCTTCGTGGCGGCCTATCTCCTGGACTGCCTCGTACGGGTGCGCCCCGGCCAGGCCCTCTTCACCTCTCTGTGGGGTCGCCACTTCCGGCTCGAGGGACCGGGGTGGCGGTGGGTCGGCTTCCTGCCGGCTTCGGAGAGCGTGCTCGTCCCGTCGCTCGGCTTTCGGGCCAACGAGACCGGCGTGCTGCTCTCGCCGAGCGGTGACGGGAGGCGACGACTCGTCGCCTACGAGGACATCGAGCGCGTCGCGGTCGAGGATGGGCACGTGTGCCTCGGGCCCGGCCTCGAGCTGAAGGCCACCCATCCGTCGGCCGCGATGGAGCTGGCCGCGCTCGTCGAGCAGCTGCGTCTCACGGCTCGCCCCCGGCGACTCGCCCTCATCCGGCGCGCCCTGCGGCGACGGTGCGACCTCGCGGCCCTGCGCCGGCGCCGGCTTGAGCAGGCGAAGGACCTCCGGATGCTCAAGGTCCTGAGCGGTGCCGCGTTCGTCGCCTTCTTCGTGGTGCTCCCGGCGAGCGTCCTTCCCGATCTCGCGTGGAGACCGTCCTTGCTGCAGGCCGGAGTTCTCTTCCTTCTCGCCTATCTCGCCGTCCTCTCCGTCAGCGTCCGGCTGCTTCGTCGCGTCGGCGTGCGCGGGTGGGCGCTCGGCTCACGGATGCTCCCCCTGGCCCTGTTTCCGCCCGCGGCCGTCCACGCCCCGGCTCTCGTCGCGCGGGAGACCTCGTTCGGCTTCGAGCCCCTGGCCGCGGCCGCGCTGCTCCTGGACCCGCAGGAGTTCCGTCGCCTGGAGCAGCGGCTGCGCCGGGAGCAGGCGGCGGGGGACGGGCCCGAGAGTGGCGGGGAGTCGGTAGTCGAGGCGATGACGCTGGATCTCGTCGCCCGGGAGGCCGCGCGGGCCGGTGTGCCCGAGCTGGAGGACCCGTCACCGGGCGACGCCTCGGCCGCCGCCTTCTGCCCGGAGTGCGGCGGGCAGTACCGCACCGGGTTCGCGCGCTGCTCCGACTGCGACGTCCCGCTCGAGCCCTTCGCGAGCTGATCGGCGGGACGGCCCCGCTTCCGCCCCCGCCGTCGCTCTCGCTCGTTACGCGGGGTGGGGATCGGCGTCAACCTCTCGACCTGACGACGGACGCTCCCGAGACCGTGGCGTCGACGACCGGGTTGCCGATGTACTCGAGGGTGGAGGCCCCGCTGGCCCTCACCACGAGCCGGTCGCGCGCCCGAACGAGGCCGTAGCTGGCCCCCGAGAGGTGAGCCGTCACCGTGAGGCTGGCCAGGTCACCGGCGTCGCACCGGCTGGCGCCGATGAGCTCGAGAGTGTGGTCGGTGGCGATCCCGGCCGCGGTGTAGATCGAGGCCCCGACGAGACGGGCGGTGAGCTCCGGCGTGTCCACGTGGAGGATCTCCACGCGGCTCGCCCCGGCGGCCTCGATCTCGGTCAGCTCGGCCACGGAGACCCGGTACTCGACCCCACGGGTCGGGCTGACGCTGACGCCCGGCTCGAAGCCCAGGAAGAGCCGGCCGCCCCGGACCTCGGTCGAGACGAACGGCATGATGTCGTCCTCCGCCGTCACCTGGAGGGATTCGACTCCCGTCTGCTCGATGATCACGTGACCCGCGCCGCTCACGACCACCGCGGTGAAACCCTGGACCGGCCTGGACTCTGTCACCAGGACCCCCGAGCCCGCCGGCGTCGTCCCCGTCACTCCTTCGGTGTGGCAGTCGCAGCCCCAGAGAAGGGCCAGGGCCACGCACACCACCGTCGCTGCTATTGTCCGCTTCATGATTCGTCCCTCACTCCCCGTGTTCTCTGCTACGGCCTGAGAGACACCCGAGACCCGCGGGAGTGTCACCCCGGGTGGCAGGCGGACGCGGGGCCGCCGCCGCCGGAGGCCCTACTCGTCGCGATCGGAGGGGGCGCCGGGCCCGGCGGTCGTGGAAGGGCTCACGTCCGCCGTGTCCGAGGGGACCTTCCGCCGGGTGCGCCAGGTGCCGAGCAGGAACGTGAGCAGCGCCAGCATCACCTCGTCGACGAAGGGGATGGGATCGGGAAGAACCAGGTCCGCGACGAAGAGCACGGCCACCGCCGCGAACAGCCAGGGGGCCTTGAGGCGTCCGGCGTAACGCTCGACGACGTCCTGAACGGGGCTGCGTGTGGGTTGCGGCATGACGGGGCGATCATACAAGAAGCGGCGGCCGTCTTCTCAGAACAGGGACAGCTGCCGGTCGGTGCCCGCCACCTTGCCGAACTCGAGCCCCAGCAGGGCGAGGACCGGCTCCGCCACCGCCCGCACCTGCTTGTCCAGGTAGTGCTCGTAGTCGATGGGGCTGCGGCGGTCCTCGGCGGGCTCCGGGCCGGCGGTCGTGATGACGTAGGCCACGCGTCCCCGGCGCTTGCCCGGGATCTTGCGCGCCGCCGCCACGTGGGGCGGTGTCGTGGTCGTGTACTCCTCCGGCGGCTTGCGGAGCGACTTGCGGTAGACGAGGCGGTCGTCGTGAAGCCCGGCGCGGAGGTCCGCCACCACCTGCCGCAGGTACTCCTCCATCGGCTGCCCGCGGAAGAGCCTTCCGTAGAGCTCTCTCTGGACCTCCCGGGCAAGGTCCGTCCAGTCCCCGCGCACTGCCTCCATCCCGGTGAAGACGACCCGCCCGTCCTCGACCAGCCCCGCGTAGCGCTTGCGGGCCCCGGCGGTTCCGCGGCGCACGGCCGGGAGGCACAGTCGCCGGTAGAGCCGGTCGAACTCCAGCTCGAGGCGGCTCGTGACGCGCCAGCGACGGGAGATGTGCGCGGTGAGGTCCCGGGTCAGCTCGTCGGCGAGCGTCTCGCCGAGCTGCCGGGCCGCCTCGGCCGCACCCGCCCCTGACTCCACGAACAGGCTGTCGGTGTCGCCGTAGAGCACGCGGCGTCCCTCGACCTCGGCCCTCTCCTTGCACCAGAGGAGGACCTCGCGCCCGAAGCTCGTGATCGCGTTGGCCAGGCGGGGGTCGTAGAAGCGGCAGGCCGGCGTCCCCAGGACTCCGTAGAAGGAGTTCATCAAGATCTTGATCGCGTGGGCCGTCACCTTGTCCCCGGCTCGCCTCGCCGCCTCGCGCCGGGGCATGATCTCGTCGAGCATCTCGGTGAGGATCCCCCTCCGGCGCGCGAAGGCGGCCCCGCTCGGCGCCACGATCGGATCGGCCTCGTCCCGCGCCTCCCCCGTGCCCGGGCGAATCAGGTTCAGCGGGTCGATCTGGAACGTCCGGATGAGGCTGGGGTAGAGGCTCTTGAAATCGAGCACGATCACGTTGGAGTAGAGCCCGGGCAGCGGCTCGAGGACGTGCCCGCCCCCCTGCGGCTCCGGCTCGGTGTCCAACGCGCCGACGCTCGGCGCCACGATCCCGCGCCGCCCCAGCTCGGACAGGTAGAGGAAGTCGAAGGCGGCGATCGAGGAGGAGACCCGGTCGAGGGGCAGCCCGGTCAGCCGGCTCCGCTCGACCGCCAGCTCCACCAGATGGAGACGCTCCAGGATCTCGAGGGCCAGCCGCGCGTCGGTGCGGTTGTACTCGACGAGGCGCTCGCGGTCTTCATGGAAGAGGCGCAGGATCTCCTCGCCCCTCCCGCGGCCGGTGAGGGTCTTGCCCTCGCCGAGGATCTCGCGGGCCACGGCGTCGAGGCTCCAGTCCTCCATCCGGACGAACGCGCCCCGCAGGAGCGGGATCCCGTCGAGGACCACCCGGCCGGGAACGAGGGCCTCACGGAGCCCGCGGGCCGAGCCCGTCGACCGGAGGCGGAGCGCTCCCGGGCCGCGCCCCATCTCCAGCGGCACCCCGAGGGGGCCCCCGAGGCGTTGAAGCACGGCGAGATCGAACTCGATCACGTTCCACCCCGTGATCACGTCGGGGTCGATCTCGCGCACGCGCTCACAGAACCCGGCCAGGAGCTCCTTCTCGGTGGGGAAGGGCCGCGCCCCGTCCGGGCAGCTCGTGCCGGGCGGCGTGAGGAGCAGGACCTCCGTGACCCCGCACCCGTGGATCGCGATCGAGAGCAGCCGCCGGACCTGCGGGTCGGTCTCGATGTCGAAGGAGAGGACTCCGAGGCGGGGCGTCCAGTCCGCCGGTCCGATCTCGGGATCGTCGAAGACGACCCCCACCCCCGAACGTGCGTGGCCCTGCCCGCGAATCTCGACCGAGCCGCGGACGCCGTGGTCGATGAGGTACCTCATCGCGAAGCGCACGTCGGCCTCGTAGGTGGCGATCCCGGCCCGGCCCAGCCTCTCGCGCAGTGGTGGCGTGTCCGAGGGCGTGGGGACCTCCACGCGGACCGCGGGCTGACCCACCAGCGTCACCCGGTCCGTCTCCACCTGGCGCCGCGCCCCGCGCTCGCGGGCGTGGGCGGCGTCCCTCGCCTCCACGTAGAAGTGCGGGACCAGGCGGCCGTCGCGCACCAGGAACGTCCGGCCGTCCTCGAGCCGCCCGTAGAGGTGGACGACGGGTCGCCCGGACTCGACGCGGTACGTCGGTTGAAGAACGAAGCCGCGGAGCGGGGGAGTGCCGGGCATGACGGAAGGACGTCCTCGGTCAGTCTATCCCCGCGGAGGCCGGAAAGCTCTGACGGCGCAGCCCATGCCCGCGGCGCGAGTGGTCGCCGTGCGCGGCCGAGGTGGGCACTTTCGCGCGTGCTGTACACTGTTCCCCCGAGGAGGCGCGAGCGTGCTCGGGGAGGAGGCGTGACAGACCGGCCGACTGCACTTGCCGTGGATCTCTCGGTCCGTGCCGACCGTCGACTCATCCGCGCCGACGAGAGCAGCCGCCGATTCATCCGTCTCCGGCTCCAGGCCCCGGGCACGACGAAGGGCCAGAAGCGCCTCCCGGTGAACCTCGCCTTCGTCCTCGATCGCTCCGGCTCCATGGAGGAGGAGGGGAAGATCGAGAGGGCGCGGAAGGCGGTGCTCCAGGGGATCCGCTCGTTGTCCGACCGGGACCGCTTCTCGGTCGTGGCGTATGACGATCGGATCGACGTCGTGGTCCCGTCCACCGCGGCCACGCGCGAGGCGCGGAAGGCCGCGGCCGCTGCGGTCAGGGGCATCGAGCCGCGGGGGGCCACCGACCTGTGCGAGGGCTGGCTCCGGGGGTGTGCGCAGGTGGAGAGCCACCTGGCCGACGACGCGGTGGGGCGGTGCCTCCTCCTCACGGACGGCCTGGCGAACCACGGGATCACCGACGAGGCCGACATCGTGCGGCACGCCAGCGACCTCCGCGACCGACGGGTCGCCACGTCCACCTTCGGCCTGGGGGCCGACTTCGACGAGAAGCTCCTCCACCGCATGGCCGAGGCGGGCCGCGGCAATTTCCACTTCATCGAGAGCGCGGCGCAGATCCCCGAGTTCATCGCCGGCGAGGTGGGGGAGACGCTGCATGTGACGGCTCGTGACGTGGCCCTCGTCGTCGAGACCGGGGAGGGGGTGACGCTCGACTCCCTGAACGGCTACCCGTGCCGGCAGCTCGACGGCGGCGAGTGGAGGGTCGAGATCGGCTCCCTCTTCGCCGGGCAGAGCATCGACGCCGTCCTGCGGGTGGTCTTCCCCGGGGGCGAGATCGGCGGCATGCGTGAGGTCGGGATCACGGTCGTGGACCGGGACGGCGTCCTCGAGGGGGCGAGGGGGAGCCTTCCCTTCCACTGGGCGGACGAGGCCGCGAACAGGAAGCAGGACCGGGACCGCGCGGTCGACCGGCGGGTCGCTGCCCTCACCGCGGCCCGCGCCTACCAGGAGGCCCTCGAGCGCAACCGGGCCGGGGACTACGCGGGGGCCCGTCGCGTCATCCAGAAGACGGCCCAGGACATCAGCCGCTACGCCGGCGACGACCCGGCCACGCTGGGCACCCTCGGGACCCTCCGGCTGCAGATCGACGAGGTCGCGCGCGAGATGGACTCGCTGGCCCGCAAGCGCGGCTACGCGTCGGCCTCCGGGACCCTCAGCTCGCGGCCCGTCCTGCGCGACCGCGACGACGGGGCGACGCGCAACTTCGTCCTCATGCCGGTGAGCGGGATCCGGAGCCTCGTCGACGCCGCGGTGCTGCCCCTGGCCGCCGCCGACCCCGAGCTCTTCGGAGACATGATCCTCGACGGGCGTCTCTCCGACGCCGACGACGAGGCTGGCCCCGACGCCGCCCTCACCCCGGAGGAGGAGGAGGATCTCACCGTCACCGCGGTGCGGACGGTTCCGGAGGCCCGGGTGCGCCTCGTCTTCACCGCCCGCCCCCTCGCCGACGGGAGGTCTTCGCACTGGGACGAGGACCGCCGGACCGCGGTGGTCTCCCTGGCCGGCCTCGAGGGGACGCTGGCCGAGTGCCCCCAGGCCCTGGTGGCCGCGGAGATCGTCTTCTACGGGCTCCACCTCCTCGGCCCCGGCTACGAGCCGGAGCGCATCGGGCACGTGGAGACCCGGGGTTGCCTCTTCGACTTCTCCCGGACCCCCGCCGACATCGCCGCCCTGCTCGAGGGGAGCGACCTGTGCCCCTCGTGTCGCGACAAGCTGGCCGCGTCCGAGCTCTCGCTGGATCGGCTCCTGAAGCTGGCGGAGGTGATCCGCTCACTCGCGGCGGGTGACCCCGCCGTTCACTGAGACGAGGCCGCCGCCTGCCCGACCGCGGGAAGCACGTAGCGGAGCATCATCTGGTGAGGACTGAGGACAGGAGCCTCCCAGTAGGAGCCGCCGGTGAAGATCACGACCATGTCGAGCTCCGGGAGGACGGTGATCGTCTGGCCACCCCAGCCCGCCGCCTCGTAGACCCCCCGGCCGTAGTCGTCGCTCTTGATCCACCAGCCGTAGCTGTAGCCCGCGAAGCCGCTCTGTCCGTGGTGAGGGTCGGACACTGGAATCGTGGTGTAGGCCGAGGCCGACGCGTCGACCCACTCCGGTGACAGGACCCTCTGTCCGTCCCACACTCCTCCGTTCAGGTACATCAGCCCGAACTTCGCCATGTCCCGCGGCCGAAGGGTGATGTCGCCGGAGGCGTAGACGAAGTCGTCGCGCAGGACCCACCACCAGACCGACTCGATGCCCAGCGGTGCGAACAGGGCGTCCCGGGCGAAGCCGTCCAGGCGCTGGCCGACCGCGTTCTGGATCGCCTTGCCGAGGACGTTCGTGTTGCCTCCACCGTAGCGGTAGAGCGTTCCCGGCGCGGCCACCATCGGCTTCTCGAGCACCGCCCGGACCGGATCTTGAGTGGTCGTTCGGGTGAGGGTCAGCCAGGCGGTCAGGTCGTTCAACGGATCGCGCAGCGAACGGGAGGTCTCGTCCCACTCCAGGCCGGAGGTCATGGTGACCAGGTGCTCCAGCGTGATGTCTCGCCGCAGGCCGACCTCGAGGTCCAGCAGCTCGGGGAAGAAGTCGAAGACACTCTGTCGTTCGTTCACGATGAAGCCGCGGTCGATGGCGAGCCCGAGCAGCGTCGCGGTGAAGCTCTTGGCGACCGACGACAGGCAGTGCGCCGTCTCCCGGCTGAAGGAGATCGGCTCCTCCCCGAACGTCGGGTGTGTGAGTCCATCGAAGTACTCCTCGAGCACGAGCCGCCCGTGCCTGACGATCACGATGCCGTGCACCCGGTGGTTGCTCCGCCGGCGCAGGGTGTTCATGAGGGAGGCGAGGGGTCCCGGATCGATGCCCACCGCCTCGAGCGACGCCGTCTCCCACCCGTCGCCCACCTGCTCGGGCGGGCGGTAGACCCAGTCCGCGACCGGTGAGGGCTCCGATCCGGACTGGCCACAGCCCGGGGCCAGCAGCGCGAAGGTCAGCAGCACTCCACGAAACAGACGCAGTGAGCTCATGGTCGTCCCTGAACCGCCTTCCGGAAGTTGGCATAGCGTCGAGTCCGGGGCGGAGCCAGCCGAGGATCCCTCTCCCGCATCAACGTCGTGGTCGTGTGGTGCGCCAGCCGCAGGGGCTCCGGGATCCGGAAACGCCCCGTCGCCCGCAGCACCAGATCCACCGCCGAGTCGACATCCATGAGGTGCCCCGGGGAGACGAATACCGGCGACACCCTGGTCCGCGTCCGAACGACCGCGCCGACGACCTCGCCTTCGTGCACGAGCTCCGCTCGCCCGCCGCGCCGGGCGGGCACGGGTCCGTGCTCGCCCACGAGGCGCGACTTCGCGCACCCGACGGTGGGTGTCGCGAGCAGCAGCCCGGCGTGGCACGCGAGCCCGAGGCGACGGGGATGGGCGAGTCCCTGGCCGTCGAAGAGGACGGCGTCCGGGCGGCTCTTGAGCCGGGCAAAGGCGCCGACCAGCGGCGGCACCTCGCGGAAGCTGAAGAGACCTGGAATGTACGGGAAGCGCGCGAGCTGGGACGCGGTCGTCGTCTCGACGACCTCGAAGCCCGGCAGGCGGACGACGACCACCGCGGCGTGCATGCGGTGCGTCGGTCGCGAGTAGGCGACGTCGGCCGCGGCGACCAGCCGGACCTCCCGCCGCAGCGGCTCGAGCCGCAGGCGTGAGCGCAAGGAATGCTGGATCTCCCGCGCCTCCTGCGTCGACACACGCCACGGGTGCAGCTCGGCGATTCGCATGGGGAATCACGATGGCCGCGCGCGCGGCCGTGTCAGTCCCGTGGCTCCCGATTGTACCGCCGCGCCAGGCCGGAGCGTCAGCCCGAGCGATTCCGCCGCCCCGCCCCGCCCCGAGCGCGAGAGGCATCACGCGGAAGCCAGCCCTCAGAACTCCGCGGGGAGCTCGACCGGCCTTCCGGACCGCACCGCCTCCCGGGCCAGCGTGTACGCCTCGTCGTATTGACCGGTGACGACGTCCCAGGACACGACGGTGTCGAGGTAGCGACGGAGGTTGTCGCCCAGCTCGTGGCGGAGGTGCTCGTCGCTGGCCAGGCGGATCAACTTGCGCCGAAGCATCTCCTTCGTTGTGAAGAGGAATCCCCCCTCGCTCTCGAGCGTCTGTGCGGTGAGGCCCTCCATCGGCGCGGTCGTGAGGAAGGGCTTGTTGAGGGCGATGATGCGGGCGAGGGTGCCGGATTGCGTCTCGTCGGTCGAGGGCAGGACGATGAAGTCACACACCGCCATCGTCTTGTAGTAGATCTCGCCACGCGGGACGAACTCGTAGTAGTGCGCGAGCCCCTTCTGCTCCAGGAGCTGCACCTCGTTCTTCCAGCGCTCGTACTCCTCGCGGTGGGCGGGATCGCGCATCGTACCGGCGGCGAGGAGGTCCCACTCCTGGCCGGTGCGGTCCCGGAGCTCGGTGGCGATCTCCTCCCACATCGAGGTCAGGATGTCCCAGCGCTTGTTGGACTGGATCCAGCCGATCAGGCCGACGAGGTGAGAGCTGAGGTGGGGGACCCGGTCGAGCCCCAGCTCGTGCCGGAGCGCCGGGATCTCGCCCGGTCCCCAGTGCCGGTCGGGCCGGGCGCCGTGGGGGACGACGAGGATGTTGCGCGGGGTGTTCCAGCCCCGGCCCGGAAAGGTCCAGTCGAGACGCCACTTCTGGTAGTGACACTTGAAGAGCACCACGTGGGCGCGCTGGCACAGCGCGTAGACGAAGTCGGCCTCGGGGTCGCGCATCCGGCCGTGAACGGTGTGGGGCTCCACCACGATTGGCCAATCGGAGATGGCATCCAGAAGGCTCAGAAAGCCCGCGTTTCCGTCGCCATGGCCCCGGCTGTCGACGAACTCGTACAGCCCGTATTCGTGCTGGATGTGGACCGCGTGTGGACGCAGCTCACGAACCTTCTCCGCGACTTGTGTCCACCAGCCGCTGCTCGTCAAGTCCATGATGGGGAAGACGCCGTTGCCCGCCCCGTCGGTGTGGCTGATCACCAACACATCTCGCTCGGGATGGCGTTTCTGGATGAACTCCCGGGCCTCTTCGCAGAAGGTCCCGATGCCACAGAGCCGCGGCGGGTAGCTCGAAATCATGACGATCGGGTCACTCATCGCGTGCGACGCCTCCCGGGCGCCCGTGGTCCTTCAGCCAGCTCAGCAGCTCGTGCAGGCTGGCGGTGGCGAGACACAGGACGGTGTCCGCCCCTCCGTAGTAGAGGTGCAGCGTGTCCCCGTCGAGAGCGACGGTGGCGCCGCACGGAAAGACGACGTCGGCCACGTCCCCGACACGCTCGTACTCGGCCTGCGGGCCGAAGACCCACTCGTCGCTGCGTAGGAGCACCTCGGTGGGCTCGTCCAGGTCCAGGAGCGCGAGGCCGAGCCGGTAGAGCGCCCCGGCCG